>CAZYYP010000137.1:0-9564 GCA_964651695.1 uncultured Gaiellales bacterium | reverse complement strand
CAGGCATGCCGGTGTGCGGTTCGTGCGCGGGCGAGGTCGATGCGGCATTCCGCTACTGCCCCTGGTGCGCTGCCCCGGCGCGGCGCAAGCTCGTCGAGTTCTTCCCCGCGCGGCCCTTCCCCGGCGAGATCGGCAAGGCGCTGCGCGTGTCGCGCTACTTCCCCGACGAGGACGAGCCGGGCCACGTGCGCTTCTCGGTCTGGAACGAGACCGGGATGGCGGAGGCCGTCGTGTCGCTCGGCGAGACCGACGCCGTCCGCCTCGCCGATTTCGTGCGCGACAGCGCGCCCGGCGCGCGCGAGTGCGCGCTGCCCGGCGAGGGCATCACCGAGCGGCTCTGACCCGCGTCAGTCCGCGGCGACGGGCGCGGGCGAGGCGTCGCTGCGCACGGTCGCGAACACGGCGGCGATCACGAGTACGGCCCCGGCCAGCGAGGAGGCGTCGAGGCTCTCGCCGAGCAGGAGCGCGCCGAGCAGGACCGCGACCGCCGGGTTCACGTACTGGTGGCTGACGACGGTCGAGATCGGCAGGTGGCGGAGCGCCCACACGTAGGCCGAGAAGGCCGCGGCGCCCGCGACGACGAGGTAGGCGAGGGCGAGCAGCGAGTGCGCCGAGGCGCGGCTCGGATCGAGCGAGCCGGCACCGTCGAGCACGACGCCCACGACGGTCATCACCGTTCCCGCCGTGTACATCTGGATGACCGCTCCGACGAACGGGTCGGCCGCCTGCGTGACCCGGCGGCCGTAGAACGAGCCGGTGCTCCAGAACAGCGACGCGAGCACCGCGACGAGCAGCCACGGGCTGTGCGTGCCCGAGCCGCCCGGCGAGAGCAGGACGATCACGCCCACCACGCCGATGATCGCGCCGGCGATCGTGCCGCGCCCGATGCGCTCGCCGCCGAGCGCGCGGTAGCCGACGACCCACAGCGACGTCGTCGATGCCAGCACCGCCGCCAGGTTGGAGGGCACGTGGGTCTCCGCCAGCGTGACGACGCCGACCCCGCCCATCAGGATCCAGATCCCGATCAGCGCCGAGCCGCGGATCTCGGGCCAGGAGGGCCGCGCCCCGAGACGCCCGAGCGCGGCCAGCACGCCGAGCGTGAGCGTGCCGGCGAGCAGGAAGCGCACGCCACCCGAGACGAGCGGCTGCATCGTCTCCACGGTGACGCGGATCGCCAGGTAGGTGGAGCCCCAGACGATGTAGAGCAGACCCATCGCGAGAAGCACGCTCGTCCGCATCTCACGAGCTTGGCGATTCGGCGCTGCCGATGCGCCGATCGGACAAGATGCGGCCGTGAACGCGAATCCCACGGTGCTCGTCGTCCAGCACGACCTCGACTCGCCGCTCGCTGCCCTCGAGCCGCCACTGACCGCGCTCGGCGTGCGCACGGTGACCTGGCAGGCGCTCTCGCAGCCCGAGCCGCCCGCGGGCGCCTTCGACGGGCTGATCGTGCTCGGCGGCGTCGTCAATCCCGACGGCACGGATGGCGACGCGCCGCTCGACCGCGAGCGCGAGGCGATCTCCGACGCGCATGCGCGGGGCGTGCCCGTGCTCGGCGTCTGCCTCGGCGCGCAGCTCGTCGCCCAGGCACTCGAGGGCGGCGCGCAGCGCATGCCGGCCGGCGAGGTCGGCTGGGTGCGCATCGAGCTCGATGCCGCCGCCGCAACCGACGCCCTCTTCGCGGGCGTACCGCCGACGATGGACGTGCTCGAGTGGCACGACTACTCGTGCACGCCACCGGCCGGCGCCGTCCGCCTCGCCCACAGCCCCTCGTGCGTCCAGGCCTTCCGCGTCGGCGCGACGACGTGGGGACTGCAGTTCCATCTCGAGGTCACGCGCGCGGTGCTCGAGGAGTGGGCTGCGACGGGCGCCGCCGAGCTCGAGCGGCGGCAGATCCGCCCCGCGGCGATCCTCGGCACCTCGCAGCAGCGTGCCGAGCAGCTCCTGCTCGCGACACGCGTGGCCGATCGCTTCGCGCGCGCGGTGCTGGCCGCGGCCGTTCCGGCCTGACCCACCTGCGATCATCCGCGCATGGAGATCGTCCGCACGACGTGCCCGCGCGATTGCTACGACTCCTGCGGCGTCCTCGTCGCGGTCGAGGACGGCCGCATCAAGCACGTGCGAGGCGATCCGGAGCATCACGTCGCGCGCGGCAAGCTGTGCCGCAAGTGCTCGATCGGCTACAACGGCGCGTTCCTCGACGCCGACCTGCGGCTGACGACGCCGCTGCGGCGCGTCGGCGCCAAGGGCGAGGGGCGCTTCGAGCCGGTCGGCTGGCCCGACGCGATCTCCGCCATCGCGGCGCGGCTGCACGCGATCGCGGAGCGGCACGGGGCCGCGAGCGTGCTCAACGCCCACTACACGGGCACGTGCGCGCTGATCGACACGGCGTTCCCCCAGCGCTTCTTCCACCGTTTCGGCGCGACCGAGGTCTCGCCCGACACGGTCTGCAACAACGCCGGCCACGTGGCGCTCGCCTACGTCTACGGCACGAGCGAGGAGGGCTTCGACCCGGAGGCCGCCGCCGAGGCGGCCTGCATCGTGGTGTGGGGCGCGAATCCGTCGGCGAGCGCACCCCACCAGCACGACGCCTGGCTGCGCGAGGCGCCCGGGCAGGTGATCGTGATCGACCCGATCCGCACGCCGAGCGCCGTCCAGGCCGACACCTACCTCCAGCTCCGGCCCGGCAGCGATGCCGCGCTGGCCTTCGCGCTCGCGCACGTGATCCGCCGCGAGGGCCTCCTCGACGAGGCCTTCGTCGCCCGCTGCGTGCTCGGCTACGACGAGCTCGAGCCGCTGCTCGACGCGTGCACCCCGGCCTGGGGCGAGCAGCACACGGGCGTGCCGGCGCGGCTGATCGAGCACGTCGCGCGCGCCTACGGCGAGGGGCCCTCGCTGCTCTGGATGGGGCAGGGGCTGCAGCGCCAGCCGCGCGGCGGCAACGTGATGCGCGCAATCGCGATGCTGCCGGCGCTGACCGGCAACATCCATCGCCCCGGCTCGGGGTTCCTCTACCTCAACGGCGGCGACTCGCGGGGGATCGACTACGACTGGCTGACCGGGGCGTCGCTCGCGCGGCCGGACGCGCCGGAGGCGATCAGCCAGATGGACCTCGCCGAGGTGCTCGCCGACCCCGCGCGCAGCCGCGCGCTGGTGTGCTGGAACATCAACCCGGTCGCCTCGAGCCCCGAACAGGCGGCCCTGCGGGCGGCGCTCGAGCGCGACGACCTGCTCACCGTCGTCTGCGACCTCTTCCTCACCGACACCGCGGCCTACGCCGACTACGTCCTGCCGGCGGCGTCGTTCCTGGAGTGCGACGACATCCTCCCGCCGTACTTCCACCACACGCTCTCGGCCCAGGTGAAGGCCGTCGATCCGCCCGGCCACGCCCTGCGCAACGCCGAGATCTTCCGGCGGCTCGCGGCCGACATGGGCTTCGACGAGCCGGAGCTGCAGGAGGGCGACGGCGCTCTCATCGACAGGCTGCTCGCCCCAACGGGCGTGGCATGGGGTGACCTCGCCCGCGCCGGCACCCTGCGCCTCTACCCCGAGCCGCGCACGCAGTTCGCTGACGGCTTCCCCACGCCGAGCGGCAAGATCGAGATCGCCTCGGCGCGCGCCGAGGCGGACGGCCATCCGCGGCTGCCCGAGCCGAGCACCGACGATCCGGCGCCGGCGGGCTACCTGCGCCTGCTCTCGCCGGCCTCGCCCTGGCTGATGAACTCGACGTTCGGCAACGACGCCAAGCTGCGCAAGCGGATCGGGCCCGCAGCGGTCGCGCTGCATCCGCGCGAGGCCGCAGGCCGCGGTCTGCGCAAGGGCGATCAGGTCACGCTGCGCAACGCGACCGGCGCCCTGCGGCTGACAGTCGACGTCAGCGACGCCGTGCCGCCGGGCGTCGCCTATGCGCCCAAGTGCCGCTGGCCCTCGCACGAGGTGACGGGCGCGAACGTCAACACGCTCAATCCCGGCGCCAAGACCGACATGGGGGAGAGCTCCGCGGTACACGGCGTCCTCGTCGAGATCCTCCCCGGATAGCATCGCCCAATGCGCTCCTGCCGCACCTTCCTCGAATCGCTCGGCCTCCCGGGCGGCGATCTCCATGCCCTGCCCGAATCGGCCAAGCGCTTCGCCGACGGCGCCCGCTACCGCGTCGAGATCCCGAGCTGCGAGGGGCCGCGCTGCCTCGAGGCGCTGCTCGAGTCGGCCGCGCGCCTCGACGTGCGCGTGCACCGGGCCTCGCAGGGCTCCGGGGTCTTCATGCTGACCGACGCCGAGCTCGCCGAGATGGCCGCGATGGCGCGCGCCGCGCACGTCGAGATCAGCCTCTTCGCACGGCCGAACGCCGCCTGGGACACCTCGGGCATGGCGCGCAGCCCGGCCGGCGGAGCGGTTGCGGCGGCCTCCCGCGGCCAGGAGCAGATCGTGCAGGGCCTCGCCGACGCACGCCGCGCGGCGGCCGCCGGTGTCCGCAGCGTGCTGATCGCCGACGTCGGCCTGCTCGACGTGTTCGCGGAGGCACGCCGCCGTGGCTTCCTGCCGGCGGACATGCAGGCCAAGATCTCCGTGATGCTCCCCGTCTCCAACCCGGCGACGGCGCGGGCGCTCGTCGGCCTGGGAGCCGACACGCTCAACCTCACGACCGATCTCACGCTCGCGCAGATCGCGGCGATCCGCGCCGTCGTGGACGTCCCGCTCGACATCTACGTCGAGGTGCCCGACAACGTCGGCGGGTTCGTGCGCCTGCACGAGATTCCCGAGATGGTGCGCGTCGCCGCGCCGGTGTACCTCAAGTTCGGCCTGCGCAACGCGCCCGACGTGTACCCGGCGGGCACGCACCTCGAGGCCACCACGCTCGCGCTGACGCGCGAGCGCGTGCGGCGCGCGCGGATCGGCCTGGAGTTGCTCGCGCGCGAGTGGCCCGGATGCGAGACCTCGGAGCTCGGCGCCGAGGGGCTCGCGCTCGTCGCCGCCGGCGCGTGAGGGCCGACGTCGTCACGTTCGGCGAGGCGCTCGTCGCGCTCGTCGCCGACGAGGGCCGGCCGCTCTCCGATCCCGGATCGTTCACGCCGTTCGTCGTCGGCGCCGAGTCGAACGTCGCGATCGGCCTCGCGCGGCTCGGGCGCTCGGTCGCGTTCATCGGCCGGGTCGGTGACGACGGCCTCGGCCGCATGGTGCGCAACGGGCTGCGCGGCGAGGGCGTCGGCGTCGAGTGGCTGCGCGACGATCCGGACGCGCCGACCGGAGCGCTGGCGCGCGACCGGCGCTCGCTGCCGCCCGCCGAGGTCGCCTACCTGCGGCGCGGCTCGGCGGCCTCGCGGCTCGATCCCGCCGACATCGAGGCCGCGGGCGAGGTCATCGCCGGCGCGCGCTGGCTGCACGTCTCGGGCATCACCCCTGCGCTCTCGCCGAGCTGCCGCGCCGCCCTGTGGAGCGCGCTGGAGCTCGCGAGCGCCGGTGGCGTGCGCATCTCGCTCGACGTCAACCTGCGGCGGCGTCTGTGGAGCGACGAGGAGGCCGCGCCGGTGCTGCGCGACCTGGCCGAGCGCTGCGACGTCGTGATCGCGGGCGAGGAGGAGGCCGAGCTGCTGTGCGGCTCGGCGGCGCCCGCGGTGCTGGCCGAGCGCTTCGGCGCCGAGGCCGTCGTCAAGCTCGGGGAGCGCGGCGCGGCGGGGTACCGCAACGGCGAGAGCGCGCACGACGCGGGCCTCGCGGTCGCCGCGGTCGACGTGGTCGGCGCCGGCGATGCCTTCACGGCCGGGTACCTCGATGCGCTGCTCGACGGCGCCGGCCTCGCCGAGGCGCTGCGCCGCGCCAACGCCTGCGGCGCGATCGCCGTCGCAGCGGTGGGCGACACGACCGGCCTGCCGACCCGCGGCGAGCTCGAGCGCGTGCTGGCGGGCGGCGCCGATGTCGTCCGCTAGCCTCGGCGCATGAAGGTCGCGATCGTGGGCGGGGGTGTCGTCGGGCTCTGCTCGGCCTACGCCCTCACGCGCGCGGGCGCCGAGGTGATCCTGCTCGAGCGCGGTGCGCTCGGCCGCGGCGCCTCGGAGGGCAACACGGGCTGGATCTCACCGACGATCTCGACGCCGCTCGCGGCGCCCGGCGTGCTGCGCAGCGGTCTGCGCTCGGCCTTCGATCCGCGCGGCGCGCTCGTCATCCGCCCGGGCCTCGACACCGCCTGGCTGCGCTGGCTGTGGGCCTTCCGCGCGGCCAGCGCGCGCCCGCGCTACCGGCGCGGCGTGAAGGCGCTGCTCGACCTCAACGGGCGCACGTTCAGCGAGCTCGACGCCTACGCGGCCGACGGCGTCGAGTTCGAGATGCACGGCGGCGGCATCCTCTGCCTCGCGCGCAGCGAGTACGGCATCGCGTGGTTCGCGCCCGTCTTCGAGGATCTCCAGGCGCTCGGCTTCGAGGGCACGATCGAGCGGCTGACGGTCGACGCGGCGCGCGAGATCGAGCCCGCGCTGGGCGACGACGCCCGCTTCGTGATCCGCACGAGCGTCGATCGCTACGTCCGCCCCGAGTCGCTCATGGCAGGCCTCGCGGCGAAGCTCCGTGCGCAGGGCGTCGAGCTGCGCGAGCAGGTGGCTGTGACCGGCCTCCGCCGCAGCGGCGCCGGCTGGACGGTCGAGACGAGCGGCGGAGGGGTCGAGGCCGAGGCCGTCGTCGTGACTGCGGGCGCGGCCACGCCGCCCCTGCTGCAGCCGTTCGGCCTGCGCGTGCCGATCGTGCCCGCCAAGGGCTACTCGCTGACGCTGCAGGGCGTGGGCACCGCGCCGCGCACCGCGCTCTACCTGTGCGAGCCGAAGATCGGCGTCTCGGGCTACGACGGCGGTGTGCGCATCGCCGGCACGTTCGAGCTGCCCGGCCGCGATCTCGGCGTCGACCGCAAGCGCATCGGCTACATCCTCGACGACACGCTGCCGTTCATCCGCGGCTGGAGCCCCGCGCCCGGCGAGGTCGAGAAGCAGGGCTGGGCGGGATTCCGTCCCGCGACGCCCGACAGCCTTCCGCTGCTCGGGCCGATTCCGGGGCAGGACGGGCTCTACGTCGCCGCCGGACACGGCATGCTCGGCGTCACGCTCGCGCCCGCCACCGGCGTCGCGATCGCCGACATGGTGACAACCCGCAGCGTGCCCGCGTGGCTCGCGCCCATGGCACCCGGCAGGAGCTTCTGATCAAGACATCCCGCAATCCCGAGGCCGTGCACGCGCCGCTCGCCGGCTACTCCCACCAGATCGAGATCGCCGGCGCGGAGCGCATGCTCGTGATCTCCGGGCAGATCGGCATGCGAGCCGACGGCAGCGTCGCCGAGGATCCGATCGATCAGCTCGGCGTCGCCCTCGACAACGTCGAGCGCAACCTCGAGGCCGCCGGCATGCAGCTCGGCGACCTCGTGCGCCTCACGGTCTACCTCGTCGGCGAGTGGGATGCGAACGGCCGCAGGCAGCTGCTCGCCTCGCGGCTCGGCGCGCACCATCCGTGCATGACGGTGCTGTTCGTCGCGGGACTCGCCGCGCCGAACCTGTTCGTCGAGCTCGACGCCTGGGCCAGCCGGGCCGAGTAGCCGCCGGGCGGGCGCGGGACGAGCGAGGGCACTCGCGCCCCGGATGAGTGCCAAGACCTCGCGCCGCCGACTCGATGAACCTCGTACGAGGTGACGAACGCGTGTCCTGCGGATGTCGGGAGCAATCTCTGCGGGCTTGGCCGTCGCTTCCAAATGGCATCCGCGGCGAGTGCCACTTGGCGGCCGTTCGAATGGTCGTCACCTGGCCGCTGGTGAGTCGGCTTCCACGCGCCGGCATCGGGCGGGCTCGTGGTCGATCTCGTAAGAGATTGCTCGAGTCGGCGTGGAGAGGTCTTCCAAATGACACTCGCCGCGAGTGCCATTTGGAAGATCGGCACAGACGAGTGACGCCTCGGCACAGTACGGCGCGCCGCCGTCAGGCATGGTCAGCGCATGGCCTACCTCCCTTCGCTCTACAAAGCCCGTGGTATTCCGGTCAAGAGTCCGGTTTGTGCGATCTGTCTTGACCGCACGCGGGGCCGGACGCTCGAGCGCCAGCTCACGCATGGCGTTCGGATTTGGCTCTGCGAGCCGCATCACTCCATCGAGTTCATGCGCAGGAACGCCGGCCGCGACTTCGTGGTCACGCTCCAGCGCAGCTGGCTTTCGCACGGCTGCCTCACGCGGGCGCGCTCGCGTGCACTCGACGCGCACCTCCACGCCATCCGCACGACAGGCGGCACGTTCGCCCGCCGGCGTCCTGGTTCCTACGCGTGGCCGCGACTCCGCCATGAGGCCGAGCAGGCGTTCGCGCGCGGGGAGAGCATTCTCGCCACCATCTTCCGGCTACGCGAGCGCCACGCGCGCGATCACGCCACCGTGCCGAGCATCCGCACGATGCGGCGCTGGTTCTCGCAGGGACGCTGGCTGCGGGTTCCTGGTCTGCTGGTCGCCCAGCCCGGTTGACGGACCACGCTTCCCAGACCCTCCTGCGGCAGACCGCCGGTCTGTAAGCTCGGCGGCGCGATGCGGAGCCGCCACAAGCCTCGGGCCTCCCAGCCGCCCGAGGCGCTCGACCAGGGCCGCCAGGTCGCTCGCCCGCTGCCGGCCGCGGGCTCCGGGCGCGTGCGCGCACTCCAGCGCAGCGCGGGCAACCGCTCCCTGAGCGCCCTCCTGGCCCGCGATCCGGACACGCCGGTGCCGGAGGAGGGCCCCGCGCAGATGAGTACCGGCGGCACCGGTGTGGTGACGCTCGGCGACATCGGAGCCATCCCGGTCGGCTCCGCGACGCTTGGCGGCCCGCAAGGACAGCCCACTCACATGGGGGGCGGCGGCTCGGCGGGGAGGTCCAATCCCCGGGAGATGAGCTTCACATCGATCGTGGGGGATCACTCCCCGAAGCTCTTCAAGGCACTGAGCGACGGCACCTCGATGCCGGGCGACGTCGCCGTGGGGGACTTCCACGTCACGCTCACGGGAGCGATCGTGAGCCGTTACTCGACCTCGGGTGGCGACACCCCCGCCGAATCGTGGGCGCTCAACTTCGCGTCCATCGTCTTCAACCAGCCGTAGCCGTCAGTCCCCGAGCTCCTTCTGGCGCCGCACGACGTACTCGGTGAGGCGGCCGTGCACGTCGTCGTCGAGCGGCGGGGGCGGCTCGTAGCTCGCCTCGAGCACGGCCAGCTTGTCGCGGGCGCGCTCGGCGGCGTCCTTGCCGCCGCGCGAGACCCAGCGGTCGTAGTTCTCGGTCGAGAACAGCAGCGGCCGGTAGAAGCAGTCGCGGAAGTTCTCGAGCGTGTGCGTCGTGCCGAAGAAGTGCCCGCCGTGGCCGGCCTCGGCGAAGGCGTCCGGCACGAGCTGCTCGCGCTTGAACTCGAGCGGGCTGAACTCGGCCTGCAGGATGCGCACGATCTCGATGTCGAGCACGAACTTCTCGTACGAGGCGACGAGACCCGACTCGAGCCAGCCGCACGTATGCAACAGCAGGTTGGCGCCGGCCAGGAAGGCCGGCAGCATCGTGTTGAGCCCCTCGAAGGCGGCCTGCGCGTCGACCG
>CAZYYP010000136.1:0-9702 GCA_964651695.1 uncultured Gaiellales bacterium | reverse complement strand
CCTCGGCGACGCACACGAGGTCGTAGCCGCCGATCGTCCAGTAGATGTCCTTGAGCGTGATGCCCCGCGTTGCGAGCGCGGTGCGAGCCGCATCCGCGCGGTCGAGCGACTCCTTGAAGCGCTGGACTCCCTGATCGGTCCAGTTCATGAGCAGCACGTAGTTCGGCATGGCAGTACTCCCCGGTCGGCTTGGACCCAGCGATTAAACAGGAGTGCGTCGACGCCGTGCGATCCCGCCGGGCTCCTATGCTGGCGCGATGAATCTGGAGCTCGTTGCGATCGTCGTCGAGGAGTACGAGCCGGCGATCGACTTCTTCGTCGGCACGCTCGGTTTCGAGCTGGTCGAGGACTCGCCGTCGCTGACCAACGACGGACGGCCGAAGCGGTGGGTCGTGGTTCGCCCGCCGGGAGCGCGGACGGGGCTGCTGCTCGCCCGCGCCGATGGCGAGACGCAGGCGGCCGCCGTCGGGCACCAGTTCGCCGGCCGCGTGGGGCTCTTCCTTCGCGTCGACGACTTCGACGCCGCCCACGCGCGCATGGTCGCAGCCGGCGTCGAGTTCGTCACGACGCCGCGCACGGAGCCCTACGGCCGCGTCGTCGTGTTCGTCGACATCGCCGGCAACCGCTGGGATCTCCTCGGCCCGGGCTGATCCGATCAGCCCGCGAGCTCGCGGTAGAAGTACGTCGTCGCGCACATGCCGTCCTGTGGCAGCAGCGAATAGGCGGGGATCACGCCGACGCGTTGCCAGCCGAGTCGCGCGTAGAGCCGCTCGGCGTCGCTGCCCGTCGCGGTGTCGAGCACCAGCAGCGTCCGGCCGCATTCCACTGCGAGCTGCTCGGCCGCACGCATCAGCGCGGCGCCGATGCCCTGCCTGCGCACGCGGCGGTGCACGAGCATCTTCGCGACGTCTGCGCGGTGCGGCTGATTCTCGAACGGGGGGAAGACCAGCTGCACGGTGCCGACGATGCCGCTCCCGTCCTCGGCGACCAGCAGCGCGCGTTGGCCGGAGGCCACGTCGCCGGCGACCTGGCGCCAGAACGCGCGCGCCTTGGCCGGCGACACGGGGTGGAGGAAGCTCACGGGCGCGCCGCCGGCGACGCAGTCGATCAGCAGATCGGCGAGGTCGCCGATCTGCGCCTCGGAGACGGCGGTCAGTCGCTGGATCGCGGGTGCGGCGGGCGCGGGCACGTCACCTCCGGTGTCTCGGCTCGCGCGCGATGACGACGGCGTAGCGGGCCGTCTCGAGCGCAGGGTTGTGGTACACGACCGGCCCGTCGAGCACCAGCGCCAGGCAGTCGCCTGCGGCGAGCCGGTGAGGCTCGCCGCCGCAGGTGACCTCGATCGTGCCCTCGAGCACCCAGACCTGCTGGTGCACGGGCGAATCGCGTCCGCCGCTCTCGTAGGCCACGCGGGCGCCGGGCGGGAACGACACCTCGGCGATCTGGATCGGAGAGGCGGTGCCGGTGGGCGAGACGGTGCGGCGCGTGTAGCCGGATTCCGGGTCGCGCCAGTGCGCCTGCTCGGCGGCGCGCGCGACCGGATTGCCCGCAGGCTCCGGCGCATCGAAGAGCGCCGCCACGGGAACGTCCAGGCCTGCCGCGAGCTTCTCGAGCAGGACGGCCGTGGGACTGCTCTCGGCGCGCTCGATGAGCGAGATCATCGAGCGGCTCACACCGCACTCCTGCGCGAGCCCGTCGAGCGACAGCCCGCGCGCGGCCCGCAGCTCGCGCACGTGCAGCGCGATGCGGTCGTTCACGCCGATCGTCGTTCCATCCTGCATATCGGATGCATGTTCCAGAATGCTGGAGGAGGTGTCAAGCGCGCACGCGTGCGCGACCAGGTACGGCCCTACGATCCGGCGCATGACGATCGATCCCGGCGCCGACATCGGGCACGTCCACCTCAACGTGTCCGACATGGATCGCTCGCTGGCGTTCTACGTGGGCCTGCTCGGATTCGAGGTGCAGGTCCGGACCGACTGGGGCGTCTTCCTCTCGGCGGGTGGCTATCACCATCACCTCGCCCTCAACACCTTCTCCAGCGACGGTGCCGATCCGGCTCCGCGCGATTCCGCCGGCCTTCATCACTTTGCGATCCGCTACCCGACGCGGCAGGCGCTGATCGCGGCGGTGCGCACGCTGGTCGACGCGGGCGTGCCGATCTGGCAGGCGGGCGACCACGGGTACTCGCTCGCCGTGTACTTCCGCGATCCCGACGACAACGGGGTCGAGCTCATGTGGGATCGCCCGCGTGCGGAGTGGGGGCCGGAGCGCGGTCCACTCGACGTCGACGCGCTGCTCGCGAGCGCCTGAGAGACGCGGGCCGGGCCGGTCGCCGAGAGCGTGGGATCGGCGCGTTATCGTCCCGGCGGTGAGGTGCCTACCGCCCAGCAGGCCGTGCCGAGGCGCTGCGGCCTGGATCGCGGTGGTGGCCGTCCTCGCCGTCGCCGCGGCACCGGCGTCCGCCGGCGTCAGCGGCGGGGCGGGGTGGACGACCTGGGGCAACAGCTCGACCCGGCAGTCGCGCGCCACGGCGTCGCTGGTCACGAGCGCGACGGCCCCCGCGTTGCAGATGGCCTGGACGCGGCAGCTGGGCGGCGTCGGCAACGCGCAGCCGCTCTATCTGGAGGGCATCGCGATCGGCGGCACGACCCGCAACGTCTACCTCGCAGCGGGCGAGCGCGGGCGGGTGATCGCCCTCGACGCCCGGACCGGCAAGACGCTCTGGAAGCGCGAGCTCGGGTCGCTCCAGACCGGGTGCGACGAGATGCCGGACGGGGTGTTCGGCGTGACCGGCACGCCGGTCTACGACCCGGCCGGCGGCTTCGTCTACGTCGCGGCCGGTGACAAGCTCTGGGCGCTCGCCGTCCGCACGGGCGCCTCCCGGGCGGGCTGGCCGGTCACGCTCCCCATGGACGCGACGCACGAGCACGTCTGGGGAGCGCTCACGCTCGCTCACGCTCACATCTATCTCGGCACCGCCTCGTACTGCGACCGTCGGCCCTACAGCGGGCGCGTGCTCGCCGTCTCCACGCGCTCGGGCGTGGTCGACTCCTCGTGGGCGACGGTCAGCACGGCAGACGGCACGCCCGGCGGTGGCGGCATCTGGGGCTGGGGCGGCGTGGCGATCACGGCGGATGGGCACGTCTGGGCCGCGACGTCGAACGCCAACCTCGAGACGACCGACGAGCAGGACCTCGGGCATGCGCAGACGGTCGACGAGCTCACGCCGGCACTCGGGCTGATCGCGACAGGCCCGTCGACCGGGATGCCGAGCAAGGGCGACTACGGCTTCGGCTCCACCCCGATCGTGTTCACGCCGACGGGCTGCGACGCGCTCGTCGCCGCGGAGGGCAAGGACGGCGCGCTCTACCTCTGGCGCCGAGCAGCGCTCGGCAGCGGACCCGTGCAACGGCTCGTGCTCGCGCTTCCCGGGACGCTCTACGGCTCACCCGCGTGGGATCCCAAGACCCAGCGGCTCTTCCTCACCAGCGCGCAGGGCACCCAGGGGGTGCACGCAGGCCTGGACGCCATTGCCATGACGCGCGCCTGCCGCTTGCGGCTCGCCTGGACGCGTCCGCTCGGCGGCCAGCTCGATTCGGTTCCGACGATCGTCAACGACACGGTCATGGTCGGCACCGGCGCGGGCCTGCTGCGCATCTATGCGACCGCGACCGGCAAGCTGCTCACACAGCGTCCGCTCGCGGGCCACGGCTACGAGGCGCCGATCGCCGAGGGCCGCGACGTCGCGATCGTCACCTGGAACAGCGACCTCGTGGTCTTCCGGCTCCCGTGACCGGCGACCCGCACACCGCGGCGATCTCGCCGTGGCTGTCGGTGTCGCGCGGCGCCGACGCCGTGGCGTTCTATGCGGCCGCGTTCGGCGCCGTCGTGGTGCACCAGCACGCGAACGAGGCGGGCGAGATCGTCGCGCAGCTCTCGCTGGCGGGCGCCGAGTTCTGGCTCGCCGACGACCGGAGCTGCAGCCCCGAGACGCTCGGCGCGGGCTCGGTGCGGATGATCGTGACGGTCGGCGATCCGGATGCGCTCTTCGCGCGCGCCGTTGCCGCCGGGGCTGCCGTCGTCGCCGAGATGTACGAGGGGCACGGCTGGCGCATCGGCCGCGTGTGCGACCCCTTCGGCCACCACTGGGAGTTCGGCAAGCGGCTCGCGTGAGGGTGCAACGTCCCCCGGTCGGGGCATGCGCCGCCGTCGCAGCGCGCGAAGACTGCGTGCATGCCCGAGATCTACGCCTTCGAGAACTGCCCGTTCCGCAACGCGGCCCACGCGGTCGCCGATCGGAGCTCGCTCGTGCGCGGCATCGCGCACGTCCTGTGGCCGTCTGCGAGCCGCGCCGAGCGCGTCGAGATCTCCGACGATGGCATCGACGCATGGACGCTCGTCGGTAGGACCCATCTGGCGTGGGACGACGTCAAGGACGTGCGCTCCGAGCGCCGGTTCCTCGGTCGCGAGACGCTGCGCATCGGCGGTCCGGCGGGGCACATCGACGTCGCGCCGGTGCTGCCGGGGTACGAGCAGCTCGAGCAGCGCGTGCGCGCCGGCCGCGCACTCGCGATCGCCTGAGCGACCTCGCGCCGGGCTGAGCCCGTCTCGACCGCAGCGACCCATCTCGCGGGCCGTCTGAGCGACGGAGGAACCGGCACGCCCTTCACGTGAGCGAGCGCGCCGCCGCAGGCCGGCACCGGGCTAGGGTGCCGCGAGATGCGACGGATCCCATCGGCCGGCTCCGAGCACCGCTCGCTGGCGCTGTTCGCGCTGACGCTCGGGGTGTTCCTCGTCACGCTCAACGTGACGGTGGTGATCGTCGCGCTGCCGTCGCTGCAGGCCGATCTGAACATCCGCACCGACGAGGCGGCGTGGGTGATCGACGCCTACAACCTCGTCGGGGCGAGCCTGCTCCTGTGCGCGGGGTTCCTGGCAGATCGCTTCGGCCGCAAGCGGATGCTCTGCACCGGGTACGCGCTCTTTGCGATCGGCGCGATCCTGTGCTCGCTGGCGCCCAGCGGCGGGTCCCTGATCGCCTTCCGCGTGCTGATGGCGGTCGGTGGCACGGCGCTCACGCCGACGAGTCTCTCGATCGTCGCGAACCTCTACCCGGAGGCGCGTGAGCGCGCCCGGGCGATCGGCCTGTGGGGCATCTCGTCGGGGCTCGGCACCGGGCTCGGGCCGATCGTCGGCGGCTCGCTGACCGACTCGCTGGGGTGGCGCTCGGTGTTCGCCTTCAACGCCATCGCGGGTGTCGTCGCGCTCGCGATCGTCATCCGCGTCGTGCCGCGCTCGCGCAGCGCCCTCGCCCGCCGGATCGACGTGGCCGGGCAGGTGCTCGTGACGGGGTGCCTCGCCACTCTGACCTACGCGCTGATCGAGGCGCCGCGCTACGGGTTCGGCTCGGCGCGCATCGTGGGCGTGGCAGCCGCCGCCGTGGCGATGTTCGTGGCCTTCGTCGTCGTCGAGCTGCGCGTCGAGGAGCCGCTGATCGACCTCGGCTTCTTCCGCGACCGCCAGTTCGCCGGCGCCATCTTCGTGTGCGCGGGGACGTTCTTCACCTACGGGGGCTTCATCTACTTCAACGCGCTCTTCCTGCAGGACGTGCGCGGCTACTCGGCACTCGCGGCGGGGTTCCTGAGCCTGCCCGCGGCGCTGCCCGCCGTGATCGGCGGGCCCGTCTCGGGCTGGGTGGTGGGGACGCGCGGTCCGCGCGGGGTGCTCGTCGGAGGGCTGCTCGTGCTCGCCGCAGGCGTGGGCTCACTCGCGCTCGTGGCCGAGAATGCCGCCATCGGCTGGCTGCTCGTGTCCTACCTGGTCGTCGGCATCGGCTACGCCGTGCTGAGCGCGCCTGTGAGCACCGTCGCGGTGTCGAGCATGCCGCGCGATCAGGCCGGCGTGGCGGCAGGCGTCGCGAGCTCGGCGCGCAACATCGGCATCGTGCTCGGCATTGCGGTGCTCGGGGCGATCGTCAACGGGCGCGTGCCCGCGCTGCTGACGCCGGGCAGCGGCGCATCGGACGCCGCGCTGACCCTGTTCCGCGACGCCTACGTGAGCGCGCTGCACATCGCCTACGCGGTGGCCGCGGCGGTCGTCCTGGTCGGCGCCGCCGTGGCGGCGCTGACGATGCGTCCCACACCGCCGGGCAGCGCCACCGGGGCCGCTCCCCGCGGATGAGCCGGCTGTGGATCGCGGGACCTCGGCGCCGAGCGGGCGTCGCTCAGAGCGTGATGACGGCACGCAGCGCCTCGCCCCGCGCGGCGCGCTCGAGCACCTCGTTGATCGCCGAGAGCGGGGAGCGCGACGAGATCAGCTCGTCGAGCTTCAGTCGTCCGGCGAGGTAGAGGTCGACGAGCTTCGGCACGTCGATGTGCGGCCGTGTGGATCCGAGCTTGCTGCCGAGAATGCGGATGCCGTCGTGTGCGAGCCCGCCCGTATCCACCCGCACGGCGGCGCCCGCGGGCGGCATCCCGACGATCACGACCGTGCCGCCGCGGCGCACCAGCCGGAGCGCCGAGTCGACGGCCGCCGTGGAGCCCGCGGCGACCACGACGCAGTCGGCGCCGCGCCCGTCGGTGAGACGCCGCACGGCTCCTCGCGGGTCGTCGGCAGCCGGATCGATCAGGTGGGTCGCGCCGAAGGCGGCGGCCGTCGCGAGCTTCGCCGGAGCGAGGTCGATCGCGATGATCGCGCCAGCTCCGGCGAGGACGGCGCCCTGGATGCAGTTGGCGCCGACGCCGCCCGCCCCGATCACGACGACGCTGTCGCCCGCCGCGAGCTGTGCGGTGTTGACGACGGCGCCGTAGCCCGTGACCACGCCGCAGGCGAGCAGGCAGGCGCGGTCGAGCGGCATCTCCGGGCGGATGCGCACGGCCTGGGAGTGATGCACGACGACCTCCTCGGCGAACCCGGCGATACGCAGGCCCTGGAGGATCTCGCTGCCGTCCGCACGGCGCAGCGGGCTCCGCTCGTCGAGCGCGAAGCGCGCCTCGCAGAGCGCCGGCTGGCCACGCACGCAGAGGTGGCAGGAGCCGCAGGAGCGCACGAGCGTGACGACCACGTGGTCGCCGGGCGCGAGGTCGCCCGCCTGCTCGCCGACCTCGGCGACGATCCCCGCCGCCTCGTGCCCGTAGACCGCGGGGAGGGCGCCGCCCCAGGCGCCCGTCGCGTAGGCGATGTCGCTGTGGCACACCGCGCAGTGCGAGAGACGCGCCCTGACCTCGCCGGTGCCCGGGGGCGCGAGCTCGACCTCCTCGATCGCGAGCGGCTCTCCGAACGCATGGCACACGGCTGCTCTCACACGGCGACTATAGGCACCGGCGTCGCCGGATCCACCAGCGCCGCCGCGGTCGCCGGTCCGCTCTGACGGTTCTCAGCGCTTCGCGAGCGCGAGGATCCCGAGCGCGACGAGCACGCCGAGCACCGCGATGCCGAGGGCGATGCGCAGATCGCCGCGCAGACGGGTGCGCCCGCTCTCGCGCGCGGTCGCCTGTGCCTCGAAGCCCGTGATCACGAGCGCTGCTGCGCTGGGCGCGACGATGGCGACGCCCACGCACACCGCAACGATGCGGACGAGGTCGCCGAGTGGGACGTAGTCCTGGAAGCTGGCGGCGATCATGCGTGCGCTCCGATTGCGGCGAGGCCGGGCGGCGAGGGCTCGAGGACGTTGCTCGACGTGATGTGCTCGGTGCGGCGGGCGAGCAGGACGAGCCCGGCCGAGACGACCAGCGTCACGATGCCGACGGCGATCACGCCCGAGGTGTCGCTCGGGAACAGCTGGACGCCCTCGTGTGCGAGTGCTCCCATCAGCCCGGCCGCCGGCAGCGTCAGCACCCAGGCGATGACCATGTTGCGCACGACGTTCCAGTGCACCGTGCCCGACCGCCTGCCCAGGCCCGAGCCCATGATGCCGCCGGATACGACCTGCGTCGTCGAGAGCGAGAAGCCGAAGTACGAGGATGCGAGGATCGTCGTGGACGAGGCGGACTCGGCCGAGAAGCCCTGCGCGGGCTGGATGTCGGTCACACGCGTGCCGAGCGTCTTGATCACGCGCCACCCGCCGGAGAACGTGCCGGCGCCGATCGCCGCGGCGCACGTCACCTTGACCCAGAGCGGGATCCCGTCGCCGGCTCCGAGCCTGCCGCCCGCGACGAGCGTGAGCGTCACGACGCCCATCGTCTTCTGCGCGTCGTTCGTGCCGTGCGCGAGCGCGACGAGCGAGCTCGTCCCCATCTGGCCGAGCCGGAACCCGCGGCCGGCGTGCTCACCCGGGACGTTGCTCGTGAGCCCGTAGGCGATCCGCGTGGCGAGATACGCGACCCCGCCGCAGATCAGCGGCGCGAGCAGCGCCGGGACGATGACCTTCGCGAGGATCCCGCTCCAGATCACCCCGCCCGTCCCGACGGCGGCGATCATCGCGCCGAGCACGCCGCCGATCAGCGCGTGCGACGACGACGAGGGCACGCTGAAGTACCAGGTGACCAGGTTCCAGAGGATCGCCCCCACCAGGCCGGCGAACACGATCGGCACGGTCACGAGGTGCTGCTCGACGATCCCCGACGCGATCGTCGCGGCGACCGAGACCGAGACGAACGCCCCGGCGAAATTGAGCAGCGCAGCGAGCGAGACCGCGATCCGCGGCCTCAGGGCGCGCGTCGCGATGGTGGTCGCCATCGCGTTCGCCGTGTCGTGGAAGCCGTTGGTGAAGTCGAAAACCAGTGCCGCGCCGACAACGATCACGATCAGCGTCAGCGACGAGTGCACGCGGGCGTTGTAGCAGTGCCACCGGCGACCAGGGCACACCATGCCCGGGCCGCGGGGTTAGGTCTGGGTCGGACCCTTCGGCCGCGGTCGCGAAGCCCGGGCGGGACCCGCAGCCTTGGCCGCGTCCGCCGGCTTGCTCGGCGTTGTGGCCTTGCTCACGGCGTCGCGCGCGATCGTGCGGGGGTTCGCCGAGCGGAGCGTGTCGGCGACCTCGACGAGGGGGTTGTCCTCTCCCAGGGCGCCTTCGAACTCGCCCTTGAACGTGGCGATGCCGTCCTTCGCCTCGCGGGCATGCTTGCCGGCCGATCGCGCGATCTTCGGCAGCTGCGACGAGCCGAAGACGAGCAGGACGATCACGGCGAGCACGAGCAGGTGAATCGGATTCTCGAGCCCCACGCCTCCAGTCTACCGCGCGGAGTGTGGAGCGTGCATGTTTCTTCACTATGCTCCGGCCCCGATGCGCACCGCCGCCGACCGCACGCTCGAACTGCTCGCCGCACAGGTGGGGCGCCCTCTCAGCGAGGTCGAGACCCCGGTGGCCGTCATCGACCTCGATCGGCTCGAGGTCAACCTGCGCGAGCTGCAGACCTACAGCGACGGGCATGGCATCGAGCTCTGGCCGCACACGAAGACGCACAAGTCGCCCGAGATCGGCATGTGGCAGCTCGCGCTCGGCGCGGGCGGGCTCACGGTCGCGAAGACGGGGGAGGCCGAGGTCTTCCAGGAGGCGGGCGCGCCGAAGATCCTCGTCCACTACCCGCCGTTCGGAGCGGACAAGTGGAATCGCCTCGCGCGCATCGCGGCCGAAGGCGTCGAGCTGACGGTCGCCGTCGACGGCCTCGCGCCGGCCGAGGGGCTGTCCGCAGCGCTGCAGAGGCACGGCGCCAGGGCCGAGCTGCTCGTGGAGCTCGACGTCGGGCTGCACCGCACGGG
>CAZYYP010000135.1:0-9708 GCA_964651695.1 uncultured Gaiellales bacterium | reverse complement strand
CGTTTCGGCGGGTCGCGGCCTAGTCGGCGGTGGGCACGTCCACGACCCAGACGTAGCCGTCCGCGTCGAGGAGGTAGGCCTCGCGGAGGCCATGCGGCTTGGTGGTGGCGGGCGCCAGCACCTCGAAGCCGTGCTCGAGGGCCGCTGCGACCGCGGCGTCGGGATCGACGTCGTGGACGCGCAACTCGACGCCGCCGCCGCGCAGCGCGGCGACACGGGTACGCGGCAGGAGCGCATGGGCGTCGTAGGTGTGGTCGGCGTGCACCATCCACTCGTGCTCGCCGTGGCGCAGAACGGCGAGATCCGGATCCGCGTAGACGATCGTGAGCCCGAGCACGTCGCGGGCGAACACGACGGCGCGTGCGGTGTCCCGCACCAGCAGGTTGACTCCGAGCCCGCGCAGCGACCGCCCGTAGACGGGCGGCGACACCCACGGGGCCCCCTCGCGTTTCTTCATGCCTCGCAGGCTAGTGGTGCGGTCGGCAGGCCATCACGCAGCCGGTAAGCAGGAGCACCGGGCGGGCGTTCCCGCTACCGCACCTGCATGAACGGCTGCACGAGTCGCGTGCGGCGTGCCGGCCGGTCCCTCGCGTCCTCGAACCGATCGGCGCTCCCGAGCGTGCCGACGATCGCTCGCGAGGCCAGGAACCGCAGCGGCTCCGGCTCCCAGCGCGGGCTCCGGTGCCCCACCCACGGCAGCGAGATGAGGCCGGTGTCGCGCTGCAGTACGAGGTCGGCGAGCGTGCGGCCGAGCACGTTGCTCGTGACGACGCCGTGCCCCGTGTAGCCGCCGGCCCATCCGAATCCGCTCGCCGAGTCATAGTGCACCGAGCAGCACCAGTCGCGCGGCACCCCGAGCGGCCCGCCCCAGTGGTGCGTGATGGCCGCCGAGGCCGCCTGCGGGAAGCGGTCGGTGATCGTGCGCACGAGCCGGGCACGGACGCCGTCGTTGCGCTCGTAGGCCTCGTCGATCGGCGATCCGAGGCGATAGGGCGCGCCGCGACCGCCGATCGCGATGCGGCCGTCGGGCGTGCGTTGCGCATAGAAGAAGAGGTGCCGCAGGTCGGAGATCGTCTCGCAGTCGCTCCAGCCGAGCTCATCCCACACCGCGGGCGGGAGCGGCTCGGTAGCCACCATGAGCGAGTAGAGCGGCATGAAGCGGCGGCGTTCGCCGGGCTGCTGCACCGTGTAGGCCTCGGTCGCACGCAGGACGGAGGTCGCGCGCAGGACGCCGGTCGTGCAGCGCACCCGCCCGGGCGCGATCTCCTCGGCGGTGGTGTGCTCGTAGATCGTCACGCCGCGGCGCTCGCAGGCCCGCGCCAGGCCTCGTGCGAGACGCGCGGGATCGAGACGGGCGCAGTGCGGCGTGAACCAGGCCGCCCGCGCACCGGTCACACGCACGCGGGCGTCGAGCTCGCCGGGCTCGAGCACCCTGAGATCGTCTTCGCCCAGCCCGTAGCCGCGCCGCCGCGCCACGGCCGCGTGCAGGCGCGCCACCTGCGGCGCGCTCGTCGCGACCATCAGCGTGCCGCTGTGAAGCCACCCGCAGTCGATGCCCTCGCTCGCCACCACGTCGCCGATCTCGCCGACCGCGTCGGCCATCGCGCGCTCGCCACGGCGCACGGCATCCTCGCCGCGCAGGCGCGCATAGCGAGCCGAGTTCCCTGCCAGACCCGCCGACGCCCACCCGCCGTTCCGCCCCGAGGGCCCGAATCCGGCGATCTCGCGCTCGACGACGGCGATGCGCAGATCGGGCTGCAGCAGGGCCAGGAAATAGGCCGCCCAGAGCCCGGTGAACCCGGCTCCGACGATCGCGACGTCGCATTCACGGTCGCCTGCGAGCGACGGGCGCGGGGTCAGCGGCTCCGCGAGGCCGTCGAGCCAGAGGCTCCGCTCGCGGTAGCGCTGCTCGAGCGCGGCGCTCACGCGCTCGCCTCCGCTTCCGCGCGCAGCCCCTCGCGCTCGCTCACGCGCGTCCCCGTCGCCGTCGGCGTCATCTCGACGATGCGCGTCGCGAACGTCTCCAGGAAGTAGCGGTCGTGCGTGGCGGCGATGACGCAGCCGCCGAACGCCTCGAGCTCGCTCTGCACGACCTCGGCCGAGTGCGTGTCGATGTAGTTCGTGGGCTCGTCGAGCAGGAGCAGGTCGGGGCGTTGCAGCGAGACCCGCAGCAGGTGCACGCGCACGCGCTGCCCGCCCGAGAGCCGCCCGAGCGGCGCGTTGCAGTGCTCGTAGGTGAGGCCGAGCGCGCAGATGCGCCGCACCGCCTCGTCGCGGCCCATCGCGTGCTCCTCCAGCACGACATCGAGCGGCGTGCGTTCGAGGTCGACCGACAGGCTCTCCTGGGTCATGAGCGCGACGCCGGCGCCGTCCTTGATGCGCACGTGGCCGGCGGTCGGCTCCTGCCGGCCGGCGAGGAGCCGCAGGAGCGTCGACTTGCCGGCGCCGTTCGGGCCGATCAGCGCCACGCGGTCGCCGCGCTCGAGCACGAGGTCGACGGGGCCGACGCGCACCTCGTCGCTGTAGCGCACCTCCGCCGAGGTCGCCTCGGCCAGCACGCGCCCGCGCGCATCGGAGGCGAACGAGAGCGAGAGCGTGCGGTCGCGCCGCTTCTGGGGCTTGTCGACGCGGCTGCGGGCGCGCTCGAGCAGGGTCAGCCGCGCCCGCGCCCGGGAGGCGAACTTGGAGTTCAGGCGCGCCCACTCGCGGTACTGGAAGAACACCTGCTCCTGCCGTTTGACCTCGGCCATGGCACGCTCGTACTCGCCCTCCAGTCGCGCCATCAGCTTCGGGCGCTCCTCGAGGTAGTAGCTGTAGCCGCCCGCATAGAGGTCGCAGCGGCCGTCCGAGAGGTCGAGCGTCTCGCTGGTCGCGACATCGAGCAGCGCGCGGTCGTGGCTCACGAGCACCGTCGCGCCGCGGCGTGCGCGCAGCCGGTCGGCGACGAGGCCGCGGGCACGCAGGTCGAGGTGGGCCTCGGGCTCGTCGAGCACGAGCAGGTCGGGATCGGAGGCGAGCGCGCGGGCGAGCAGCACGAGCCGGCGCTGGCCGCCCGAGAGCTCGCTCATGCGCCGCGTATCGGGAATGCTCCGCAGGCCGAGCTCGGCGAGCAGATCCGCGATCAGCCCGCGATCGGGCTCGTGGGCCGCGGACAGCGCCGTGAGGGCCCCGTCGTAGGCGCGCTCGAGCTCGCGCAGGCGTTCCGGCTCGTGCGCGGCCGCGGCCAGCTCGCCGGCCAGGCGCTCCAGCTCCAGCTCGGCCTGCGAGCGGTAGAGCGCGTCGGCGACCGTGGGGTCGAGCGCCAGGAGCTCGCGGTCGTCCTGTGCGACGCGGCCGAGGATCAGCCCCTGCCGGCGCACGACGTCGCCGCTGTCGGGCCGGAGCTCACCTGCGAGCAGGCGCAGCAGCGTCGTCTTGCCGCTGCCGTTCGGGCCGACCACGCCGAGCTTCGAGCGTTCGTGCACCGCCAGCGTCACGCCCGCCAGGAGCGGTGCGCTCCCGGGGGCATACGTGACGTCGACGAGCTGTGCGATCAGGCGGGGACGCCGAGCCCGAGCTCGGCTGCGAAACGGCCCTTCGGCTTGGCGCCGGCGATCCGCTTCGTCTCCTGCCCGCCGTCGACGACCACGAAGGCCGGGATCGCGAGGATCTGGAAGCGGGCGGCGGTCGCCGGGTTGTCGTCCACGTTGACCTTGACCCACTTGTGGGACGGATTGGCGGCCGCGAGCTCCTCGAATGCCGGCTCCATCTGGCGGCACGGGCCGCACCAGGGCGCCCAGAAATCGATCACGACCGGGCGGTCGCTGTTGGTGACCTCGGCCTCGAAGTCGGCGTCACTGACGTGCGTGATATCTGCGCTCATGGAAGCTCCTGGAAAGAGAGGGTTCGAAGGTACAAACGCCGCCGGGGAGGGTGGGATTCCCCACGGCGGCGGGCTCAGACCTCGATGTCCACCGGCGTCCCGACCTTGACCAGATCGTAGAGGCGCTCGACGTCGGCTCGGTGCATGCGCATGCATCCGTGCGAGGCCGCGTGGCCGACGCTGGCGTCGGCCGGGGTCGCGTGGAAGCCGATGTTGGGTGCGCTCGTCCCGATCCAGCGCGAGCCGAGCGGATTGTTCACACCGGGCGGGATGGGCTCGAGACCGGCTGCCCACGGGGAGTTCGGTGGAACCCAGGTGGGATTCTTGATCTTGGCGATGATCTCGTAGCTCCCGGTCGGCGTCGCGTGACCGGGCATGCCGATCGCGATCGGCGCGTGGAAGATGCTCTTGCCGTCGCGGATCAGATCGACGCGGAAGCGGTCGAGGTGGACGACGATGCGCTCGGCGCTGAGCTGCAGTACCTCGGGCGTCGCGATGCCTGTCACCGGCAGGTGGTGCGTGCCCTGGAACGCGCGCACGGCGGCCTCGGTGCGTGCGTTGAAGAAGCGCGTGAAGGGGCCGTGGTAGGCGCCGAACGACTTCAGGCGGCGCTCCAGCTGGACGACGTCGGCGCCGCGCGCGCCCAGCGACAGCACCGTCGAGGGGCGCAGCCGGTCCACCGAGTCGACCGTGAACGGACCGGCCTCGGCCGTCGTCAGATTGCCCGCGGCGTCGATCGCGGTGATCGAGAGCCGGTGCACGCCCTGGGAGAGCCGCTCGAGCGGGAGCGAGAACCGGCCGCTCGTCGCGTGCTCACCGAGCAGCGCCGAGCCGTCGGGCCTTCGGAGCGCGACCGAGACGCCGTCGAGCGTCGCCTGCACGACGACCGGCGAGGCGTCGTCGAGGGTGCCGCGCAGCGTCGGATGGGACGTCCCGATCACGGACGGCACGCGATCGACATGCACGCGCGGCGCCGTCGCGTCGACCTCGACGGTGCGGGTCACCACGGCGCGGTTGCCGGCGCGGTCGCTGGCGACCAGCTTCACGGTCGTGCGGCCGTCGGGCAGCGTTGGATCGAGCGTGAACGATCCCGACTCCGGGTGCACGACGATGTGCCGTCCCTCGTAGCTGAGGGCGAGCGACGACCCGGCCTCGACCCGACCGCTGATCTCGCTCGCAGCCTGCCAGCCGGCGGGTGCCCGGGCGAGCACGAGCGCGGGCCGGTGGGTATCGACGTGGACGGCGAACGATGCGTCGACGCTGTCGCCGAACACCTCGCTCGGGTCGCCCTGGATGTGCACCCGATGGGTGCCGTCGGCGACGTTCGCGAGCTCGAGCTCGAGGCCGGAACCGGTCGTGCGCAGGCGGTCGCGCGCGTCGGCGCCGTCGAACGTGGCGCGCAGGTCGCCGAGCCGGCCCGCGTGCTCGACCGGCACGAGCACCCGCGGCGCCGACGTGCGGAACCACTGCCGCGGCGTCCCCGTGATCTCCGGGCGCTGGGCGTAGGCCCAGGCTCCGAGGCCGGCAGCGGCGACGAGAACGACGCCCCCGGCAGCCGCCGCGAGCACGAGGGAGCGACGGCGCATCCGACGAATCTAGCAGCCGCCGGACGCCTCCACCTCAGCGTTCCCGGGGGAGCCGCCCGCGGATCGCTTCGAGCCTCAGGAGGGGTACGCGGCGCATCGCCTCGAGCACGATCGAGTGCGACATCTTGGACCCGCCGGCGACGCGATCGGCGAACGTGATCGGGACCTCCTGCACCGTGAAGCCGAGCAGCAGAGCGCGATACGTCATCTCGACCTGGAACTGGTAGCCCTGCGCGTCCACGGCGTCGAGCTCGATGGTCTCGAGCACCGCGCGCCGGAAGCACTTGTAGCCCCCGGTCAGATCGCGCACCCGCACACCGAGCACGGTGCGCGCATAGAGGCACCCCGCGCCCGAGATCAGCCTGCGCGCCCGCCCCCAGTTCTCGACACGGCCGCCCTCGCAGTAGCGCGAGCCGAGCACCAGGTCGGCGCCGGCGCGGGCGGGTGCGAGCAGCGACGGGATCGCGGCCGGGTCGTGCGAGAAGTCGCAGTCCATCTCGAGCACGTAGGCGTAGTCGCGTGCGAGCGCCCAGCGGAAGCCGTCGAGGTAGGCGCGCCCGAGACCCTGCTTGGCCGGGCGGTGCAGCACGTGCAGCCACGGCCGGTCGGCTGCGAGCGCGTCGGCCAGCTCGCCCGTGCCGTCGGGCGACGAATCGTCGATCACGAGGACGTCGCCGGTCGCACCGCCCTGCTCGCGCACCGCCGCGAGCGCAGCGATCATGCGCGCGATGTTCTCGCACTCGTCATAGGTGGGCAGGCAGACGAGATACCGGGCGGACTCCGACACCCGCGCATTGTCACCGCAGGCGGGCCGCAATGCAGCGGCAGCTACGATCCACCCCATAGATGGCTCCCCTGCGTAACGGCGAGATCGCCGATCTCTTCGACCTGCTCGGCGACCTCTACGAGCTGGATGGAGCCGTCGTCTACCGCGTGCTCGCCTACCGCAAGGCCGCCAAGCGCTTCCGCGAGACCGCCGAGTCCGTGTGGACACTCTCGGAGCAGGGGCGGCTCACCGAGCTGGACGACATCGGCGACACGATCGCGACGAAGGTCGGGGAGCTGCGCGAGACCGGCACGATGCAGGCGCTCGAGAAGCTGCGCGGGCGCGTGCCCGAGAGTCTCGTGGAGCTCGTCCGCCTCCCCGGCCTGGGTGCGAAGACCGCCCGCAAGCTGTGGCAGGAGCTCGAGATCACGACGCTCGCCGAGCTCGAGGCGGCCGCCCGCGACGGGCGGCTGCGAGAGCTTCCCGGCTTCGGCGAGCGCAAGGAGCAGCAGCTGCTCGCTCAGCTCGAGGCGGGCGCCGCACCGCGCAAGCGCGTCTTCAGGCTCGATCAGGCGCTCGAGCTCGCGCGCACGGTGCTCGAGCCGCTGCGCGCGCACCCCGCCTGCGAGCGCGCGGACGAGGCCGGCTCGCTGCGACGGAGGGCCGAGAGCGTGGGCGACGTCGACGTGATCGCCGCCTCGGCCGACGGCCCCGCTCTCACGGCCTGGCTGGTCGCGCAGCCGTTCGTCGCCGAGGTGATCGGCCAGGGCGCCACGAAGGCCTCGATCCTCACCCACAACGGCGTGCAACTCGACCTCCGCGTCGTGCCGCTCGCGAGCTACGGCAACCTCCTGCAGCACTTCACGGGTTCGAAGGGCCACAACGTGCGCATGCGGGAGGACGCCCAGCGGCGCGGCATGAGCGTGTCCGAGTGGGGCATCGAGGACACCGAGACCGGCGAGGTGTTCCGCACCCCCGACGAGGACGAGGTGTACCGGCACCTCGGCTACGAGCCGATCCCGCCCGAGCTGCGGGAGGACAACGGCGAGCTGGAGCTCGCACGGCGCGGCGCCCTGCCGGAGCTCGTCGAGCTCGGGGACCTGCGGGGCGACCTCCACATGCACACCGACTGGAGCGACGGCAAGCACTCGCTGCTCGATCTCGTCGAGGCGGCGCGCGCCCACGGGCACGAGTACATCGCGGTCACCGATCACTCCGCCGGGGTCGGCATGGGCATCGGCCTGGAGGCCGATGGCGTGCGTCGCCAGATCGAGGCGGTGCAGCGTGTGCGCGAGACGCTCGACGACGGATTCGCCCTGCTCGCCGGCTGCGAGGTCGACATCATGGGAGACGGCTCGCTCTACCTGCCCGACGATGTGCTGGCCGAGCTCGATTGGGTCGTCGCGTCGCTGCACGTCGCGCAGCGGCAGGCGCCCGATCGCATCACGAAGCGCCTGCTGGCCGCGGCCGAGCACCCGTGCGTCGATGTCATCGGGCACCCGTCCGGCCGCCTGATCGGCGAGCGCGAGGGCTACGAGTTCGATGTCGAGGCCATCGTCGCGGCCTGTGCCGCCAACGGCACGTTCATCGAGATCAACGCCCAGCCGCACCGGCTCGACCTGCGCCCCGCCCACGCGCGCCTCGCGCTCGCGGCCGGTGTCAAGCTCGTGATCTCCACCGATGCGCATCGGCTGGCGGCGATCGACTACCAGGAGCTCGGCGTGTTCATGGCGCGTCGCGCCGGCGCGACCAAGGACGACGTGGCCAACACGCGACCCCTCGCGGAGCTCGCTGCGCTGCGCAAGCCCGGCCGGGCCGTGCGCGCGTGAGCGAGCCCGACCGCAGCAGCGAGGGCCTCGTCTTCGTCTCCACGGGCCGGCGCCTGGCTGCGGCCAAGGTCGGCCGGCGCTGGCACGAGGTGCGCGGGCCGCTGATGATCTCGGCGACGCTCGCATCGGGACAGGCGATCCTGCTCTTCGCCGTGCTGCGCATGCTGCAGGACCAGGGCGCGACGCTGCGCTGGATCGTCCCGATCACGGCCCTGACCACGCTCGCCCTCGTGGCCTGGATGGGACTCGTGCGCGCTGCGTTCGGGCGCGTCGTGCCCCTCGGCCAGGCGCCGGCGGCGGCCATACTCGAGACGGTCGAGGCCGTGCGAGGCGCGCTGCGGGGGGGATTCGACGCCGCGAGCGCGCAGGTCGTGGCCTACGAGGTGCGCGAGCGCCTCGGCTACGCGGCCGTCTCGGTCTGCGATCGCGAGCACGTACTCGCCCACAGCGGTCTCGGCGCCGACCACCACGGCGCCGGCCTGGCCGCCCCGCCGGGTGCCATCGATGCCATGACCGAGCGCCGCGTCTCGCGCCTGCCGGTCGGCTGGAAGCACGGCTGCGACGGGCGCAACTGCCCGCTGCGGTCGGCCATCGTGGCGCCGATCATCAACCGCACGGAGTCGATCGGCGCGATCGTGCTGTTCAGCGAGACCGCGCTGGCCGTCTCCGACCGCGACCGCGCGATCGCGCGCCACCTCGGCGGGCTGATCTCGACGGAGGTCATGCTCGGGGAGCTCGATCTGCAGACGCGCGCCACGGCCTCGGCGGAGCTGGCCGCCATGCAAGCCCAGATCGAGCCGCACTTCCTGTTCAACGCGCTCAACACGATCGCGGCGTTCTGCCGCACGCAGCCCGACGAGGCGCGGCGACTCGTGCTGTCGTTCGCCGAGCACTGCCGCCTCAGCCTGCGCCGGCCACACGCCTTCGTCCCGCTGCGCGACGAACTGCGCCACGTGGAGGCGTACGTCGCACTCGAGCGCGCCCGCTTCGGCGATCAGCTCGAGGTCGACGTGCGCGCGACGCCCGCCGCCGAGCTCGCGCTGGTGCCGCCGTTGTTCGTGCAACCACTCGTCGAGAACGCCATCAATCACGGCAAGGCCGACCGCCCGCTCCGTGTCGTGGTGCGCTGCGACGTACGTTTCGGCCGCCTGCGGATCACGGTGCGCGACAACGGGCGCGGTATCCCGCGCGAGCTCGCCGATCGCGTGCTCGAGCCGGGCGTGGGCTCGGGCGCCGCAGGGCTCGGGCTGGCCTCCGCGGCACAGCGGGTCGCCGTCTTCTATGGCGAGGAGGGCCGGCTGCGCATCGCATCGGCGCCGCGCATCGGTACGCTCATCTCGATCGTGATCCCCACGATCCCACCCGGACACGTGCAGGAACGCATCGCGCAATGACCCTCCTGGCGCTGATCGTCGACGACGAGGCGCCCGCACGCGCCGAGTTGCGCTTTCTGCTCGAGCGCATGGGCGATGTCGAGGTGGTGGGCGAGGCCGCGAGCGTCCGCGAGGCGCTCGCACTGGCCGCTCGGCTCGACTACGACGTCGTCTTCTGCGACATCTCCATGCCCGAGCTCACGGGCATCGACGCCGCGCGCGAGATCATGTCGTGGCCCAAGCGCCCGCACGTCGTGTTCGTGACGGCGCACCAGGACTACGCCGTCCAGGC
>CAZYYP010000134.1:0-9731 GCA_964651695.1 uncultured Gaiellales bacterium | reverse complement strand
GGGCGATGGCCTGCACAGCTCGCTCAACGCGCTCGACTCGGCCTTCGTCTTCGATGTCAACCAGGACTACTCCGCCGGCGCACAGCCGGTCAAGGTGCTCGCCGAGGGCCGTGACCCCTCGGCCACCATCGACTCCGCCATCGGTGCGATCTCGGGCAACGGCTTCCAGAACGAGGGCGACAACGAGATCACCGGCATCCACGAGTCGAACGGCGACCCGACTGCCGACGGCCTGCTCGGGGCATCGATCCCGAAAGGCCTCTCCGGAGGCTGGCGCCTGTTCTTCACCCACCAGCACGGCGACAACGTGACCTCGGAGGTCATTCCCTCCTAGTCATCGCTCCAACGGCCGGCCGGCCGCGGCGCGCGTACGGTGCGCCGCGGCCGGTTGCCGTCTCCTGGCGACGGTTCAGTGGCCGCTGCCGCTGATCGCACGCGGGACGCGGCCGGTGCGGCCGACCGAATGCGAGGGGCGGACGAGCAGCGCCGCGGCGGCGGCGAGCACGAAGGGCAAGACGATGAGCGGCAGCAGGGCGTAGGCGAGCACGCCGGCGAGGTCGCTGCCGCCGTTCGCCCAGGCGAGTGCCGCAACGCCCGCGTAGATCAGCATGACGAGCGCCGTGCCCGCGCCGCTGAAGAAGAGCGCCGTGGCGGCGGCGGAGAGACGCTGATCGCGCGGAAGCGCCCCGGCGAGCTGGAACCCGCGCGTCTCCTCGCGGCGCTCGGCCAGCACGAGCATCGTGGCGACGCCGCCGAACACGAGCCCGAGCACCGCCACGACCAGCGCGACGCTCCGGCCGGCGCCGGAGCCGAAGCCGTCCTGCGGTCCGGTGGCGTCGGCCGCCACCACCGCGTGCAGGCCCTCGTCGGTCGCGGACGCGCGCAGGGCATTCGCGCGGGCGCCGCTCACCGCGCTCGCGCTGTGGAGGATCCAGGTCGGCACCGGTCCCGGCGTGGCCCCGAACAGCGTCGCCGAGCGGGCCGTGATGAAGACGTGCGGCAGCGCGGGCGGCCAGTCGGGACGCGCGCGCACGATCTGCAGGCGCCGCGACGAGATCTGCACGGTGCGAGCGCTGCCCCCTGTGGTGCCGAGTTCCACGACGGCGGACGGTGGAAGGGCCGCTCGGCCGGCGAGCCGGGCGAGCACGCGCCGCGACACGACGTAGGTGAGCGAGTCGGCGAAGGGGAGATCGAGCGGAGGCTCGATCACCGACATGTTCGCCGCGCCGGAGCGCATCGGGTACACGGGTACGAGCCACGAGGGATGCAGCCGAGCCGTCGCCGCGACGGCGGCACTGCGCGGCGAGATGAGGACACCGCCCGCCGTCGAGCGCAGCGACGGGGCGAGTGCGGCGGAGCGGGCATCGCCCAGGGGCGAACTGCGTGGAGCGGAGGTCGAGGGGACGGCGGCGGTGCCGGCCAGGACGAAGATCACGAGCAGCGCGGCCATCGCGAAGGACGCGGCCGCCGGGGCGGTCACCCAGCGAGCACGCGCGAGCGAGCGCGCGGCCGCGCGGTGGCGGCCGGGCAGTGGCAGGAGCCCGGGCAGCACGATGAGCGCTCCTGCCAGTGCCGGCAGCGTCGCGAGCAGCGCGACGACGAAGACCAGCGCGATCGCGCTCCGTCCGGGGAGGCCGGTCGCAAGCAGCGCGAGCAAGGCCCCCAATCCGGCCACCGCGACGCCAGCCCGTCGCAGCACCCGGCCTGCCTCGCGGCCCGTTGGAGGACGGCCCGAGCGCCGGCCCGCGTCGAGCAGCGTCGCGGCCATGTGCGCCGAGGCGAGGCTCGCGACGACCGCGCCGACGACCGCGAGCGTCGCCGGCACCCACACGGCGACGGCGTTGAGTGTCACGCCGGACAGCATCCAGCGGGCCACGGCAAGCGTGAGCAATAAGCCGGCGGCCGCGGCGGCGACGCCGATGATGACGCCGCGCAGCACGGCGATCGACGTGGCGAGACGCCCGTCGGCCCCCGCCAGCATCAGCAGCCGCGAGCGCCACGCCCGCCGCTCGAGCCCGATCGCGAGCACGGCGACCGTGAGGTACAGCGGAAGGGCGAGAGCGAGCACCTGAAACAGCGAGAGCACGCCGATCGCGAGCGGTTCGTAGCGGCCGGCGCCCGCGTAGGAGAACGACGCGCCGGGGCCGCCGCCGCCTCCCGAGTTGCCTGCGGCGAGCGGGCTGTGGGCGAGGCGGATCAGCCAGGTGCGGCTCCCGCCTGCCGCCCCGGTGAGGCCGCCGGGGCGCACGAGCGCTTCGGCCGTCGTACCGCCGCCGCTCGTGAGCAGATGCGGCACCGAGCCGAGGCCGACGACGGCGAACGTGCGGCGACCGCTCGCCTCGATCGCGGTCACGTGGTCGCCGATTCCCACCTGCAGGCGGTGTGCCAGAGCGCCGGTGAGCAGGATCTCGCCTGCCGCGAGCGGACGGCGGCCGGAGGACACGCTGCCGGCCGCCCTGAACGGGCCGGACGGGTCGGGGTCGGCGACGGCGACCTCGGCAACTCGCTCGCGCCCGACCAGTCGCAGGCCGAGCGTGCGAAACGACACGACCCGGCTGCCGGGCGGAACCGTGGCTCCCGGCGCGCCCGCGCGCCGTTCGACCGCAGACCACCCGAGGCGATGCGACCACAGCGTCAGCGCAAGGCGCCGGCCGACGCCGGTGACGACGACGCGGTCGTCGGCGCCGTTGCGGACGAACGGCCGGGCAGCGTCGCCGCCGCCCGAGAAGCCCTTCGCGGCCTGGACATCGACGCGCAGGTCGGGGGCGTTGCCGGCGGGCATCGTGGATGCGAACGCGAGAATGCCGAGCGCGACCGCGAGCGCGATCAGCGCCGCGCTGAGCAGCACGCGCCAGGCGTCGGCGCGCGCATCGCGCAGCGCGAGCCGCAGCGCCAGCCGCAGACGCGTCATGCGAGCTCCGCCGGGAACGCCTCGGGCAGCGCGCCCCGGCTCTCGCCGGCGACCGCGCCGTCGCGCAAGAAGACCACGCGGTCGGCCACGGCGGCCACCCCGGCGTCGTGCGTCGCGACCACCGCGGTCGCGCCGGCCTCGCAGCGCGAGCGGATGAGCTGCATCACGAGCTCGCCGCTGAGCGAGTCGAGAGCGCCGGTGGGTTCATCGGCGAGCAGGATGCGCCGGTCGCCGATGAGCGCGCGGGCGATTGCGACGCGCTGCTGCTCACCGCCCGAGAGGTCGGCCGGGAACGTGCGGGCGAGCGCGCCGACGCCGACCTGCGCAAGTGCCGCGTCGGCCGCTGCCCGGGCCGTGCGCACGGGCACACCGGCGAGCTCGAGCGGCAGGGCGACGTTCTCGAGCGCCGTCAGATCGGCGAGCAGGTTCAGCTCCTGGAAGACGAAGCCGACCTGGCGCTGGAGCCGGAGCGCCCGCTCGCGAGCGCCATAGGCGAGCGGCTGCCCACCGATCAGCACGCAGCCCGAGTCGGGGCGCTCGAGACCGCCTGCCAGGGCGAGCAGCGTCGACTTCCCACAGCCGCTCGGGCCCATCACGCACACGAGCTCGCCTGCCTCCACGGCCATGCTCACGCCGCGGAGCGCGACCGTGCGCGCACGCCCCGCGCCGTAGCTGCGCGAGACGTCGGCGATGTCGATCATGGCGGTCATCCCGCTCCTCCCTGCGCGCGCTCGGCGCGCGCCTCGATCAGGTCGAGCCAGCGCACGTCCGCCTGCGCGCGCAACATCAGGAGGTCGACGAGCCACACCTCGGGCCCGTCCTCGGCGACATCCGTCTTGCGGCGCGCGAGCACCTGCAGCCGTGCCATCGACGACTCGCGGTGGTGCTGGACGAGATCGGCGAACGCGCCGCTGCCCGCGGCATGGCCGACGAGCAGCTTGATGGCGAGCTCGTCCCTCGGCGGGGCGCCGCTGGACGTGCTCGCCGCGAGCCACTCGTCCGCCATCGAACGCCCGGCTCGTGTGAGCGCATACGGCCGCCGATCGTCGTCGGCCTCGGGCGCCGGGATGACGAGACCGTCGCGCTCGAGGCGGCGCAGCGCGTCGTAGACCTGCCCGACGTTGAGCGGCCAGAGGCCGCCCGTCGAGCGCTCGAAGCGGAGCTTCAGCTCGTAGCCGTGGGCCTCACCCTGCGCCAGCAGCGCCAGCAGCGCGAAGCGCACTGCCGTGCCGGATGCGAGCGCCGGGGCCTTCGTTGCCATACATAGACTCTATGCATAGTCACTATGTGAGGTCAAGGGGTCATGTGCGAGCGCGTCTCGGCGATCGCGTACGTCTTGCGCACCGTCCGGCGGATCTCCCAGTGCCCGCGCCAGCCGTCGGGGACGAAGAGCACGGTGCCCGGCCCGATCTCGTGGCGCGTGCCGTCGCGCTCGTCGACGATCGTCGCGTCGCCGGCGACGAAGTGCATGAGCTCGCACACGCCGTCGCGCGACGAGGCGAAGGTGCCCGGCGTGCACTCCCAGATGCCGGTGCGCACGGCGCCGTCGTCGGAGAGTGCGAGTGTCGCGGCGTAGGCGCCGCTCGGCGGGTCGGCGCCGGGCGGCCAGGGGGCAGGGTCGCCGAGCACGGCGCCGAGCACGTCGGGCAGCGCAGCGGCACCGGGCGGCAGGTCGATCGAGGTCACGTTGATGCTCCTTCGGGCTGTCGGGCGGAGTCTGCGGGAGCTTCGCCGGCGGCGCAGTCGCTCACTCGCGTTCGCCGCGAACGGCCCGGCGGAGCAGATCCGCGAGCTGGGCCTCGGTTGGCCGCCGCGGCAGATCGGGCAGTTCGGGTGCGGCCTCGGCCGCGACGCGCAGGGCGTCGGCTTCGGTCACGCCGAGCGTCGCGAGCGCGGCGGGGATCCCGGCACGGCGGCACAGTTCGGCGATCGCCGCCGCCGGGTCGTCGGCGTCGAGCGCCTGCGCGATCCCCCGGGCCGCGCCCGGCGCGGCGGGGATCAGGAAGGCGGTGGTGTACGGGAGCAGGATGGCGTGCAGTTGCGCGTGGGGGAGATCGAGCATGCCGCCGAGGATGTGGCAGAGCTTGTGATGCAGTGCGCCGCCGGTGGCGAAGGCCTCGCCCGCGAGCCAGGCGCCCGTGAGCGCCGTCGCGCGCGCGTCCGCGTCGCGCGGGCGCTGCTGCGCCGCGGGGATGCCGGCGGCGAGGAGCCGCAGGCCCTCGCGCGCGGCGATGTCGGTGAGCGGCGTCGCAGCCGGCGACCAGAGCGCCTCGACGCAGTGGGCCACAGCGTTCATCCCGCTTGCGCCCGTGATCTCGGCGGGCAGGTCATAGGTCAGCTCGGGGTCGTAGACGACGAGGCGCGGGGCGATGCCCGGCGCCCGCCCGGTCGTCTTGCGTCCCTCCTCGGTCATGCCCCAGACGATCGTGAGCTCGGACCCGGCGTAGGTCGTCGGCACCGCCGCGATGGGAAGCCCCTCCGTCAGTGCGACCGCCTTTGCGAGGCCGACCGCCGAGCCACCGCCGATCGCGACCAGGCAGTCCGCTCCGAGTGCGCGTGCCTGCTCGCGCGCGGCGTCGGCCATGGCCACCGGAACGTGGACGCGCACGCCGATCAGGGCGGCGCCGGCGCCGAGCTCCGCAACGAGCCGTTGCGCGTAACCGGCGTGCGAGCGGCCCGCGATCACGAGCGGGCGACGCCAGCCGAGCCGCTCGAGCTCCGTGGTGAGTGAGTGCACGCTGCCGGCGCCGAAGACGATGCGGCGCATGAGGGTCTCGTGCACGATGGTCATGCCGGCACGCCCCAATCCGCTGCGTCCGCTCGCGAGTAGAGGGGGAGTCCCGCTCGCGAGTCTGTGTCGGTCTCGCCGAGCGGGACAACGGCTCTCACGAGGGCTCGCTCGCGATGGCGGCGCGGTGGATCAGCCCGGGAACCTCGCTGCGCGAGAGCGCGAAGTAGACGGCGACGGCACCGTCGAGCGCGAATGACGCGGGCGGGCTCGCGAATGCGAGCAGAATCGCCGGCACGTAGACCAGGCTCGCGATCATCGACCGCCGGGTGCCGGCGGCGAACGCCCCGCGGGCCTCCTGCGCGACCAGTTCGGGATGGTGGAGGAGGTACCGCCAGCTGGCCGTCATCGAGACGCTCATCAACAGCATGATCGAGGCGTAGAGCACGGCGACGGTGCGTGCCTGCCCGCCGCCGCTCGTCACGTAATCGGCCGCGAGCGCCGTCGGCCACGGGATGATCGAGACGAAGAGCAGGAAGACGAGCGTCCGCTCGAGGAAGCGGCGGTTGACGAAGCGCACGGCGCTGAGCAGGCCGACGTGCTCGATCCAGATCACGCCGATGGTCACGAACGAGACGAGATAGGCGAGGTAGCTCGGCCAGTCCTCGATCAGATCGTGTGCGAGCCGGCTCGAGCCGCCCGGATGCGGCAGGTCGAGCACGAGCAGCGTCACGGCGATCGCGAAGACGCCGTCGACGAGCGCGTGCAGCCGTCCGGGCCCCATGTGCCAAGGTTCGCCCGCAGCCGCGACGACCCTCTAGTGCCTCATTTCACGGCGATGACAGCGAGTGTCCGGATGTCGGGATCGAGCGCGAGCAGGTCGCCCGCCACCTGGCCGAGCGCCTTCGGGATCTCGCCGTCGAGATGCGCCTGACGCGCCTCCTCGGTCTCGAACGTGTCGAAGATGCCGTAGGTCGACTCGCTGATCTTGAAGGCGTACCACGTGACCGTGCCCCCTTCGGCCTCGGCGATCGCGCGGCCGCTCTCGAGGAACGCGCCGAGCTCGCCGCCCTTTCCGGCCTTCGCCTCGAGCAGGGCGAGAATTCCGAGCTTCACCGTCATGAGAACGCCTCCGGGGTAGGTTGGTCGACCGACGTTCCCGGCTGGCGGCATCGACAAACCGCGCGTGTCCGGTGCGGGTGATCGGCCAAGTGGCACCCGCGGCGAGTGCCACTTGGCCGATCACCCGGCCGCGCCCGCTAGCCTCGGTCGCATGAGTGAGCTCCCGATCCCGACCCTCGTCGACGTGCTCGACGCGCGCCGGAGGATCGCGCCGTACCTGCGCCCGACGCCGCTCTACGCCTACGCGGGGCTCAGCGAGCTCGTCGGCACCGACGTCTGGGTCAAGCACGAGAACCACCAGCCGGTCGGCGCGTTCAAGGTGCGTGGCGGAGTCAACCTCGTCGCCCGGCTTTCGGCCGATGAGCGTGAGCGGGGCGTTGTCGCGGCGTCGACCGGCAACCACGGGCAGTCGGTGGCGTATGCCGCGCGCCTCTTCGGCGTACGGGCCATCGTGTGCGTGCCCGAGGGGGCGAATCCCGTCAAGGTCGCGGCGATGCGGGGTCTCGGCGCCGAGATCGTCGTGCACGGCCGTGACTTCGACGAGGCGCGGGAGCATTCGGTGGAGCTCGCGGCCGAGGGCCGCTTCCGCTACATCCACTCGGGCGACGAGCCGCTGCTGATCGCAGGGGTCGGCACGGGGACGCTCGAGATCCTCGAGGAGCAGCCGGCGATCGACGTGATCATCGTGCCGGTCGGTGGCGGGAGCGGCGCCGCGGGCGCGTGCGTGGCTGCCAAGGGCGTCCGCCCCGGCATCGAGGTGATCGGCGTCCAGGCCGCGGCCGCGCCGGCCGCCTACCGCTCGTGGAAGGAGCGGCGGCTGCTCGAGGACCGCATGGAGACCTTCGCCGAGGGCCTGGCGACGCGCACCGCGTTCGAGCTCCCCCAGCGGATCATGTGGGAGCAACTGGACGACTTCGTGCTCGTCTCCGACGACGAGATCCGGTCGGCGATCGTCGCGCTGATCGAGACGACGCGCAATCTCGTCGAGGCGGCGGGCGCGGCCTCGCTCGCAGCGGCGCTGAACCTGCGCGAGCATTTGGCGGGGAAGCGCGTCGCGATCGTCTGCAGCGGCGGCAACATCAGCCCGGCGCAGCTCGCCGACGTGCTCGGCCGGTAGTCGCAGCGTTCCGAGCGCCGGGCGATTTGCGGCCTGTCGGCGCGAGCGCGAGCCGGTTCCCCCTTGAACTCCGAGCGCTGATTCTCAATAATCCGGATTAACGGATGGAATCTGCGACCCGCCTGCCCGCGATCAACCCCCCGCCGCCGCTGCTCGGGGAGCTCGGCCTGCTCGCCGATGGCACGCGCGGGCGGATGCTGGCCTGCCTCGATGGCGTCGAGCTGACCGTCGTCGAGCTCTGCGACTCGCTCGCGCTGCCCCAGTCGACGGTCTCGCGCCATCTCAAGCTGCTCGGCGACGCGGGCTGGGTCGCCGCGCGCCGCGACGGCACGAGCCGCCGCTACGTGCTCACGATCGACCAGCTCGACGAGCGCTCGCAGCGGCTCTGGGCGATCGTCCACGAGAGCCTCGGCGAATCGGTTGCGGTACGCCTCGACCAGCGCCGGCGCGAGCAGGTGCTGAGCCGCCGCAGGCGCGACACCGAGTCGTTCTTCTCCGACGTCGCCGCGGAATGGGATCGCGTGCGCGGCGAGCTGTTCGGCGAGACGAGCGACCTGCAGCTGCTGCCCGCGCTGCTCGACCCCGACGTGGTCGTCGGCGACCTCGGCTGCGGCTCGGGGCGGCTCGCCGCGACGATCGCGCCCTATGCCCGCTCGGTCGTCGCGGTCGACTCCTCGCCCGAGATGCTCGAAGTCGCCCGCGCGCGGCTCTCGGGGTTCGGGAACGTGCAGATCGTCCAGGGCCGCATCGAGGAGCTGCCGCTCGAGTCCGCCTCGCTCGACCTGGCGCTCGTGGTGCACCTGCTTCACCATGTCCAGGATCCAGCCGCCGCGCTCGGCGAGGTCGCACGCGTGCTGCGCCCGGGTGGCCGGCTCGTCGTGGCCGACGTGCTGCCGCACCCCTACGACGACTACCGCCGCACGATGGGCCATATCTGGCTCGGCTTCGGCCGGCCGACGATCGAGACCGCATTCACCGAAGCCGGCCTGTCCGGCGAGCGCTGGCACGAGGCCGGCGTCGAGCCCGGGGCACGCGGCCCGGCGATGTTCGTGGCGACGGCCGTCCGGCCGCGCGCCTCTTGACGATGTTCAACCACCGAAGGGACACCTGATGGCTGTCGTACCCGACACCCACCCGTTCGACGCGGAGATGCGTCCGGACAAGCTGCCGTACAAGGTCGCCGATCTCGGCCTCGCCGAGTTCGGGCGCAACGAGATGCGCCTCGCCGAGCAGGAGATGCCCGGCCTGATGGCCCTCCGCTCCCGCTACGAGGGCCAGAACCCGCTCGCCGGCGCGCGCATCATGGGCAGCCTCCACATGACGGTGCAGACAGCCGTCCTGATCGAGACGCTCGACCTCCTCGGCGCCGACGTGCGCTGGGTCTCGTGCAACATCTTCTCGACCCAGGATCACGCCGCGGCAGCCGTCGTCGTCGGACGGCCCGAGACGGGTGGAACCGAGCAGGCGCCGCGCGGGGTCCCGGTCTTCGCCTGGAAGGGCGAGACGCTCGAGGAGTACTGGTGGTGCACCGCCCAGGCGCTCGAGTGGCCCGACGGCTCCGGCCCGACGCTGATCGTCGACGACGGCGGCGACGCCACGATGCTCCTGCACGAGGGCCTCGACGCCGCGGCTGCCGGCAAGGTCGCCGACTTCGACCCGGTCACGCAGCCCGAGGAGTGGGGTGAGGTGCTCGGCCTGCTGCGCCGCGAGCTCGCCTTCGACCCGAAGCGCTACGCCCGCCTCACGGCGGACATGCGCGGCGTCTCCGAGGAGACGACGACCGGCGTCCACCGCCTCTACGTGATGGCCGAGCAGGGCAAGCTCCTCTTCCCGGCGATCAACGTCAACGACTC
>CAZYYP010000133.1:0-9743 GCA_964651695.1 uncultured Gaiellales bacterium | reverse complement strand
GCCGCGAGCTGGAGGCCCTCGGCGGCCTCCTCGACGCGCCCGAGCATCCGTTCGTGGTGATCGCCGGCGGCGTCAAGGTGGCCGACAAGATCGGCGTGCTGGAGTCGCTCGCCGAGACCGCCGACGCGATCCTGATCGGCGGGGCGATGGCGTTCACCTTCGCGGTGGCCGATGGCCTGGCGGTCGGCGACTCGCTGCACGAGGACGAGAAGGGGCAGGCCGAGGCGCGGCGCGCGCGGGCGGCATGTGCGCAGCACGGCTGCGAGCTCCTCCTGCCCGTCGACATCGTCGCCGGGCGCGCGCTCTCGGCCGACACCGAGGTCGCCGTGCAGGCCTTCGACGCGATCCAGCCGGGCTGGATGGGCCTCGACATCGGCCCGGCGAGCGCCGCGGCCTACGCGCAGCGCATCGCCACGGCGCGCACGGTCTTCTGGAACGGCCCGATGGGCGCGTTCGAGCTGGCGCCGTTCGCCGCGGGGACGCGCGCGGTCGCCGAGGCGGTTGCGGCCTGCCCCGGCCACACGGTCGTCGGCGGCGGCGACTCCGTGGCCGCGGTCACGCAGGCCGGCCTCGCCGATCGCATCGACCACGTCTCGACCGGCGGCGGCGCCGGCCTCGAGCTGCTCGAGGGACACATCCTGCCCGGTGTGGCCGCGATTCCCACGGAGGATCCCTGATGGAACGCACGCCGCTCGTGGCCGGCAACTGGAAGATGTTCAAGACGCGCGGCGAGGCGGCCGAGTTCTGCAGCGCCCTGCTCGGGCTCATGGACGACCTCGACGAGGTCGACCTCGCGATCTGCCCGCCCTTCACGGCGCTCGACATCGTCGCCGAGCGCATCCGCGACGGCGGCATCGGCGTGTGGGGTCAGAACGTGCACGACGCTCCCGAGGGCGCGTTCACGGGGGAGACGTCGTGCCGGATGCTGATCGACGCCGGTGCGACCGGCGTGCTGCTCGGGCACTCCGAGCGCCGCGCGCTCTTCGGCGAGACCGACGAGGCGATCGCGCGCAAGCTCACCGCCTCGCTCGCACACGGCCTCGAGCCGGTGCTCTGCATCGGCGAGAGCGAGGCCGAGCGCGACGGTGGAGCGACCGAGAGCCGCCTGAGCACCCAGCTCGATGGCGGACTCGCGGGACTGACCGCGTCGCAGGTGCTGCAGGTGACGCTCGCGTACGAGCCGGTGTGGGCGATCGGCACGGGTCGCAGCGCCACCCCCGAGATGGCGCAGGAGACGCACGCCTTCATCCGCGCGGCGATCGGAGAGCGCTTCGGCGAGGAGTGCGCTGCTGCGATCCGCATCCTCTACGGCGGCTCCGTCAAGCCCGACAACGCGGCCTCGCTGCTCGCGCAGCCGGATGTGGACGGGGCGCTCGTCGGCGGCGCGAGCCTCGATCCGCAGGGGTTCGCGGCAATCGCGCGCGCGGCGATCGCCGGCTCATGACCCGCCCGGTCGCGCTCGTCATCCTCGACGGCTTCGGCCTGGCGCCCGATGGCCCCGGCAATGCCGTGGCGCTGGCGCGCACGCCGGTCTTCGACGCGCTCTGGGAGCGCTGCGCCCACACCTCGGTGATCGCCTCGGGGCTTGCGGTCGGTCTCCCCGAGGGGCAGATGGGAAACTCCGAGGTCGGGCACCTCAACATCGGCGCGGGGCGCATCGTCGCCCAGGATCTCGTGCGCATCGGCAATGCCGTCGCCGACGGCTCGCTGGCGGTGAATCCCGCGCTGCAGGAGGCGTTCGCCGCGGCGAACGCCGGGCGCGGGGTGCTGCACGTGGCGGGCCTCGTCTCGGACGGTGGCGTGCACTCCCACGTCGATCACCTGCGCGCGATCGTGGGCGCGGCGCTCGCGGCCGGCGTCGAGCGCGTCGCCGTGCATGCGTTCACGGACGGGCGCGACGTCTCGCCACATCAGGCATCCGGTCTGCTGGCGCAGCTCCAGCGCGAGTGGGCCGGGAACGGCGCCGAGTTCGCGACCGTCGTCGGGCGTTACTACGCGATGGACCGCGATCACCGCACCGAGCGCACCGAGCTCGCGCGCGCCGCGATGGTCGACGGCGTCGGCGAGCACGCCGCTTCGGCGGCGGACGCCGTCGAGGCGTCGTACGCCGCCGGCCTGACCGACGAGTTCATCAAGCCGATCGTGCTCGGAGATGCCGGGCTGCGCATCGCGCGCGGCGACCCGCTCGTCTTCTTCAACTTCCGGCCCGATCGCGCCCGTCAGATGTGTCACGCCCTCGAGCCCGTCCTCGGCCTGCTCGTGACCATGACGCGCTATGACGATTCGCTCGACGCCCGCGTGGCGTTCGACACGGCGCCGCTGCTCGGCACGCTCGCCGACGCTCTGGAGGCTGCGGACATCCGCCAGTTGCACGTCGCGGAGACCGAGAAGTACGCGCACGTGACCTACTTCTTCGACGGCGGCCGCGAGGAGCGCCATGACGGCGAGGACTGGGAGCTCGTGGCGTCGCGCCGCGACGTGCCGACCTACGACTTCGCACCCGAGATGTCGGCCGCGGGCGTCGCGCAGCGGGTGGCCGATCGCCTCCCGGACGGCTACGACTTCGTGATCGTCAACCTCGCGAATCCCGACATGGTCGGCCACTCGGGAGTGCTGCCCGCCGTCGTGAAGGCCATCGAGGCCTCGGATGCCGCGCTCGGCGTCATCATCGCGGCGGTCGAGCGGGCCGGCGGGGTGGCGCTGGTGACCGCCGACCACGGCAACGCCGAGCAGATGCTCGAGCCCGACGGCTCGCCGCACACCGCGCACACCACGAATCCCGTGCCGCTCGTCGTGACGCTGCCCGGTGCGCACCTGCGCGACGGCGGCAAGCTCGGTGACCTCGCGCCCACGGTGCTCGCGCTGCTCGGCATCGCGCCACCGCCGGAGATGACCGGGCAGAGCCTGCTCGTCTAGTGCTCTAGGCTCGCTCGCTGTGAGCGACGGGAGGAGCCGCGGGGTGCTGCGCGAGCGCGAGTTCGCGCTCTTCTTCTGGGGCCAGACGGTCTCCGTGCTCGGCGACGGCATCTTCCCGATCGCGCTCGCGTTCGCCGTGCTCGATCTCGGCGGCTCGCCGACCGCGCTCGGCCTCGTCCTGACCGCCGGCATCCTGCCGCAGACGGTGTTCGTGCTGATCGGCGGCGTGTGGGCCGACCGCCTGCCGCGCCGCACGATCCTGCTCGCGGCAGATGGATCGCGCGCGCTGATCCAGGCTTCGACCGCTGTGCTGCTCTTCAGCGGCCATGCGCGCATCTGGCAGCTCGTCGTGCTCTACGCGCTGCACGCCACGGCATCGGCGTTCTTCATGCCGGCGGCGACCGCGCTCGTGCCGCAGGTAGCCCCGCAGGGCCGCCTGCAACAGGCCAACGCGCTGCTCGGCATCACGCGCAGCATCGCGATCGGCATCGGGGCGGCGCTCGGCGGCGTCTTCGTGAGCCTCGTCTCGACGGGCGGCGCCGTCGCACTCGACGCATCCACCTATGTGATCAGCGCCGCTTGCCTCTGGGCGCTCGCGAGCGCGCGCACTCCGGTCGGCGCCGGCGGGTCGAGCTTCCTCTCGGAACTGCGCGCGGGCTTCGACGAGGTGCGCCGCCACCGCTGGCTCTGGATCGGACTGCTCAATGCCTTCCTGTTCCTGATGGTCGTAGTGGCCCCGTTCGAGGTCATCGGGCCGATCGTCGCCAAGCGCGATCTCGGCGGCGCGTTCTCGTGGGGCGTGATCCTGACCGGCTTCTCGGTGGGGACGCTGCTCGGCGGCCTGCTCATGCTGCGCGTGCGCCTGAAGCGCCCGATGTTCACGGCCGGCCTGATCTTCTTCGTGACCTGCGTCGCGCCGCTCCTCCTGGCGGCGTCCGCGCCGGTCTGGTCGATCACGCTCGCCTATGTCGGCGAGGGCCTGGCCGTCGGGATCTTCGTGACCGCCTGGGAGACGGCCCTGCAGAGCCACATCCCGCGCGAGATGCTGGCGCGGGTGGGCGCATGGGACTGGCTCGGCACGATCGGCGGAATGCCGGTCGGCTATGCCCTCACGGGCCCCGTCGTGGACGCGGTGGGAGCCCCCGCGACGCTCGTGGGTGTGGCAGTTGCAGCGTTCTCGCTCTCGCTGGTGTTCGTCCTCAACCGCGATCTACGCGAATTGCGCATCGAAGGATCACCAATCGTGCAAGAAGTTGGAGTTCCGGGCGCATAGCCTGTATCGTCACGATCTCGATGGCGATCCCCCAGCCGGATCCCGAACGGCTGCGGAGGGCACGACGGGGCGACCCGGAGGCTTTCCGCCAGCTGATGGGCACCTACCAGGCGCCGATCTACAACTACGTGTTGCGGTTGGTCGGCGGTGACGCTGCCCTCGCCGAGGATCTCTGCCAGGAGATCTTCATGAAGGTGCATCAGGGCCTCGCCGGCTTCAACATGCAGTGCCGGTTCACGACCTGGCTGTTCCAGATCGCGAAGTACCGCGTGCTCGACGAGTTGCGGGCCCGCGAGCGCCGCGTCCAGACGCCGATCGAGCTCGACCGCGTACCGCCGGCGGCGATCGCCGCCGCGCCCGAGGTGGGTTTCGAGCAGATGGACGCGGTCTTCCGTGCCATCGGCGAGCTCAACCTCGACATGCGCGCGGCGCTGCTCCTGCGCGACGTCGTCGGGCTCTCCTACAACGAGATCGCCGAGGCCCTCGAGATCTCGCTCGCGACCACGAAATGGCGGATCTTCAAGGCGCGCGAGCTGACGGCCGCCCGCCTCGTCGCCGAGGGCGTGCTCACGCCGCCCAGCACGACCACCTCGCTCGCCTCGTAGCGGTTACGCCAGCCCGCCGGGCCACACGCCGATCGGCTACGCCCGACCGGATCGACGAACCCAAGCCAGGCCACCACACACCGATCAACCATCCAGGACGCTAGATGCCGCGCGAGAGCCGGTCGGCGAGCCGCGCTGGCAAGCCGGCCGCCCGGATGTCTGCCTGTGCGCCCTCGATCGAATACGACGTTCGCATGAAGCGCGCCGAGCTGGACTCGCTGTCGATCAGCAGCCAGGCGGCACGTGGGTCGCGGTCACGGGGCTGTCCGACCGAGCCCGGGTTGAGCAACTGCGTGCCGCTCAGCGAAAGCTCCTGCTCGGCCTCGGCCTTGCCGCCCTCGAGGCCGGACGCCCCGAGCGTCAGCGCGAGCTGGACATGGCTGTGGCCGACGAGGGCGAGATCGGTCGTCTGTGCGCGCAGTGCGGCATCGGCGACATCCGCGGTCAGCACGTACTCCCAGATCGGGTCGCGGATCGAGCCGTGGAAGAGCGAGACGCCCTCCCGCTCGCCGTGCGGCGAGAGCATCGCGAGCGCCTCGAGCTCGTCGGGGGAGAGGACGCTGCGCGTCCAGCGGGCCGCGACGCCGGCATCGGAGGTGAACTGGTCGATGTCGAGGACGCCCGAGACGACGAGGTCGTGGTTGCCGCCGAGGCAGATCGCGGCGCGCTCGCGCACGAGTGCCAGGCATTCGCTCGGCTTGCCGCCGTAGCCGACGACGTCGCCGAGACACCAGAGCTCGTCGATGACCGCCTCGCCGGCATCCTCCAGCACCGCCTCCAGCGCCTGGAGGTTGCTGTGGACGTCCGATATGACCGCGACGCGCAACGGCAGCCGGGCTACGCGGCGTCGGGGTCGTCGTCGCCGTCGTACTCCGGCAGCAGCTTGATGCCCTGCCGGGTCGACCACTTCGAGTAGTTGTCCTGCAATGCGTCGATCAGCTGGCGCATGAAGAGCGGCGCGAGGTTGACGCGCACGACGGCGATGCCGGGCACATCAGGGCCTTCCACGTCATGGTCGACGCGCGCGAACGTGATCGTGAACTCGTAATCCGAGTGGCTGACGTTGGCGAAGTTCGCGTACACCCCGGCCAGTGCCTGCGGCTCGATCTGGATGTTGAAATGCCGTTCCTGTGGCTCGGGCTCCACGCCTGCTCCTCATTCGATTCGACGACGCGGAGTGTAGTGGTGCCGCCTCGTGCGGCAGACTGCCCGTGTGATCCGCGTCGTCTGCGTCGGCCGTGCGCGCGGCCCCCTGGCGGAGGCCTCGGCCGAGTACCAGGAACGGCTCGAGCGGGTCTGCAAGTTCGAGCTGCACGAGCTGCGCGAGGAGGGCACGCCCTCGCTGGAGCCGCGCGAGGCGATGCTGCGGGAGCGCGCGCGGGTCGAGCCGCTGCTTGCGGGGTTCTGGGTCGTCGCGCTCGATCGCAGTGGCGTGCAGCGCTCCTCGAAGCAGCTCGCCGAGATCGTGCGCGAGCGCGAGGAGCGTCCGCCGCAGCGCACGGCATTCGTGCTCGGGGGGCCGCACGGCCTCGACGAGGCGGTGCTCTCGGATGCGGACCTGACCTGGAGCCTCGGCAAGGGCACGCTCCCGCATCAGCTCGCGCGCGTCGTCGTGCTCGAGCAGTTGTACCGCGCCTTCACGATCCTGCGTGGCGAGCCCTACCACCGCTGACGCGGCCGTGCACGGGCGTGCGTGGCTATGCTCGATCGCATGTCCGACGCGCTCTCCCTGCTCGCAACGCCGCTGATCGACGCCGCGCAGCGGCTCGGCGCGGCCGACGCCGACGCCGCGCTCGAGCGCCCGGCCGATCCCGATCACGGTGACTACGCGACGACGCTCGCGCTGCGACTCGCCAAGCCGTTGCGCCGCGCGCCGCGCGAGATCGCCGAGGAACTCGCCGCGGCGGCGCGCGCGAGCGCGTGGGTCGAGAGCGCCGATGTCGCCGGCCCGGGGTTCGTCAACGTGCGCGTCTCGAACGCGTGGTACGGCGAGGCCGTGCGCCGTGCGCTGGAGCCGGGATTCGGCGGCGGCACGGCGGCCGTACCGCTGCGCGTCAACGTCGAGTACGTGTCGGCCAACCCGACCGGCCCGCTGCCCGTCTCCGCCGGCCGCAACGCGGCCTATGGCGACTCGCTCGCGCGGCTCTTCGCCTTCGCGGGCCACGACGTCACGCGCGAGTACTACTTCAACGACGCCGGGTCGCAGATCGAGCGCTTCGGGCTCTCCCTGCGCGCCCGCGCACGGCAGGAGGCGGTGCCCGAGGACGGCTACCAGGGCGAGTGGCTGATCGGCCTCGCGAACGACACGGGGCTCTCCCCCGACGCCTCCGCGGCGGAGTTCGCCGCTGCCGGCGTCGAGCTGATGTTCGCGGCCATCCGCACGACGCTCGAGCGTTTCCGCGTGAAGATGGACGTCTTCACCAACGAGGTCGACCTGCACCGCTCGGGCGGGGTCGAGCGCGCGCTCGCCACCGCACGTGCCGCCGGTCACACCTACGAAGCCGAAGACGCCGTCTGGCTACGGGCGAGCGAGTTCGGCGACGACAAGGACCGCGTGCTCGTGAAGGCCGACGGCTCGACGACGTACTTCGCGGGCGACCTCGCCTACATGGTCGACAAGCTCGAGCGCGGCTACGACCTCGCGATCTACGTGCTCGGGGCCGACCATCACGGGTATGCGGCGCGCCTGCGCGCTGCCGCACAGGCCCTCGGCTACGACCCCGAGCGGCTCGAGATCGCGCTCTACCAGATGGTGCATCTGATCGAGGACGGCGAGCAGAAGCGCATGTCGAAGCGCCGCGGCGACGTCGTCCTGCTCGACGAGTTGATGGACGGCATCGGCGTCGACGCCGCGCGCTTCTACCTCGTGCAGCGCTCGCACGACGCGACGATCGACATCGATCTCGCCCAGGCCGTCGAGCAGGGTCCCGAGAACCCCGTCTTCTACGTGCAGTACGCCCATGCGCGCATCTGCTCGATCCTGCGCCGGGCGGGGGAGAGCGGGACGGCGTCCCCCGAAGGCGCGACCGCGCCCGAGCCGAGCGAGGCGGCGCTCGTGCGCGCGCTCGCCGACTTCCCCGACACCTGCCGCGCGGCCGTCGAGTTGCGGGCGCCGCACCGCGTCGTCGTCTACGCCCGCGACCTGGCCTCGGCGTTCTCGGCCTTCTACCGTGACTGCCCCGTGCTCGACGCCGACACGCCCGAGCGCCGCTCGACGCGGCTGGCGCTCTGCGACGCGACGCGCCAGGTGCTGGCCCGGGCGCTCGATCTCGTTGGCGTCAGCGCGCCGCAGGAGATGTAGACCGTGCCGGCCGCACGCGAGTCGGCGCCGTGATCGTCGAGAGCGCGGTCTACCGCAACGGCGTCCGCGACCCCGCGATCTCGGCGGTCGAAGAGCTGTTCACCGCGTGCCGAGCGGGTGATGCGATGGCGTGGCTCGGGCTCTACCAGCCGACGCGTGAGGAGCTCGAATCGATCGGGCGGGGCTTCGGCCTGCACGAGCTCGCGGTCGAGGACGCGGTCAAGGCGCACCAGCGCCCGAAGCTCGAGCGCTACGACGGCACGCTCTTCGTCGTGATGCGGCCGGCCCGCTACATCGACGCGAGCGAGACGGTCGTGTTCGGCGAGGTGGAGATCTTCGTCGGCCCGAACTTCGTGATCACCGTCCGCCACGGCGACGCGCCCGAGCTCGGACGGGTCCGGCGCCACCTCGAGCAGCGACCGGATCTGCTCGCCCGCGGACCCGTCGCGATCGTCTACGGCATCGCCGATCACGTCGTCGACGGCTACGAGCCCGTCGTCGCAGGCCTCGAGAACGACATCGACGAGATCGAGGACGAGGTCTTCAGCGGCAGCGCCACGGTCTCGCGGCGCACCTACGAGCTGACGCGCGAGGTGATCGAGTTCCAGCGCGCGACCAAGCCGCTCGCGGGCATTCTCGGCCAGCTGATCGACCTGCCTGGCGTGGACGACGAGGAGCGCCGCTACCTGCGTGACGTCCAGGATCACGCCATGCGTATCGAGGAACGGGTCGACGGGTTCCGGGCGCTGCTCCAGAACATCCTCAGCGTGCACCTGACGCTCGAGACGAAAGCGCTCACGGAGATCGCGATCAGCCAGAACGAGCAAGTGCAGAAGATCTCGGCCTGGGCCGCCATCCTGTTCGCGCCGACCCTTATCGGCACGGTCTACGGGATGAACTTCGACAGCATGCCGGAGCTGCACTGGCGCCTCGGCTATCCGCTGGCGATCGCGATGATGTTCGCCGTGAGCATCGCGCTCTATGCCATCTTCAAGCGCCGACGCTGGATCTGACGGCCCCGGGCGCGGTCCCCGTCGCGCCTGCGGGGCTCGTCTCCTGGTGGGAGCGTCGAGCCGATCGCGCGCGTCGCCGACGTTGGTCCCGCGCCGCCACGCAGTTGGCGTAGAGTCGGCCGGCCAACCCAAAGGAGCAACGATGGCTGTGGGAATCCGGATCAAGCTCGATGGCGGGACCGCCGAACAGATCGACCGACTCAATGCGGCGATCGACCCGGACGGCAATCCTCCGGACGGACTCGTCTTTCACGCGTCCGGGCCGGTGGACGGTGGCTGGGGCGTGCTCGACTTCTGGGAATCGCGCGAGCACTTCGACCGGTTCGCGGCAGAACGGATCGGACCCGCGATGGCTGCCATCGGGGCTACGGGCGCCCCGGACATCCACGAGTTTCCGGTGCACGAGCACTTCCCGCGCTAGCAAGCGCCGACATCCGCGTTCCTGGGTCTCCGGCCCCCGCGCGTCCGGAGGCCCAGAGAAACGGCGGGCAAGCGCGTGAGGCGCCCGGGTAGGCAGAGCGCAGACGTTCTGGTGCACGGGTGGCGTCACCCGAACGACGGGGCACCGCCGTTGCTAGCATCCAAGCCGATTGCGGACGTAGCTCAGTTGGTAGAGCATCAGCTTCCCAAGCTGA
>CAZYYP010000132.1:0-9892 GCA_964651695.1 uncultured Gaiellales bacterium | reverse complement strand
GGCGGAGGCGGAGGCGGAGGCGGTGGAGGCGGCGCCGGCTTCTCGACGGGAGCCGCGTCGAACGTCTTGTACCCGTCCTCGGCGACCGGCACGGGCAGGGGCAGCGCACCGCCGGCCGGAGGTGCGGCGGCAGAACTCGCCGGCACCTCGGGCAGCGGTGCGCCTTCGAACGTCTGGTAGCCCTGCTCGGAGGGCGGGACCGGCACGGGCAGGGCACCACCGGCCGGCGTGGCCGGCGGAGCGGGCGCAGGTGGAAGCGGGGGCTCCTCCGCAGGCGGAGCGACCGGGCTCGCCGGGGCCCCCGCGGCAGGCGCCGACGGTGCGACCGGAGGCGGAGGCGCGGTTGCGGGACGTGGGGGTGTCTCGGCCGGCGGGGGCGTCGCGGGAGCAGGCGCGCGCGCAGGCGGGGCCGGGGAGGAAGCCGCGCGGGCCGGCCCGCCGTAGGTGAGGAACTCGGAGCCCCCGCCATCGGCCAGCTCGACCGGGGAGGGGAACGGCGCGGGCGTCAGCGGCTTGGGCGTTCCGGCCTCGCCGGGATCGAGCAGGCGCGCCTCGCGGCGCCAGCGCGGCCCGGCGAGCGAGAGCACGTTCTCCTCGAACGTGTCCCACGCCGCCTCGGCGCTCGGCGGGCGGTTGCGCGGATCCTTCTCGAGCAGCGACTCGACCCAGTGGGCGAGCCGGGGGTCCAGATCCGGCCTGATCGAGAGCGGCGGCGGAGGAGGCTCGTTGACGTGGCGCAGCAGGACGGCGAGCGGCGTCTCGGCGTTCGCGAACGGCACCTGGCCGACGAGCATCTCATAGGCCATGACGCCGACCGAATAGAGGTCGGTGGCGGGGACGATCTCGCGCGCCATGGCCTGCTCGGGGGCCATGTAGGTCGGCGTGCCGACGGTCGTCCCGGTGGCCGTCAGCATGTTGACCTGAGAGACCAGGTTGATCGCCTTGGCGATGCCGAAGTCGGCGACCTTGACGCTGCCCTGGCGCGTCAGCAGCAGGTTCTCGGGCTTGAGGTCGCGGTGCACGATGCCGCGGGCGTGCGCGTGGTCGAGTGCGGCCAGCAGTCCCTCGAGCACGCCGGCGACCTGCGGCAGCGACATGTCGCGCATGTGCGGTCGCAGCGAGCCGCGCTCGAGGTACTCCATCGAGATGTACGGCGTGCCCTCGACGTCGAAGTAGTCGTGCACCGTGACGATGTTCGGGTGGCTCAGGGAGCCCGCGATGCGCGATTCGCGCAGGAACCGCTCGGCGAAATCGTGGTCGGCCGCGTGGAACGCCGGCAGCTCCTTGAGCGCGACGAAGCGATCGAGATCGGTCTGCCGTGCGAGGTAGACCACCGCCATGCCGCCGCGGCCGACCTCGCGCAGAATCTCGAACCGCCCCACCTTGCGCGTTACGTCCGCCACCTACTCCCCCAACGTCGCTGCGACGGCGCCCAGTCTACTGCGCGGCGGAACGCGGACCGGACCGATCGGGGCATGCGCCCGCCGGCCGCGGGGACCGGCCCGCGTCAGCTTGAATCCGCCGATTCTCGTGGCCTGCACGCGAATCGGTGGATTCAAGCTCAGTTCGCCTGCACCGTCGTCTGGCCGGGCGAGGCGACCATGATGGTGCCCGGAGGCACGCCGTCGGTGATGCCGCTGAGCGTCGCCAGCAGCACCGGCGCGCCGGCGGCGGTGACGCGCATCGAGGCCGAGCCGGGCAGCGTCGAGATCACGGTCGTGCAGGGCTTCGTCCCCGGGCTGGGCGGCTGTGCGCAGCCGACAATCGGCGCACCCGAGAGGTCGCCCTCGCGCAGCACGGGATTGCCGGCGATGGTCACCTGCGTCTGGCGGGGCGTGAGCACCACCTGCCCTCCGTGGATGCACATGATGGTCGCGCCCGTGGTCACGATCGGCGGCATGCGCTGCGAGTCTACCCACGGCGCGGAGTGGTGACGCAAATCCCCCTCTCACGGGGATGCCGGTGCGTGATACCTTCGCCGCTCACACCACGGCGCAATGGGGGGCACGCCGGTGAAGCTGTTCGCCGTCGACGAGCACGAGATCTTCTGCCGGGGCATCGTTGCCTGCCTGTCCGTGTTGCCGGATGTGACCTCGGTCGGGAGTGCCGGAAGCGCCGCGGCGGCGCTCGTGCACCCCGAGCTGCACGCGGCCGACGTCGCGATCATCGATCCCGCGATGGAGGACGGGCTCGAGCTCATGCGGGAGCTGTCACGCGAGCCGGGGCCCACGCTGATCGCGTGCGTCGAGCGCCGCGACGAGGATCTGCTGCTGTCGGCGATCGACGCCGGCGCGACGGGCTTCCTCGACCGCGTCACGTTGACGCCGGACCGGCTCGCGGCGAGCGTGCGCGCGGCCGCGCGGGGCACCGGCGTGATGGCGCCGGAACTCCTCGAGACGCTCTACCGCCGGGCTGCCCACCACAGCGAGCCCCGGATCGCCGCCCCCGCGCTCAACGAGCGCGAGCGGCTCGTGCTGCGACTCGTGGCCGACGGGCATCAGACGCGCGAGGTCGCGGCCGAGCTCTGTTACAGCGAGCGCACGATCAAGAACGTGCTGCACGACGTCGTCATCAAGATGAACGTCCGCACGCGCTCCCAGGCGGTGGCCCAGGCCGTGCGCCAGGGCATGATCTAGGACGAGCCCTTGCCGGAGCGCTTCGCGGCGGCCGGGCCATCCGCGGGCAGCACGATGTCGACGCGGCTCCCCGGCACCTCGATCTTCGCCTCCTGCTCGGCGCCGTCGGGTCCGCGCACGACCATCCGCTGCGTCCCCTCCGGGACGTGCTCGATGAGGAAGTACCCGCGTGCGTCGGTGGGCGCGAAACGCCCGCTGTCGGGCAGCGCGACCCACGCGCCGGCGACCGGCGCACCCGTCTCGTCGCGCACCGTGCCGCCGAAGCGGTGCGCCTCCTCGCGCGTCTGATCGGCTCCGGTGCGCTGCGTCCGCAGCGTCTGCGTGCGCACCTCGGGGCCGCGCTCGATCCGCGAGCCAGGCTCGCACGCGAGCGTGACCACGTAGTCGAGCGAGGCCTTGTACTGCCCGCCGACGGCCGTCCAGAAGTTGGAGCCGCCGTCCGAGCGCTCGCGCGCGACGCGCGTGTTGAGCGGGAAGCGCTGGGAGCCGTTGCGCAGCGACCCGGTGAGCTCGTCGCGCGGCAGCACCGGGTAGGCGAAGAGGATCGCGAGCGCCTGGGAGAGCATGCGGTGCTCGTCCTCGACGTTCCGCGTCCACGCGGTGACGGCATAGGCGACGTCGACGCGCAGCGGCGGCCGCAGCTCGAAGCGGCGCCCGTCGTCCTCCTGGCGCGCCTCCCAGTCGGCGGGCCGGTGGTCCTTCGTCTCGCGGATGTCGTAGAGGAAGAGGCTGAGCGTCGGCGCCGAGAGCGTGGACGCCCATTCCTTCGTGGGCGCGTCGAACGCGATCTGCACGAGCTCGAAGCCGTGGCGGCCGAGCTCGGTGCCCATGAGCGCCTTGAGCGACTCGTCGAGGTCGGCGAGCATCGTGTTGAGCGGGATGACGGAGGTCTCGGAGAGGCTCATGCGCTGTCCGACCCTAGCGGCGCCGGCCGTGCCCCCGCAAGTGGCGCCCGTGCGCTCCCCCGGACGCGGCTGGCAGTCGCACCCCCGCGCGGCGTATGATCGGCATCGCCCATGACTGACAGCGGATGGAGCTACGAGCACGGCGAGGAGCACGCCGCCGGCGAGCGCGAGGGCGAGGCGCAGGGATCCGATCGTGGTGACCCGGCGCGCCTCGCAGCGACCGTCGGCAACCGCGCGTTCGGGGCCCTGATCGGCAGGGTCGGCGACGGCATCCTGCCGAACGGCACGGCGCATCCCGACGTCGAGGCGACGATCGCCCGCACGCGCGGCGCCGGCTCGCCGCTCGCGCCGGGGACGCGCGAGCGCGCCGCCGAGGCGCTCGGCGACCCGCTCGCAGACGTGCGCGTGCACCACGACGACACGGCCGAGAAGCTCGCGCAGTCGGTTTCCGCCCGCGCCTTCACGACCGGATCCGACGTCTACTTCGGGCGCGGCGAATACCAGCCCGGCACGAGCGCGGGCGACGAGCTCCTCACCCATGAGCTGGCGCACGTCGTGCAGCAGCGCGACGCGCCGACCACGGGCCCGCTGACCGTCTCGATGCCGGGCGATGCGCTCGAGAACGAAGCCGAGGCGATCGCCGCTGAGCACGGCACCTGAGCCGCTCTCGTTCGCCGAGCTGACGGCACTGGTGCGCGCGTCCGTCGAGGCGGTCGCGGCCACGGAGCCCGACCCCGTCGATCCCTTCCGCGGCCTCTACCTCTCCGACCAGGCCGCGGTGCGCCTCGCGCGCGACCACGCGGAGGACGATCTCGACGCGCGCCTCGACAGCGCCGCGGCGCTGCTCGGGCTCAGCCCTCTCGAAGCCTGCGTCCTCGCGCTCTGCGCCGCGCCCGAACTGCACCCGCGCTACGGCCGCCTGTATGGCTACCTGCACGACGACCTCACCCGGCGCCTGCCCAGCCCGCGCCTGATCGCGCGGCTGCTCGAGGGCGCCGGCTTCGCGGCGCCCGACGTGCTCGCGTGCTTCGACCGCGGCGGGCGCCTGCGCTCGAGCGGTGCGCTGCGGGTGGCCGATGCGGATGCGTCGGTGCCCCTCGCCGAGCGCGGCGCGCAGGCGGCCGAGCGCCTGGTCGGGTTCCTGCTCGGCGTCGACCTCGCCGACACGCCCCGGGACCTCCGCATCGAGGTCGTCCGCGCCGACGCCGACGGGCTCGGGCGCGGGCAGGTCGTGGCCGAGCTCGCGGCCATGCTGCAGCTCGAGACGCCGGTGCCCCTGCTGGTCGCCGGGCCGGACGCGCCAGGTGTCGTGGCCGCGGCCGCCGGGCGGCCGCTCGTGCTCGTCGACGCGGTCTCGGCCGGGGATCCGCAACTCCTGCGCGAGGCCTCGCTGATCGCCGCCCTCGAGCACGGCCTGGTGGCGCTCGGCGGCATCGAGCAGCTCGAGCCAGGACCTGCGCGCGCGCTGCAGCGCTGGCTCGCCAGCCGGTCGGCACGCGTCATCCTGTGTGCACGAACGCGCGCCGCGGCGTATACGCTCGCCGACCTCCCGGCGATCATCGTCGAGGTGCCCGAGCCGTCGCTGCCCGAACGGCGCGCGGCCTGGATCCGGGCCTCGGGCGCCGAGGACGTCGATGACGTCGCGGCCAAGTTCCGGCTCTCGATCGGGCAGGTCGAGCGCGCCGCCGAGGTCGCCAAGGTCGTCGCGTCGTCGGCGGGCCGCTCGCCGGGTCGCGAGGATCTGGATCTGGGAGCGCGCAGCGCCTCGAGCGGCGCGCTCGGTCAGCTCGCGACGCGGCTCGAGTTGCGCGTCGGCTGGGACGACCTGATCCTCCCCGAGCGCTCGTCCGAGGTGCTGCGTTCGATCTCCGCGTACGTCCGGCACCGCGACCTCGTGCTCTCCGAGTGGGGCTACGAGCGCACCGTCGCACGCAACCAGGGCGTCAAGACGCTGTTCGCCGGCGACTCGGGCACCGGCAAGACCATGGCGGCGCAGGTGCTCGCAACCGACCTCGGGCAGGAGATCTTCCGGATCGACCTCGCCACCGTCGTCTCGAAGTACATCGGGGAGACGGAGAAGAACCTCGACCGCATCTTCGCCGCCGCCGACGGCTCGAACGCGATCCTCTTCTTCGACGAGGCCGACGCCCTGTTCGGGAAGCGCTCCGACGTGCAGGACGCGCACGACCGCTATGCGAACCTCGAGGTCGCCTACCTGCTGCAGCGCATGGAGAGCTACGCGGGCGCGGTCGTGCTGGCCACGAACTACCGGCAGAACATCGACGAGGCGTTCCTGCGGCGCCTCGACTTCGTCGTCGACTTCCCGTTCCCGGAGCCCGCCGACCGCGAGCGCATCTGGCGGCTGCTGCTCCCGCAGAAGGCGCCGCTCGCCGACGACGTCGACCTCGTGTTCCTCGCGCACCAGTTCAAGCTGGCGGGCGGCAATATCCGCAACGCCTCGCTGGCCGCCGCGTTCCTGGCTGCCGAAGACGGCGGCGTGATCGCGATGCGCCACCTCGTGCGCGGGGTCGCGCTCGAGTACGGCAAGCTCGGCAGGCTCACGCTCGAATCCGACTTCGAGCAGTTCCACGACGTCGCCCGCGCCCTGCGCTGACCCGCCGGTTGCCCGAACGGGCAACCGCGGTTGCCCGTTCGTCTGCCCGCACGAACCTGGCGCCCGAGTGCCGGCACGGCGATGCTCCGCGGATGCCCGTGAGCGTCCAGGCGTCGGCATGCGTGCTCCTCGGAGGCCTCACGCCGATGGAAGCCGTCGGCATGCGCCAGCTGCTCGAGGGCGCGGGCATCGCCGTCATCGACGGCGGCAGCGATCCCGGGTCGGTCCTGACCGCCTGCAGTCGCAGCCATCCCGACAGCATCCTGCTCGACGTCGCTGCGCGGGACGGGTTGCTGCAGGGCGCGCGGGCCGCCGCGCCCGACGCGAAGCTCGTGCTCTGGGATCGCGATCACAGCGCCATCCAGGTCTTCGATGCCGGGGTCGAGACGCCCCGGCAGATCGCGAGCGCCGCGCCGGAGGCGCTCGTGAAGGAACTTGCCAACCGTCCCGGCCCAAGAGGGGAGTGACATGCCGAGCTATTTGACGCCAGGGGTGTACGTCGAGGAGGTGCCCTCGCAGTCGAAGCCGATCGAGGGCGTCGGGACGGCGGTGGCCGCGTTCGTCGGCACGGCGCCGGGCGGGCCCGCGAACCAGCCGATGCGGATCTCGAACTGGACGCAGTTCTCCAAGCTCTACAGCGATCCGGTCCAGCCCGAGAACGGCCCCTTCATGGAGGGCAGCTATCTCGCGCACGCCGTCTACGGCTACTTCCAGAACGGCGGCGGGGTGTGCTGGATCGTCCGCGTCGGCGTCGACGACGCCGGCCCCGGCAAGCGCCAGGCCGCCCTGCCCGCCGCGTCCGACAAGTCGATCGAGGCGTTCCGCGCCACGGCGCGCGACGGCGTCGACGGCGACGTGCAGGTCGAGCTCGTCGCGGAGAAGCCGGCGAAGGCCGAGGGCGGCGACGAGGCGGCCGAGGAGGCGACCTACACGCTGATCGTGACCGCGGGCGGGACGCGCGAGGAGCACGACGGCCTCACGCTCAAGAAGGGCCGCACGAACATCGCCACCAAGGTCAACGCCGCCTCCACGCTCGTGCGCATCGAGGAGACCGGCGCCGAGGCGCCGGCGATCGGCAAGTACACGCTCACCGCGCCGTCGGCCCCCGGCCGCGAGCTCACGGCCCGCGACTTCGAGGGCGATGTCGCACGGCGCGAGGGCATGGGCGCGCTCGCCGGCGTCGACGAGATCACCATGGTCTGCGTGCCCGACCTGATGGCGCTCGCGGCCGGAGACGACACCAAGCTGCGCGACCAGCAGGGCAAGCTCATCGCGCACTGCGAGATGGCCGGCGACCGCATGGCGATCCTCGACGCGCCGCCGGACCTGATCCCGCAGGACATCCACGAGTGGCGCAACAAGACCGCGGGCTACGACTCGAAGTACGCGACGCTCTACTGGCCGTGGCTCGAGGTCATGGACCCGCTCACCAGCCGGCCGCTGCTCGTGCCGCCGTCCGGCCACGTCGCCGGCGTGTGGGCGCGCACCGACAACACGCGCGGCGTGCACAAGGCCCCGGCCAACGAGGTCGTGCTCGGCGTCAACGGCCTGGCCTTCCAGATCACGCACGAGGAGCAGGGCGCACTCAACCAGTCGGGCATCAACTGCATCCGCAGCTTCCCCGGCCGCGGCATCCGCATCTGGGGCGCGCGCACGCTGTCGAGCGATCCCGAGTGGCGCTACCTGAACGTCCGCCGGCTCTTCAACTACCTCTCGGAGTCGATCCTCGAGGGGACGCAGTGGGCCGTCTTCGAGCCCAACGACGAGCGCCTCTGGATCCGCCTGCGGATCGCCGTGGGCAGCTTCCTCACGCGCACCTGGCGCGAGGGCGCGCTCTTCGGGGCGACGCCCGAGGAGGCGTTCTACGTGAAGTGCGACGCCGAGACGAACCCGACCGACGTCATCGACGCCGGCCAGGTCATCGTCGAGGTCGGCATCGCGCCGGTCAAGCCGGCCGAGTTCGTGATCTTCCGGATCAGCCAGTACAGCGCCGGCGCGGCGCAGGTCGAGGGCTGATCCGCATGCAGCTGACAATCACCCCGACAGGAGCCTGAGATGCCTGCGAAGGAACCGCGTCCCGCATCCCACTTTCGACTCGACCTCGGCGGCCGCCAGGGCGTCGGGATGTTCCGCGAATGCTCCGGGCTCGACTCGGAGACGTCGGTCATCGAGCACAAGTCGATCGACGACAACGGCCGTCCGGTCGTGCGCAAGGTGCCGGGCGAGATCAAGTGGTCGAACATCACGCTCAAGCGCGGCGTCGACGAGACCCTCGACATCTGGAAGTGGCGCGAGCAGGTCATCCAGGAGGGTCCCGACAAGTCGCGCACCAACGGCAGCGTCGCGCTGATCGACTACAGCGGCTCGACGATCGCAACCTGGAGCTTCGATCAGGGGTGGCCCATCAAGTACACGGGCGCCACCCTCAACGCGGGCGGCAACGAGGTCGCCGTCGAGGAGATCCAGATCTGCCACGAGGGCCTCAAGCGGTTGTGAGCAGCACCGTGACGACGCCTGCGACGCTCCGGACCGAGCACGCATTCACCCTCCCGCGCGGATACGCCGGCCCCGACGGGACCGTCCACCGCGAGGGCGTGATGCGGCTCGCGACGGCGCGCGACGAGATCGAGCCGCTGCGCGATCCGGCGGTGCGCCAGAACGAGGCGTACCTGGCCGTGCTGCTGCTCGCCCGCACGGTCACGCGACTCGGCGACCTGACCGAGGTCACCCCGGGCGTGATCGAGGAGCTCTTCGCCGTGGACTTCGATCACCTGCAACGCCTCTACGAACGGCTCAACGCCGACGCCGAGCTGGTCGGGCACATCAGTTGCCCGGCCTGCGCCCATGAGTTCGAGGTCGACCTCTCCGAGATAGAGGACGGCCGCCTGGGGGAATGACGCGGCCGTCTCCGCACGACCTCTTCACGGAGACGGCCCGTCTCGCCCAGCGGCTGCACTGGCCGCTCGAGACGATCCTGGATCTCGAGCACGCAGACCGGCGCAGCTTTCTCGAGATCGCCGATTCGCTCGGCTCGCCTGACGACACCTGATGCCACCGACCCCATCCACTCCCGCGAGCCGCCTGCTCGCCCGCTCGCTCCGGCTCTCGAGCCGCCTTCAGGCGCGCGGTCGTACGCCCCGTGCGCAGCTCGCGACGCGGGTCGCCGAACGCCGCCGGCCGCACGTCGCGCGCATCGCGCGGCGGCTGCTGGGTGCTCCGTCGCCCGCGGCTCCGGCACCGTTCGCGGCGCCGGAGGGCATGTCGGAGTTCGCCAGCCGCTGGATGTTCGGGGACGGCCGCGCCGAGGGGACGCCGCTCTCCGACAGCGCGGCGCGCGCCGCGCTCGCCCGTGCCGTCGGGCCCCCGTCGTTCCAGGATCACGAGCCGGAGCCGGCCGGCGGACAGCCGGCCTGGCCGTCCGAGCCACCTGCGGGAGCGACCATCGCGCGCACACCCGTCGAGGAGTTCGGCGCCCGGCGTGCCCTCGGCTTCCGCCTCTCGTCCCAGCCGGCCCCCGCTCCCGCCGCCCCGGCGGCCTCGATCGTCCCGTCCGCCCCGGCGGCACCGGAGCCCGCGAGCGCACCGGCGCAGGCGCCCGCCGGGCCCGTGCTCGCGCGGACTGCCGAGCCCGCCCCGCAGCGCGTGGAGACGGTGGCTGCGCGACCGCCCGCCGCGGCGCCGCCCGCCACATCCGAGATCGCCTCCGCCCCGGCCCCCGCCGGATCCGCGGCACCTGC
>CAZYYP010000131.1:0-9902 GCA_964651695.1 uncultured Gaiellales bacterium | reverse complement strand
TGCGGCTCATGTTGCCGTGCGGCCGCGCGCCCTTGCCCTTGCGGTGATGGATGTGCAGGACGGTCGTTCCGCTCTTCCGGGCCGCCTCGAGGAGCGTCGTGATGTTCTCGACGACGCGCTGTTTGGCCGCGTGCTCGGGCGCGCCCGAGTCCTTCGAGGCGCCGTCGTCGGCGACGACGTCGCGGTGCATGTCGAGCACCATCAAGACGGTGCGCTTGGGATCGATTGCTTCGAGATCAGCCATCTCTCACTCCTCAGTTCATGGTGGGCGTGCGATGGCCCGCGATCGTCGTGCGCAGCGTGTGCACCGTGGAAGACGTGCAGATGAAGAGCGTCTTCCAATCCTCGCCGCCCCAGGCCTGGTTGCCGACGTTCTCGGGCGTGAGGATGCGGCCCAGCAGCTGGCCGTGGCCTGTCACGACGTGCAGACCGCCCGGGCCGGAGACCCAGAGGTTGCCGGCGTCGTCGAGCTTCTGCCCGTCGGGGATGCCGGTCGCCAGGCTGAACCCCTCCATCTGGTAGATCACGTCGCCGCCGGACAGCGAGCCGTCGGAGCCGACCGAGAAGCGGCGGATGTGGCCGCCGTCGGTGTCGTTGATCCAGAGCGTCTTCTCGTCCGGCGAGAAGCAGAGGCCGTTGGGCTTCTGGAAGTCGTCGACGAGCAGCGACAGCTCGCCGTCCGGCGCCACGCGGTAGACGCCCTGGAAGTCGAGCTCCTGCTCGCGCTCAACGCCGAAGCCGGGCCAGCGGCCGTAGGGCGGGTCGGTGAAGACGATCGAGCCGTCCGAGGTGACGACGACGTCGTTGGGGCTGTTGAGCTCCTTGCCCTGCCAGTGCGAGGCGAGCACCGTGCGCGAGCCATCCGCCTCGATGCGGATCAGGCTGCTCGTCGTGTGCTCGCAGATCAGCAGGCGCCCTTCGAGGTCGTAGCTGAGGCCGTTGCCCTTGTTGGACGGGTGCGCGAGCACCTCGACGCCGCCCGTGGGCGTCCAGCGCCGCCGCGTGTCGCCCGGCATGTCCGAGAACAGCAGCGAGCCGCCGTCCCGGTTCGTCCATACGGGCCCCTCGGTGAACGTGAAGCCCGAGCCGATGCACTCGAGCTCGGCGTCCTCGGCGACGAGGTCGAGAAAGCCGGGCGCGTTGACTTCGACTGCGCTCATATCTGGCGGTTCCTTTCGTGCCGGGATTGGCTTCTGGGGCGAGCGCTCAGAGCGCTTTGCCGGCGACGCCCCACCGGCTCGGCTTGACCCCTTCCAGGATCACCGTCGTGTGCTCGCGGATGCCCTCGCCGAAGTTGTCGACGAGCACCTGCGTGAAGTCCTCGATCAGCTTGGGCTCGGCCTCGTCGGTCAGGCGTGCCTCGTAGATCTTGAGGTGGATGATCGGCATGCTCGTCTCCAGACTGCTGGCGTGTGTCGGCCGGAATCTACCCGGCGCTTTCGGCCAGCGCGCGGAAGTCCTCGCGGATCGGCACGAAGACGTCGAGGACGACGGCCCCTTCGGGCCCGGCGTAGGCGCCGTGCACCACACCGGACGGGATGTGCATCGCATCCATCGGGCCCATGGGGTGCTCCTCGCCGTCGATGAGCATCACGATCAGCCCGCTGATGCCGATGCCGAGCTGCTCGTGCGGGTGCGAGTGCACGGGCACCACCGCGCCCGGGTCGAGCTCGACGAGGTTGAGCATCGCGTCATCGCCGAAGAGCGCTCTCGCCCGCACGCCGTCTGCCATTGCAAACGGAGCGAGCGCGTCGAGTCGCAAGATGCGCGCGGCAGGCACGCCGGGAGTATGTCGGCTCGCCCCGTGCGGCGTCCAGCCCGCTGTTTCGCTGCGCGGAACGCGTTTGGCGTCCGCCGCCGTTTGCTGTAGCGTCTGCGCGCCGATGCCGGTGGCCCTCGCATATCGACGCAATTTCGGGTGGGGGGTCATCCTTGCGACCGTCGCGTTCGCGATCCTCTACATCTTCCTGTGGGCGCCTCGCCCGGCGCACAGCGATCCGACGACGTTCTTCTCGACGCTGCTCGACGCCACGACGCAGGGCGCGCTCTACTTCGTCGTCGCCAGCGGCTTCACGCTGATCTTCGGGTTGATGCGCGTGGTCAACATGGCGCACGGCTCCCTGTACCTGATGTCGGCGTACATCGCCGTCAACGTGCAGCGCCGGATCATCACCGGCAGTCCCGACCTCACCATCTCGTCGACGCAGGTCAGCATCATCAACTGGTTCGTCGTGCTGCTGATCGCCGCGGCGATCGCCGGCGTCGTCGGGCTCGCGATGCAGCAGGTGCTGCTGCGCTGGAACCAGGGCCAGGAGCTGCGCCAGGCGCTGATCACGATCGCGCTCTCGGTCATCGTGGCCGACCAGATCGTCGTGCGCACCGGCGGCGGCGTCGCCGAGGACATGTCCTTCCCGGGCACGATCAACCAGTTCGTCGACCTGCACGTACGCCACTTCTCCTACTCCGGCGCCCGCCTCTTCATCCTGGGGCTTGCGCTCGTCATCGGCCTCTCGCTCTGGCTGTGGCTCAAGCGCACGCGCACCGGCATGGTCATCCGCGCCGGCGTGGACGACCGCGCGATGGTCTCGGCGCTCGGCGTCAACATCCAGCGCGTCTTCATGGTCGCCTTCTTCGTCGGCTCGGCGCTCGCGGGGATCGGGGCCGTCATCGGCACATCGCAGACGTCCGCCGCCAGCGGCACCGACGGCACGTGGCTGCTCAACTCGCTGGTCGTCGTGATCATCGGCGGCATGGGGTCGCTCGGCGGAGCGGCCGTGGGCGCGATGCTCTACTCGATGATCGGGACGTTCTCGGCGGCCTACCTGCCGTATGCCGACACGCAGTACGCCGTGATCTTCACGTTCGTACTGCTCGCGGTCGTCCTCGCGGTGCGGCCGTACGGCATCTTCGGGCGGCCCGCGTGAGGGGCGTCCGCACGCTCGAGCGGTCGATCGCGGGCGTGGCGCTCCTGCTCGCGGTGCTCGCGCCCGCGCTGTTCTCCGAGTACACCGTCGACCAGCTGATGACGGACTCGCTGATCCTCGGGATCGCAGCGATGAGCCTCGTCTTCCTCGCGTCGTATGGCGGCATGGTCTCGCTGGCGCAGACGGCGCTCTTCGGCATCGCCGGCTTCGTCGTCGGCAATCTGACGACGACGCAGACCAAGGGTCTCGTGCTCGGCTACGACCCGTGGGTCGGCATCCTGCCGGCGATTGCCATCGCGGTCGCGATCGGGCTCGTCTACGGCGGCCTCGCGTCGCGCTCGACCGGGATCTACTTCCTCATGATCACGCTCACCTACGGCGTGATCGCGAACCTGACGTTCAGCCAGGTCGAGAAGATCTCGGGCTTCGGCGGCATCAGCGGCATCGTGCCCCCGTCGGTCATCGGCACGACCGACGCCCACCACTTCCGGCTCTACTACGTCGCACTCGCGCTCGCGATCCTGCTGTACCTGCTCGTCCGCTACCTCATACGGACGCCGTTCGGCCTTGCGCTGCAGGGGATCCGCGACGAGCCCGTGCGCATGAGCTCGCTGGGCTACAGCGTCGTCCTCCATCGCACGCTCGCGTTCACGTTCGGCGCGTTCGTGGCCTCGATCGCGGGGGTGCTGTTCGTGTGGTGGAACGGGCACGTCGACCCGCAGACGATCGGCCTGCAGTCCACGATCAACCTGCTGATCATCGCCGTGATCGGCGGATTGCGGCGGATCGAGGGCGCCTTCGTCGGCGCCTTCGCCTACGTCTTCATCAACGACCGCCTGGTCTCGACGGACTTCTCGCTCGGCGGCTTCACGTTCGGTACCTTCAACTCACTGATCGGGCTCGTGTTCCTCGTGATCGTGCTGCTCTCCCCGGACGGGCTGCTCGGTCTCTGGGAGCGCGGCATCGGCCTTCTCCGCAGGCGTCCGGCCGTCGCAGCGGCCGCCGGCGACTAACTCGACCTTCCCCTCGACGTCCAATCTGCCAGGCATCGTGCCCACCGACACAAAGGAGAACCCCGACGTGAATCTCTCGCGCTTGCGGAAGCTGAGGTATGCGCTTCCGCTCGTGGCCCTCGTGGCGGCCTTGACGGCCACCGCGTCGACCGCGAAGCCCACGACCTCGGCGGCGAACACGCCGATCAAGATCGCGATCATGTCGGACTGCAAGGGCGCGTTCGGCGCGTTCTACGGCGCCGACGTCGGTGGAGCCATCCAGGCGTTCGTCAAGTACGCCGGCGCCAAGGTCGTCAACAAGGCCAATCCGATCAAGGGCATGACGGGCGCGCACATCGGCACGCACCCCGTCAAGCTCGTCGGCATCGGCTGCGGCAGCGACTCGGCCGACCTCGCCATCTCCGAGACCAAGCGTCTCATGGAGAAGCTCGGCGCCGACATCATGATCGGGCCGCTGTCGGGCGATGAGTCGATCGCGATCGCCAAGTACGCGAAGGCGCATCCCACGAAGACGTTCGTCAACGGCACGGCCGGCGCACTCGACACGACGATGATCGTGCGCGCGCCGAACTTCTTCCGCTGGAACGGCGACGGCGCGCAGTGGAACGCCGGCACCGGCTGGGTGGCCTACAACGTGCTCGGCTGGCGCAAGGTCGACGTGATCTCGGACGACTACTCCTTCGGCTGGACGTCGGCCGCCGGGTTCATCGCCGAGTTCTGCGCCCTCGGCGGCACGATCCAGAAGCGCGTCTTCCCGCCGTTGAACACGACGGACTACTCGTCCTACGTGGCGCAGCTCGATCCGCCGAACGCGGTCGACGGCTACTTCTGGACGGTCGGCGGCTCCGGCACGCTGACGGCCCTCAAGGCCTTCGAGCAGAAGTACGGCAACATCGTCGGCAAGCAGCACATGGGCAACCTGTTCTGGGATACGGCCGGCACGTTCCAGGATCTCGGCCTCCGCATCGCAGGCGCCTACGCCGGCACCGGCGGCACCGTCGCCGACATCCCGTCCTCGACCCTGACGGCCTTCAACACGCTCACGAAAAAGACCTGGAGCGCGCTTCCGCCCCTCAAGGGCCCCGCGGTCGCGAATGGCGCGGGCGACGTGTTCTTCGTGAACTACTGGCTCAACGCCTCGGCGCTCATCAAGGGCCTCAAGGCGGTCAAGGGTGACATCTCGGGCGGCCAGAAGGCCCTCCAGAAGGCGCTCGCCAAGGTCAGCGTGACGGACCCGAACGGGTACACGCTGAAGCTCGACGCCAACCGGCAGGCGATCGCCGACACGTATGTCCAGCAGCTCTACGACAACAACGGCCAGCTGGGCGTCAAGACGGTCTACAAGGTCGTCAATGTCCCGCAGAGCTTCGGCGGCGTGTTCTCGCCCACGAAGCCCGCTCCGAGCGAGACCTACCCGACCTGCACGAAGTCCGCCGACGGGACGATCCCGTGGAAGGTCCAGAAGGTCTAGTCGGCGCGTGAAGTTCAACCGTTGACCGAAGCGACGTCCACCGTCGCTGCCGAAAGCGCCGGTTCGATCCTCCGCCTACGGGGGGTCGGCCGGCGCTTCGGCGGGGTGCAGGCCGTGCGCGACGTCGATCTCGACGTCGCGCACGGTGAGCGCCGCGCAATCCTGGGCCCGAACGGCGCGGGCAAGACGACCCTGTTCAATCTGATCGCCGGCGACTTCGCACCGACGTCCGGCACGATCGAGCTGCTCGGAACCGACGTCACGGCGCTTCCCGCCCGTGTGCGCCCGACGCTCGGCGTCGCGCGGACCTACCAGAAGTCGCGGCTCTTCCCCGGCCTCACGGTCGAGGACAACCTCTACCTCGCGATCGTCGGGCGCGACGGCGGCCGGCTGCGCGTGCTGCGCTCGCCGGCGCGCGAGCGCGAGCAGCGCGAGCGGGCCCGCGCGGCGGCCGAGCGCGTGTGGCTCGCCGACTCGCTCGATGCGCTCGTCGGCTCGCTCTCGCACGGCCAGCAGCGACAGCTCGAGGTCGGCATGGCGAGCGCGACCGAGCCCAGGCTGATGATGCTCGACGAGCCGGCCTCCGGACTCTCGCGCGGCGAGCGCGAGCGCCTCACCGAGCTGTTGCTCTCGCTGCCGGCCGACGTCACGCTGATCCTGATCGAGCACGACATGGACATCGCACTCAAGGTCGCCGGCTACGTCACGATGATGCACGACGGCCAGAAGGTCGTCGAAGGCACGCCGGAGGAGATCCGCGGCAACCAGATGGTGCACGACATCTACCTCGGCAGCAGGTTCTCGCATGAGTGACGCGCCGCTTCTCGAGCTCGAGGACGTCCACGCCTTCTACGGCTCGGCGCACATCCTCGAAGGCGTGTCGTTCTCGATGGGCCTCGAGGCGATCGCGCTGATCGGTCGCAACGGCATGGGCAAGTCCACGCTCTGCAACACGATCATGGGCCTCTGCTCCGAGACCCGCGGCTCGATCCGCGTGGAGGGGCACGAGTTGCGCGGCAAGCCGCCGTACGCCGTGGCGAAGGCCGGCGTCGGGTACGTGCCGCAGGGCCGCCGGCTCTTCCAGTCGCTCTCCGTCGACGAGCACCTGCGCATGATCCGCGCGCCCCGCAAGGGACGGTGGAACCCCTCCGCCGTCTACAAGCTGTTCCCGCGGCTGGCCGAGCGCAAGAAGATCAGCGCGACCCAGCTCTCGGGCGGGGAGCAGCAGATGCTCGCGATCGGCCGCGCGCTCCTGCTCAACCCGGCGCTGCTCGTGATGGACGAGCCCTCCGAGGGCCTCGCCCCGACGATCGTCGAGAACGTGATCGAGACCTGCCATACCCTCGTGGGCGAGGGCATGGGCATCCTGCTCGTCGAGCAGAACCTGGGCGTCGCGACCTCGGTCGCCGAGCGCCAGCTCGTGATGGTCAGCGGCCACATCGCCGCCGAGACGACGGCCGAGGCGCTGCGCGACGACCCTGACGCCCAGCGCCGTTTTCTCGGCGTCGAGTCCGCCGCCGCGCACTGAGTGCGCTTCACCTGGCCCCTGCAATCATCAGGGCATGTTGCTGATCGACGACTCCGAGCTGCTGCGTGACCGCGGCTACATCGACGGTGCGTGGGTTGCCGCCGATTCCGGCGCGACGTTCCCGGTGCACGATCCCGCGTCCGGCGAGGTGCTCGCCGAGGTGCCGCGCATGGGTGCGGCCGAGACGCGGCGCGCGATCGAGGCCGCCTCGGCCGCGCTGCCCGCGTGGCGTGCGCGCCCGGCGCGCGAGCGCGCCGCCTACCTGCGCGGCTTCGCCGACCTGATGCTCCGCCATCGCCGCGACCTGGCCATGATCATGACGCGCGAGCAGGGCAAGCCACTGGCCGAGTCGGACGCCGAGATCGGCTACGCCGCGTCGTTCCTCGAGTGGATGGGGGAGGAGGGAAAGCGCGTCTACGGCGACACCATCCCGGCCCAGACGACCGATACGCGCATCGTCGTGCTCAAGCAGCCGGTGGGTGTCTGCGGCGGGATCACGCCCTGGAACTTCCCGTCGGCCATGATCACCCGCAAGGCGGCGCCCGCGCTCGCCGCCGGCAACACCATCGTCTGCAAGCCGGCGGAGCAGACGCCGCTCTCGGCGCTCGCGCTGGCCGAGCTCGCCGACCGCGCCGGCATCCCCGCGGGGGTGTTTCAGATCGTCACGGGCGACGCCGATGACGCGCCGGCGATCGGCGGCGAGCTGACCGGCAACCCGATCGTCCGCAAGATCGGCTTCACGGGCTCCACCGCGGTCGGCAAGATCCTGATGGCGCAGTGCGCCGGGCAGGTCAAGAAGATCTCGCTCGAGCTCGGCGGCAACGCGCCCTTCCTCGTCTTCGACGATGCCGATCTCGACAGGGCCGTCGCGGGCGCGATCCTGTGCAAGTTCCGCAACGCCGGTCAGGTCTGCATCGCCGCGAACCGCCTGCTCGTGCAGGACGGGATCCACGACGCATTCGTCGAGCGCTACGCGCAGGCGATCACCGCGCTGCGCGTCGGCGCCGGCACCGAGCAGGGAGTGACGGTCGGTCCCCTGATCGACCGGCAGGGTCTCGAGAAGGTCGTCGCGCACGTGCAGGACGCGCGCGCGAAGGGCGCGGAGATCCTGCTCGGCGGGGGCCGGCACGAGCGCGGCGGGCTCTTCTTCGAGCCGACGCTGCTGACCGGGGTGACCGACGACATGGCGATGTCGCAGGACGAGACGTTCGGGCCGGTCGCCGGCATCCGGCGCTTCGGCGACGAGGACGAGGGCATCCGTATCGCGAACGACACGCCCTACGGCCTCGCCGCGTACTTCTACAGCCGCGACATCGGGCGCGTGTGGCGCGTCGGCGAGGGCCTCGACTACGGCATCGTCGGCGTCAACACCGGCTTCGTCTCGACCGAGGTGGCGCCGTTCGGCGGCATGAAGGAGTCGGGCATGGGCCGCGAGGGCTCGAAGTACGGCATCGAGGACTGGCTCGAGATCAAGTACCTGGCAATGGGAGGGATCGACCGATGAGGCTTGCGGATCGCGTCGTCATCGTCACGGGTGGAGCGCAGGGCATCGGCCGCGCGATCGCGCAGCGGCTGCACGCGGAGGGCGCGACCGTCGTGATCGCCGATCTCCAGGGCCACGAGGCCGCGGCGGAGGAGCTGGGCGGCCTCGGCGTGCGCGTCGACGTCTCGAGCGAGACCGACACGCAGGCCATGGCGGAGGCGGCGCTCGCGCGCTACGGCCGCATCGACGGGCTCGTCAACAACGCCGGGATCTTCAGCACGCTCATCCCCACGCCCTTCGAGCAGATCGGTGTCGACGAGTGGCGCAAGGTCTACGACGTCAACGTGCTCGGCATGTTCCTCGCCACGCGCGCCGTCGTGCCGGCGATGCGCGAGGCCGGGTACGGGCGCATCGTCAACATCGCCTCGGGCACGCCGTACAAGGGCGTGCCGTTCCTCCTCCACTACGTCACGAGCAAGGGCGCCGTGATCGCGATGACCCGTGCCGTCGCCAAGGAGGTCTCCCCTGCCGGCATCCTCGTCAACACGGTGGCGCCGGGCTTCACGATGTCGGACGGCGTGCTCGCAAACCAGGTGCAGGTCGACCAGTTGCAGGAGATCTCGCTCAAGGCGCGGCTCGTGCAGCGCGACCAGTACCCGAGCGACATCGTCGGCGCGGTCGCGTTCTTCTGCTCGCCGGATGCCGACTTCATCACCGGCCAATCGCTCGTAGTCGACGGAGGGGCGTACTTCAACTGATGGCTACCTATCTGCAGGTCGTGGAGCTCCACGGCGTGGCCGAGCTCCCCGCGGCGACGCGCGCGCTCTACGACGTCCACGCCAACACGGCGAGCTTCAGTACGGCGTCGGAACTGGTCGCGGACAGCGCCCACCACAGCTTCGAGTTGACCACCGAAGGCCATCACCTCAGCTTCGAGCTGGTCGAGGCGCCTGCCCCTGGCGCGCTGATGGCACGCGAGCTGGCGTTGCCGGCCGGCGACTATCTCCTGCGCTGCGACCGCGTCGACTTCCCGCCCGGGGGCGAGGCGTTCCTGCACACGCACCAGGGCCCGGGCATCCGCGTGCTGCTGTTCGGCTCGATCGCGATCGAGACCCAGGGCGCGACCCACTCCTACGGCCCGGGCGAGCCGTGGTTCGAGACCGGGCCCGATCCCGTCCACGCCCTCACGCACGCCGACGAGCCGAGCGCGTTCGTGCGCTGCATGGTGCTGCCGCGTGCGATCCAGGGCTCGCCGTCGATCCACTATGTGCGCGACGAGGATCGCGAGCGGCCGAAGTCGCAGCGCTACACCATCTTCCTCGACGAACCGGTCGAGCTGTGAGAAGCGGCGGGCAACTGCTCGCCGATCAGCTCGCGCTGCACGCTGTGGAGCTCGCGTTCTGCGTGCCGGGCGAGAGCTACCTGGCCCTGCTCGACGGCCTCTACAGCCACCGCTCGACGCTGCGCGTGATCACCTGCCGGC
>CAZYYP010000130.1:0-9913 GCA_964651695.1 uncultured Gaiellales bacterium | reverse complement strand
AGGGCGACACCGACGAGGTCGAGATGACCGTCGTCGCCCCCGTCCCCGACACCGCGCCGGAGCCTCCGGCGGGCGTGACGGGCGACTCGGGCGAATCCGCTCCCGACTCGGGCGATCAGGGCGAGTAGACGCCAGGTGACGTCGCGCAGACGCGCGGCGTAGATTGAAGTGATGTTCGCGGCAGCTCTCACGGCCGTCGCTCTGACTGCATCGGCGCCCGTCCCTGTCAGCGGCGGGACGGGCGCCGAGCGCGTCATCGTGCGCGACGCACTGGTGGCTCTCGATCGCGGCGCGGTGACATCGGCGCGGATCGATTCCGCCCACTATCTGGTGCTGGGCCCGCCGGCGGAGCGCGACCCGAGCGCCGCGTTCCTGCGTGCGCAGTGGGAGGCCCAGGCGCTGGTGGGCACCGTTGCGGCGCGCTTCGCCGCGGCCGGCGACCGGCTTGCGGGGTACCGGATGATCGGCAACTGCGGCCCGACGGCGAGCTGCGAGAGCGGCGGCTCGCTCACGGTGGCCGACAGCCCGGGCCTCGGCCCGCCCGGTGCGCGCCAACTGCGCACCGCCGTGCTCGCACGTGCACAGGCGGCAGGCATCGCGGTGCTGACCAACCGCGTCCTGCCGATCGGCGGCGGTCTGCTCAGCGTCGTCGTGCGGCTCCGGGAGGATCAGCTGCTGGATGCGCGCGCCCAGCGGGCGCTCACGACGCTCTTCGGCCCCGTCACGAGCGCGCCCGGCCCGCTGCATTTCCTCTCGATCGAGGCGCCCGATGGCAGGTCGATCGCCTACGGCGGCACCGTCGTGAACGGCGGCAACTGGAACTACGGCGGCGAGACGGGCACCGCCCCGGTGCCCCGCGCGTTCCCACCGGCGCTCGCGGCGGCCAGGACCGCTCTCACCGTCGTGGCGGATCGCGGCGGGCTCGGAGGCAAGCGGACGTTCCGCTTCGTCTGCGCCGCGGACGCCGCGCCCCAGGGCGACTGCCGGCGCCTCCTCGCCGACCGCTGGGCGCTGCTCGTACCGACGGCCGCCGGCCCGTGCCCTGCATCGCCTGCCGGCGCCTGGAACATCAGCGTGACCGGGACGTTCGCCGGGCGCGCGGTCGCCAGGGACTACAACGGCTGCTACGGCGCGACGGGCCTGCGCTGGGCGCGCTTCCTCGGCATCTCGTAGCGCATTCGGCGCCGTTGCGGCACGGCTGAGCGTCCGCCCGCGGCGCTAGGGTGGCTGATCCGATGGCACGCCCCCGCTCCACCTACGTCTGCGGCGAATGCGGCGGCGAGCAGTCCCGCTGGCACGGGCGCTGCCCCGACTGCGGCGCCTTCGCCACGCTCGTCGAGCAGGCACCCGCGTCCGACGACGCCCGCAGCGGCGCGCGCCGCCCGGGGGCAGCGCCGGGCACGGTGGTGCCGCTCGCAGCGGTCGGGACGTCTGCCGCGACGCGCATCGGCACGGGCATCCCCGAGCTCGACCGCGTGCTCGGCGGCGGCCTCGTGCCCGGGTCGCTCGTGCTGCTCGGCGGCGAGCCGGGCGTCGGCAAGTCGAGCCTGACGGCGGCGATGCTCGGAGCGATCGGCGCGCAGCGCCCGGTGCTGCTCGTGGCCGGCGAGGAGTCGCCCGAGCAGGTGCGCCTGCGCGCCGAGCGCATCGGGGCGACGGCCGGCGTGGGGGTGCTCGCCGAGACCGAGCTCGAGACGGTGTGCGCCACGATCGAGGCCACGGCGCCGGAGGTCTGCGTCGTCGACTCGATCCAGACGCTCTGGGACGAGCAGCTGTCGGCGGCGCCCGGCTCGGTCTCGCAGGTGCGCGAGTCGGCCGCGCGGTTGCAGCGCCTCGCCAAGGCGCGCGGCATCTGCATCGTCCTGATCGGTCACGTCACCAAGGAGGGCGTCGTCGCGGGCCCGCGCGTGCTCGAGCACCTCGTCGACGTCGTGCTCATGTTCGAGGGCGATGCGCTGCGCTCGCTGCGCGTCCTGCGCGCCCAGAAGAACCGCTTCGGGGCGACCGACGAGATCGGCCTTTTCGAGATGAGCGATCGGGGGCTGATATCGGTCACCGACGCGAGCCGGCTGCACGATCGCGCCGACCTCGACCGGCCGGGCTCCTGCACGTTCGTCGCGATGGAGGGAACCCGCCCGCTCACGATCGACATCCAGGCCCTGGTGGCGCCCAGCGAGCTGGCGATGCCGCGGCGGCTCGCGAGCGGCTTCGACCGCAATCGGCTCTCGCTGCTGCTCGCCGTGCTCGCGCGTCACGGTGGCCTCGGGCTCGGGCAGCACGACGTGTTCGTGAACGTCGCAGGTGGCGTGCGGGTCGACGAGCCGGCGGCCGATCTCGCCGTCGCGCTCGCGCTCGTGTCGGCGGCACGCGGCGTGGCGCTCGGACCGGTCTGCGCGTTCGGCGAGATCGCGCTCACCGGCCGGCTCCGGCCCGTGACGCAGCCCGAGCGGCGGCTCAACGAGGCGGCGCGCCTCGGCCTCGAGGTCGCGATCGTCCCCGAGGGCGCGCCCGGCGGCTCGCTGCGCGTGCGGCACGCGGCCACGGTGCTCGCCGCGTGCGAGCTCGCCATCGGCGTCCCCGACGACGAGCTCGTGCCGTTCTGAGGTGAGGCTCCCCGAGAGCCTGCGCGCGGGTGTGATCGCCTGGAACGCGGATGGCCAGGACTGGGCGGATGCGCTGCCGGCGCTGCTCGAGCACGTGTGCGAGCGCTGGGAGCTCACGGTCGGTGAGCCCTACGAGGGCGGACACACGGCGTGGGTCGCGCCTGCAGAGCGGGCCGGCGGCACGCCGTGCGTCGTGAAGCTGCCGTACCCGGACGACGAGTCCGAGCACGAGGCCGACGCGCTCGTGCGGTGGGCGGGGGACGGCGCCGTGCGCCTGCTGGAGCGCGACGAGATGACGCGTGCGCTCCTGCTCGAGCGACTGGCCCCGGGCACGTCGCTGCTCGCTCTCGACGATCCCGAGGAGGCGCTCACGGTCGCGTGCGGTCTCCTCCCGCGGCTCTGGCGACCGCTCGCCCATGGGCATCCGTTCGTCTCGGCCGGCGCCTGCGCAGCGCGCTGGGCGGTCGACGTCGAGCGCGCCTACCACGAGCACGGACGGCCGTTCGACATCGCGCTGCTGCGCGCAGCCGTCGCGGCGTTCGAGCAGCTCGCGGCCTACGACGGGGAGTCCGTGCTGCTGCACCAGGACTTCCACCGCGGCAACGTCCTGCGGGCCGGGCGCGAGCCGTGGCTGGCGATCGACCCCAAGCCGCTCGCCGGCGAGCCCGCGTTCGACGCCCGCTGGCTGCTCTACGACCTGCTCTACGCCGAGCCGCGCAGCCAGCTGACGGCCGCCGCCTTGGTCGACCGCCTGGCGCGGGAGCTCTCGCTCGAGACCGAGCGCATCCGGCTGTGGACCTTCGCGCGGGCGGTCGAGAACGTCGTCTGGTGCTACGAGAGCGGCGAGGCCGCCGGCGACGACCTCGCGCTGGCTGCCGCGCTGGTCTGAGCGACGGCGGACTCGATCGCCTGGGCGAGGTCGGCCCAGAGGTCGTCGGCGTCCTCGAGGCCGACCGCCACGCGGAGCAGACCCTCCGGCACGCGGCCCTCGGGCTCCACGCGGGCGCGGCGCTCGATCAGCGTCTCGACACCCCCGAGGCTGGTCGCGCAGCGGATCAGCCGCACGGCCTCCTCGCAGCGGCCGGCCGTCGCGCCGTCGGCGAGCTCGAATGCCAGCACTCCGCCGCCGCCCGCCGGCATCTGCCGCAGGGCGATCTCGTACTCGGGATGGCTCGGGAGGCCGGGGTAGTGGACGGCCGTGACATCGGGATGCGCCTCCAGCCGCCGGGCGAGCTCGGTGGTGGTCGCGATCTGTCGCGGCACCCGCAGGTGGAGGGTGCGCAACCCGCGCAGGAGGAGCCACGAGGGGTCGGGCGCCAGGACGCCGCCGATCGTGCGACGCGTCCAGACGAGGCGCTCGCGGAGCGCGGAGTCGCGCGTCGTGAGCACTCCCGCGAGCAGGTCGGAGTGCCCGCCGAGATACTTCGTGGCGCTCTGCCAGACGATGTCGGCGCCGAGGTCGAGCGGACGCTGGACGAGCGGCGTCGCGAAGGTGTTGTCGCAGCAGAGGAGCGCGCCGCCGGCCTGCGCGGCGCCGGCTGCCGCGGCGAGGTCGGTCACCGTCAGCGTCGGGTTCGAGGGCGTCTCGACGACGGCGAGCGTCGCGCCTGCGCAGGCGCGACGGAAGCCTTCGGCGTCCCGCAGGTCGTAGCGCCGGATCTCCACGCCGAAGCGCGCGAGCACGTTCGCGGCCAGCAACTCGACCTCGTAGTACCCGCTCGTCGGGATGACGAGGACCGCGCCCTGCCCGAGTACCGTCAGGCAGAGCGACGTCCAGGCGGTCATGCCGCTGGCGAACAGCGTCGCCTCCGCGTCCTCGAGGCGACCGAGGATCGCCTCGGCCTCGGCCGCGACGGGAGCGTGGCCGCGCCCGTAGGGCGAGTTGCCGCCCGGCACGCGCTCGAACGTCGTCGAGCGATCCAGCGCGGGGGAGAGCCCGCGCGACGGGTTGTCGACGAGACCACGGACGAGCAGCGAATCGTGCTCCATGTGCCGAAGCATTCCACGCCCGCGGGTACCGCGGCGTTACGAGGCGGCTCCTACCGCTCCGTCGTCGCCACCGCGTCCGCGCGCGCGACAGCGCCTGCGATGGCCTGCGTGAGATCGGCCCACAGGTCGTCGACGTCCTCGAGTCCGACGGAGAGCCGCAGGAGACCCTCGGGCACGCGCCCCTCGGGCTCGGTCCGCGCACGCCGCTCGATCAGCGTCTCGAATCCGCCCAGGCTCGTCGCGCAGCGCGCGAGCCGGACGCCGTCCTCGCAGCGGCCGGCGCTCGCGCCGTCGGGAAGCTCGAACGCCAGCACGCCGCCGCACCCGGCCGGCATCTGACGCAGCGCCAATCCGTGGTCGGGGTGCCCCGGGAGTCCCGGGTAGTGCACCGCGCGCACCGCCGGATGGTCTGCGAGGCGGCGTGCAAGCTCCGCCGCGCTCGCGACCTGCCGCGGCACCCGCACGCTGAGGGTGCGCAACCCGCGCAGGAGCAGCCAGGCGGGATCGGGCGCGAGCACGCCGCCGATGCTGCGCCGCACCCACACGAGTCGCGCACGCAGGTCGTCGTCGCGTGTCGTGACGACGCCGGCGAGCACGTCGGAGTGCCCGGCGAGGTACTTCGTCGCGCTCTGCCAGGCGAGGTCGGCACCGAGGTCGAGCGGTCGCTGCAGGAGCGGCGTCGCGAACGTGCTGTCGCAGCACAGGAGCGCGCCGCCGGCATGCGCGTCGTCCGCGGCCCGTGCGATGTCCGTCAGCGTGAGCAGCGGATTCGACGGCGTCTCGATGATCGCGAGCGCCGCACCCTCGCAGGCGCGGCGGAAGTCGTTGCGCTCGCGCGCGTCGTACCGGCGCACCTCGACGCCGAAGCGCTCGAGGATCTCGGACGCGAACCCCTCGAGGCTGTAGTAGCCGCTCGTCGGCAGCGCGAGCGCCGCGCCCTCTCCGAGCACCGCGAGGCAGATGCACGTCCATGCGGTCATCCCGCTCGCGAAGACCGCCGCCCCGGCGTCCTCGAGCGCGCCGAGCAGTGTCTCGGCCTCCTCGGCCACCGGCGCATGGCCGCGGCCGTACGGCGACGTGCCACCGGAAGCGTTCTCGAACGTCGTCGAGCGATCGAGCGCGGGCGAGAGCCCGCGCGACGGGTTGTCGGCGAGGCCGCGCACGAGCAGCGAGTCGGGCTCCACGGCTCGAAGCATTCCACGCACCCTTGCCGACCGCGCAGGCCATGCGGGCGGCGGATCGGCGCGCCCGTCGGAGCGGGGGATGCAGCCATCCCCCTTTTCGGCGTTTTCGGAAGTAAGGTGAGTCGGAGGCTGCCGGAGGGAACCCGCTGCCCGTACCAAGGGAGCACGCATGTTCAAGGTCGGAGAGATCGTCGTCTATCCGCGTCAGGGCGCCGGCAAGGTCGTCGCGCGCGAGCGCAAGCACCTCCTCGGCGAGGAGCACGAGTACCTCACCATCAAGATCTTCCAGTCCGAGCTGACGATGCTCGTGCGCTGCGACGGCGTCGAGGCGGCCGGCATTCGCCCGGTCGTCGCGAAGCAGGCGCTGCAGGAGATCATCGAGGTGCTCACGGGTGCTGTCGGCGAACAGGACGCCAACTGGAACCGCCGCTTCCGCGCGCACCAGGAGCAGCTCAAGTCGAGCGACCCGCGCGAGCTCGCCGGCGTGATCCGCAACCTCGCCCGGCGGCAGGACGAGAAGGGCCTCTCCGGCGGCGAGCGCCAGCTGCTGATGCGTGCCAAGCGCCTGCTCGCCTCCGAGTTGCAGTACGCGCGCAAGACCGACGAGGAAGAGGCGCTCGCCTGGATCGACGACGTCCTCTCGCCCGAGGCCCGCGCGGCCTGACGCCCGATCGGGGGACTGGTTTCGCCAGCCGGTTCTCGATAAGCTGCCCGCGGACGCGGAGGCCGGTTTCTCACCGGCCCACCCGCGCCGCGGACAAGGAGCGTCGACCGTGAAGCTGATCTTGAGGCTGGTCTTCGCCCTCCTGGGAGCACTCGCAGGTGGCCAGGTCGCGGCCAGTCCAGGGGCCCTCCCCTTTCATCTTCTGTCTTCTTCTTCCTGGGCTCGCTGGACGCTCGCGATCGCAATCGGCGCACTTGGCGGACTGGTCGTCGGCTCCATCGTCGGCGGACCCGTCGTAAGGGCAATCGGGAGGGTCGAACGGGCAGCACAGGCGCGTCCCGCCGGCGAACTCGTCGTCGGTGGCGTCGGACTCGTGCTCGGGCTCGGAGCGGCTGCCCTGGCGACGTTCGCCGTGCGGCCGCTGCCGTACGTCGGACGCTACCTGCTGCTGCCGCTGGCGCTCGTGCTCGGCTACCTGTTCGCGGTCGTCGGCGCGCGCAGCCATCGCTCCATCCTGCGCCTCGGCGGCCTCGGAAGCGACGAGGACCGCGCCGAGGGGCGCGAGTCGCGCGAGAGCCGCCGCCCGCGCCTCCGCGGCGAGCGCGATCGTGAGCGCGAGCAGCCGCGCCAGCTCGCGATGCTCGTCGACACCTCGGCGATCATCGACGGGCGCATCGGCGACCTCATCGCGACCGGCTTCGTCGATCGCGAGCTCGTGATCCCCGTGTTCGTGCTGCAGGAGCTGCAGCGCGTGGCCGATTCCACCGACCCGCAGCGCCGTGCGCGCGGCCGGCGCGGGCTCGAGGTGGTGCACGACCTGCGCCTCAGCGACCACGCCGTCGCAACGCCCGAGATCGCGGTGCCCGACATCACCGACGTCGACGCGAAGCTCGTGCGCGTCGCCCACGAGATGGATCTGCCGATCCTGACGACCGACTACAACCTCAACAAGGTCGCGCAGATCCAGGGTGTCCAGGTGCTCAACGTCAACGATCTCGCGAATGCGCTCAAGCCCGCTGTGCTGCCGGGCGAGGCGCTGCGCGTGAAGGTGATCCGCGAGGGCAAGGAGGCCGCGCAGGGCATCGGCTACCTCGACGACGGCACCATGATCGTGGTCGAAGGCGCGCGCGATCACATCGGCGAGCTCGTCGAGACCGAGGTCACGAGCGTCCTGCAGTCGCCGAGCGGCAAGATGATCTTCACGCGGCTGGCTTCTTGAGCGCGAGCGCGGCGCCTGGCGAGACCTGGGCGATCGTCGTCGCGGCGGGCGCGGGGGAGCGGCTCGCGGCCGACCGCCCCAAGGCGTTCGTGCGTCTCGGCGGCCGTACGATGCTCGCCTGGTCGCTCTCGATGCTCGACGACCACGACCTGATCGACGGGATCGTGATGGTCGTGCCCGAGGAGTACGAGGAGCGCGCGTCCTTGCTCGCCGACGATCTCTGCGCGACCAAGATCGCCGCCGCGGTGGCGGGCGGTGCGACGCGGCCCGCATCCGTCGCCGCCGGTCTCGCATGCGTGCCCGAGACGGCGGCGTACGTGCTCGTGCACGACGCCGCGCGCCCGCTCGTGCCGCCGGAGGTCGTCGACCGCGTGGTCGCCGCCCTGCGCGCGGGCGCCGCGGGCGTCGTCCCGGCGCTCCCGCTCGCCGACACCGTCAAGCGCGTCGGTCCCGACGGCAGCGTCGCCGAGACCCTCGATCGCGGTGCCCTGCGCAGCGTGCAGACCCCGCAGGGCTTCCCGCTCGCGATCCTGCGCGCGGGGCTCGAGGGCGACCAGGCAGGGGTCACCGACTGCGCATCGATGATCGAGCGGCTCGGGCATGCGGTCGTGTGCGTCGAGGGCGACGAGCGGGCGTTCAAGGTCACGACGCCCGCCGACCTCGCCCGCGCCCAGCAGCTGGCGCGGGAGGACGACGACGGCGACGGGCACGGGGAGTAGCGTCCGGTAGCTGGCAAGATGCCGCCGTGCGCCGCTTCAACCTCCTCGCCCCCGGCTTCGACCACTGCTCGGAGCGCGACGGCTACCGCTGGCGCGCCGCCCGCGCCGGCGAGGCGATCGGCGCGCAGCAGATGGGCGCGTCCCTGTACGAGCTCGCCGCCGGGCAGCGGAGCCATCCGTACCACTTCCACCGTGCCGGCGAGGAATGGCTCGTCGTGGTGGCGGGCTCGCCTCGGGTGCGGACGCCGGACGGCGAGCGCACGCTCAGGGAGGGCGATGTCGTGTGCTTCCCGGTGGGGCCGGCCGGCGCGCATCAGGTGACCGGCCCGGGGACGGTCATGATCCTCGCCGAGAACCCCGCGCTCGACGTGGTGGAGTACCCCGACAGCGGCAAGCTCGAGCTGCGTCCGCCGGGCACCGTCTTCCGCGGCGCCGACGCCGTCGATCTCTGGGACGGCGAGTGAGCGAGCCCTTCAACCTCTACGACGCCGCCCTCGAGGCTTCGGATGGCGATCCGCCGGGCTACGGCAGGCGCGCCGCGTCGTTCGGCGCGCTGATCGGGGGCGAGCGGCTCGGCGGGACGGTCTACGAGGTCGGTCCGGGCGACCGCCTCTGGCCCTACCACTACGAGGGCGTCGAGGAGGAGTGGCTGCTCGTCCTGACCGGCACGCCGACGCTGCGCGACCCCGGGGGCGAGCACGTGCTCGCCCCCGGCGACCTCGTGTGCTTCCGCCCGGGCCCGGAGGGCGGCCACCAGGTGATCAACCGCTCCGGGGCGGTCGCCCGGATCGTGATGTTCTCGACGGTGCCGCACCCCGACCTCAGCATCTCCGTCTACCCCGACAGCGACAAGGTCGGGGTCTGGCCCTGGCCGGGCAAGCGCCTGCGCACGACGGACGACATCGGCTACTGGGACGGCGAGGTCTAGGGGTCGAGCCCGAGCACCTCGCGCACGACCCCCGGCTCGAGCGACGGCACGACGCGCTCGGCGGTGGCAAGGCGCTCGGCGCTCATCGTGCCGAGCACCGCGATGCAGCGCAGCCCCGCGGCGAGGGCCGAGCGCACCCCGACCTCCGTGTCCTCGAACGCCATCACGTCCCCCGCGGCGAGCTCGGGGGCGAGCAGGCGGTGCGCCGTCGCGTAGCCGTCGGGCGCGGGTTTCCCGTTCGGGACGTCCTCGGCGGCGACGATCAGCCGGATGACATCGGCGATGCCGGCGGCTGCCAGGGTCGCTTCGATCTCGCTGCGCGCCGCGCCGGAGCAGACGGCGACCGGGACGTGCGCGGCCGCGAGGCGCACCGCCTCTCGCACCTCGGGCGGGATGGTCGAGCCGTCGGCCGTGCGGGCGCGGTAGCGCCGGTCACGCTCGGCGATCACCCATTCGGCCCGCGGGTGGTCGCGCCCGAGCCACGCCCACACGATCTCGGGGTCGGACATGCCCGCGAGATCGCGCTCGTAGGTCGTGGCGGCGAGCGGGCGCCCCAGCTCGCCGAAGAGCTCCTGGAAGAGCTCGAGCACGATGTGCTCGTCGTGCG
>CAZYYP010000129.1:0-9926 GCA_964651695.1 uncultured Gaiellales bacterium | reverse complement strand
GCGAGGGCTGGCCGGAGGAGACCGAGGTGCCGCTGATGTCGCTGATGTTCCTCGCGATGGTCTTCCACGCGCAGCGACGCCAGCAGGCGATGCGCGTGGCCGAATCGCTCGCGCGCGAGAACGCCGCCGCGCTCGAGCGCCAGAAGGTGTTCCTGTCGGACGTCTCGCACGAGATGCTGACGCCGATCACGATCGCCCAGGGGAGCCTGGAGGTGCTGCGGCGCAGCGGAGCGTGGTCGCGCGAGGAGACCGAGGGCGCGCACGACATCGTCGCGGGCGAGCTCGCGCGCATGACGCGGCTGCTGCAGCGGCTGCTCCTGCTCGAGCGCGCGGCCGCGCCGGATCACGTCGCCCCCGCGCCCACCGATGTCGATGCGCTGCTCGAAGAGGTCGCGACGCGCTGGTCGCACGCCGTGAACGCCGACGTCGCGCTCTCTCCGGGCGGCGTCGGCACGGCGCTGCTCGACCGGGACGAGATCGTGCTCGCCCTCGACGCGCTGCTCGAGAACGCCGTGCAGCACACCGAGCCCGGGGGCCGGATCGCAATCCGCTCGAGTGCCGGCGGCGGCAAGGTCGTGATCGAGGTCGCCGATGCGGGTGCCGGGATCGCCGCCGACAAGCTGCCGCACGTCTTCGAGCGCTTCTACCGCGTCGATCGCTCGCGCAACCGCCGCCAGGGCGGCGCGGGCCTAGGCCTGGCGATCGTCGATGCGATCGCCCGCGCGCACGGCGGCGCCGCTGCGATTCGCAGCACCCCGGGCGTCGGCACGACCGTCACCCTCACCCTCCCGGGAGCCCTCGGCGAGCAGCACCCGATACCCGCCCCCGCGCACGGCGTCGATCTCGAGGATGCCGGCGAGCTTGCGACGTAGGCGGCCGACGCAGACGTCGACGACGTTCGAGCGCGGATCGAACTGGTAGCTCCAGACCGCGTTGAGCAGCTGCTCGCGCGAGACCACGGCGCCGGGCGTGCGCAGGAGATACGCGAGCACCTCGTACTCGCGCACCGACAGCTCGACACAACGGCCATCGGCAAGATGGACCTCGCGCGTGGCGTCGTCGAGCCGGAGCGAGCTGAAGCACGCCTTCGGACGCGCGCGCACAGGGCCCTCGCGCGTCTGCGCGCGCACGCGCGCGAGCAACTCGTCGAACGAGAACGGCTTGGCGAGGAAGTCGGAGGCACCGCCGTCGAGCGCCGCGATGCGCGTCGCGACCTCCTGACGGGCCGACAGCACGAGCACGCGCGGTGGTTGCGGATGCTCGGCCATCGCGGCGAGCACGTCGAAGCCGTCGAGTCCGGGCAGCAGGAGATCGAGCACGACGAGGTCCCACTCGTGGGCCGCAATCTGCTCGAGCGCCTCGGCGCCGTCACCGGCGATCGACGTGTCGTACCCGGCGGCCTGGAGCCCGTGGGCCAGGAAGCGCGCGAGCAGTGGCTCGTCTTCGGTGATGAGAATGTGCATGGGCGGAAGGCGCAGGCGACCGTACCATCTACGCGCCCGTGCCAACATGACAGGGCGATGACAACTTGGTGACAGGTCGGTGACAAGGTGGCTCACGGGCGTGACGTGAGGCACGTCACGCCCTAATGTCGCGGCCGTGGATCGCAGGAACCGCCGCCGGGTACCACGTTGAACGCCACGCGCAGGCTCGTCGCGGCCGGCTCTGTCGGCGTGCTCGCGATCGCGCTGATCGCCGTCTACATCACGCAGTGGCTGACCGTCGGGCCGCCGGCCGTCGCCTCCGCGGCGCCCCAGGACGGCGTGACGCACATGACGCTCCAGACCGTCGCCTCCCTCGGCACGGCGCCGCATCCCGACTGGGTCTCCTACTTCGTCAAGGATCCGCAGGGCAGGTGGGTGCACTCGACGCTCCTGCACGCGCCGGCCCATGCGCTCGTGAAAGTGACCGTCTACCAGTACGACACCGCCACCGGCCTGCGCAATCCGCTGTGGGCGCAGCCGCAGGGCGTCGTCGGCAAGACGATCACCCTCGACGGCAAGACGATCACCGCGATCCCCCCGGACCTCGCCTCGCACACCTTCGCGATCCCCGACCTCGGCGTCACCGTCCCGCTCGCCGGCGTCGCCGACGACGCCAAGAACCAGTGCTCCGTCGCGCCCTGCACGCTCGCCGAGGCGCACCGCACGATCACGTTCACGTTCCGGACGGGGGCCCCGGGCCGCTACCGCTGGCAGTGCTTCGTGCCGTGCGGAGCCGGCTTCCTGTTCGGCTTCGGCGGCCCGATGCAGACCGTCGGGTACATGGACGGCTTCCTGATCGTCAGCTAGATGCCCGAGCCCACTCTCCACTTCCGCAAGGCCGTCGTCGCCTGGGCCGTGCTCAGCGTCATCGGCGTGCTCGCCATCGTGCTGCTGCTCGGGCCGCACATGCCACCCGGGCGCGGATCGGTCGAGGCGTCACAGCAGACGACCACGAACATCCTCATCTCCTCGATCATGCTGCCGATCGCCTTCGCCGTCTGGATCTTCTTCGGGCTCGCGCTGGCGACGTTCCGGCAGCGCGGCGAGCAGATCGTCGACGGGCCGCCGATCGTCGGCAACGCGCGCATCCAGGCCAGCTGGATCGCCGGCACGACGCTCATCGTGCTGTTCCTCGCCGCCTTCGGCACCTACTCGCTGCTCGATTCCGCCAAGGGCGCGAGCGGCGGCGGTCAGGGGGCCGACCCGCTCGTCACGCCCAGCGGCAAGGCGCTCCAGGTGCAGGTCATCGGCCAGCAGTGGGCGTGGACGTTCCGCTACCCGGACAACGGCGGGTTCGAGACGACGCATCTCATGCTGCCGGTGGGCCGGCTCGTGGAGCTCCACGTCACCTCGCTCGACGTCATCCATTCGTTCTGGGCCTACGAGCTCGGCGTCAAGGCCGATGCCGTGCCGGGGAGCGACAACGTCGCCTACGTCACGGCCCAGAAGACCGAGACGTTCTCGATCCGCTGCGCCGAGGTGTGCGGCCTCTGGCACGGCTACATGAGCACGCACGGCGAGGTCGTCAGCGACACGGCGTTCGCTACCTGGCTGCAGAGCGAGAAGAGCGCGATGGCGCTGGCGACCCACGGGCTGCCGCACTACTCGCCCGTGTACTACCCCGATCCGCCACGACGTGCCGGATGAGCGCAGGAGGCGACGCATGAACGATCAGGCTGCCGCTCCACCCGGTGCCGTTCCCCCACCCGCGGAAGCTCACCGCAACCGCTGGACGGGGCTCATCGGCTTCAACCTGCTCTCGGCGGTCGTGCTCGCCCTGATCGGCTACGCGATCGGCGAGTGGATCGGGCAGCGCATCGGCACGCACGTCGATTTCGTGGCAGCGACCGATCAGAACGACGTCGCGCTCCTGCTCGGCTACGTCTTCGCCGTGATCGGCTGGCTGACGGGCCTCGGCTTCCTCAACTACCCGATCGGCCGCATGCTCGGCCGCTCGATCGACCTGCCGGTGCGCGAGGCCAAGGGCATCGGCCGCTACTTCCGCCTGACGACGGATCACAAGGTCGTCGGGATCCAGTACTTCGTCGGCATCGGCTTCTTCTTCTTCCTCGGCGGTCTCAACGCGATGCTGATCCGCGCCGAGCTGCTGAGCCCCGACTCGAAGATCTTCCCGCCCGGCCAGTACCTGACGATCGTCTCGCTGCACGGGACGATGATGATCATGATGATGTCGTCGGTCGTGCTCGGGCCGTTCGGCAACTACCTCGTGCCGCTCATGATCGGCGCCAAGGGCATGGCGTTCCCGCGCATCGAGGCGCTCACGTTCTGGCTGCTCCCGATGGCCGGCGTGATCCTCTTCTCGGCCGTCTGGGTCGGTGGCATCTCGACCGGCTGGACGGGGTACCCGACGCTCGCCGACCAGGCTCAGCGCGGCATGGACTCCTACATCGTCGCGTTCGCGCTGATCGCGATCTCGCTCGTCCTGGTCGGCATGAACATGATCGCGACGATCGTCAACATGCGCGCACCGGGGCTGACCTGGAACCGGCTGCCGATCTTCGTCTGGAGCGTGTTCGCGACCTCGACGCTGATGGTCCTGGGAGCGCCGGTGCTGATCAGCGGGCTCTTCATGGTCGCGCTCGACCGCTCCGCGAGCACGTCGTTCTTCCTGCCCTCGGGTGGCGGGACGCCGTTCCTGTACGAGAACATCTTCTGGTTCTTCGGGCACCCGGAGGTCTACATCCTCGCGCTGCCGGGCTTCGGCATCGTGCTCGAGATCCTGCCCGTGTTCGCGCGCAAGCCACTCTGGGGCTACCGCTTCGCCGTCGCCGGCATGCTCGGCGTGTGCCTGCTCAGCTTCATGGTCTGGCAGCACCACCTGTTCGTGAGCGGCATCAACGGCGACCTGCGCCCGTTCTACATGTTCACGACCGAGCTGATCTCGGTGCCGACGGGGTTCATCTTCCTGGTCGCGATGGGCACGATCTGGCGCGCCAAGATCCGCTACACGGTGCCGATGCTGTTCTCACTGGCGTTCTTCTTCAACTTCCTCATCGGAGGGCTCTCGGGGGTCTTCCTCTCGGACGTGCCGAGCGACGTGAGCCTCCACGGCAGCTACTTCGTGATGGCCCACTTCCACTACACGATCATGGGCGGGCTCGTGTTCGCGTTCTTCGCGGGCACGTACTACTGGCTGCCCAAGATGACCGGACGCCAGTTCAACGAGCGGCTCGGGAAGATCCACTTCTGGGGCATGTTCGTGGCCTTCAACTCGACCTTCCTGCCGCTCTTCGCCGTCGGCATGATGGGCATGCCGCGCCGCGTCGTGACCTACGCGCCGCACCTGCAGTGGCTGAACGACTGGGTATCGATCTCGGCCTTCTGCCTCGGGGCGTTCATGCTGGTGTTCCTCGCGAACCTGGTCTGGTCGCAGATCGTCCGCCCCGTCGCGGCGCCCGCAAACCCGTGGGGCGCGCTCGGACTCGAGTGGCTGGTGCCGTCGCCGGTGCCGGCGCACAACTTCGCGCAGGTGCCGACGATCCTCACCGACCCGTACCAGTACGGCGTTCCCAACGCGCTTCCGGTCGCTGACCTGACGCCGCCCGCGATCCCGGTCGGCACCTGACATGGCCACCGATCCCGTCCTCTCCGATCCGCTGCTGGCGAGCGCCGGCTCGCACGTCACGCCCGCGGCCCGCTCGCTCAACCTGCGCCTCGGCGCGCGCCTGTTCGTGGCCGCGGACGCGTTCGTGTTCCTCGCCTTCCTGTTCGCATACCTCTACCTGCGCTCGCTCAACCAGCACGGCCTCTGGCATCCGCCGCACACCTCGCCGTCGCTCGCGCTCGGCACCGTCACGCTGGTGACCGTGGTCGGGAGCGCGGGCGCGCTCGTGCTGGCACTGCGCGCGCTGCGCGCCGGGCAGCCGCGCAACTGGCGTGCCGGCGCCGGCCTCAGCCTCGCGCTCCTGCTCGTGGCTCTCGTCGTCCAGGGCTGGCAACTCGTCGATCCGGGCTTCTCGCCCTATCACGGGGGCGCCTTCGGGAGCATCTTCGTCGGGTTCACCGCGACGCTCTTCGCGCATCTGCTCGGAGCGGCGTACTGGCTCGAGACGATCGTCGTGTCGTCCGGCGCGTTCCACCGCGAGCGCGAGGGCGTCGCGAAGCCCTCGCTACTCTACGAGCCGTCCGCGAGCGCGTACGGGACATTCGCGCTCTTCCTCGCCGGCGTCGAGGTCGTGGCGTTCGTGCTGATCTACCTCGCCTGATGGGTACATGATGATCCCCGTTCTCGCCAATACGACGCCCGGCGCGCTCACACTCGTGATCCCCGTCGCCACGCTCCTGATCGTGCTGGCCGCCGCGTGGTACATCGTCCATCGAGACGCCTGACCGGCGTGAGCGCCGTGATCAGCGCAACGACCGAGCCGCCGGCCGGCGAGCCACTCGCCGGCTCGGCTCCCGGCGTCTGGTTGCGCGCGACCGCGCTCGCCGGTGCGCTCTCGACCGCACTGGCCGTGGCGAGCGGCGAGCTCGGTCTCGGCCTCGCCCATCGCGTCGCGGCCGCCGTCGCGCTGCCGGTGCTCGCCGCGGTCGTGGTCGGCGCGCTCGTGGCGTATCGCAGCCTTCTGCCCATCGCCGCCGCCGCGCTCGCGCTCACGCTCTCGAGCGCCGTGCTCGGCGCCGCGGTGCGCGCCGGAGTCGATCGGATCTCCCCGCTGCACCTGGCGGTGGGCGCACTCGCAGCGGGCGCGGCAGTCGGCACGGCGGTCGCCAGCATGCGCTCCCCGCACCTGCCCGCGGGCGGCTGGCGCGACTACGTCACGCTCACGAAGCCGCGCATCATGAGCCTGTTGCTGCTCACGGGCGGCGCGGCGATGGTCGTGGGCGCCTCCGGCCTGCCGTCGCTCGTACGCGCGGCCGAGACGCTCGTGGGCCTCGGCCTGGCCTGCGGCGGTGCAAGCGCGCTCAACCACGTGATCGACCGCGACATCGACAAGCTCATGGGGAGCCGCACGAGCGCGCGCCCGGTCGCGTCGGGGCGGGTTCCGGCAGCCCAGGCGCTCGAGTTCGGCCTCGCCCTCTCCGCAGCGTCGTTCGCGCTGCTCGCGGGCGCCGTCAACCTGCTCGCCGCCTGCCTCGCGCTGGCCGGCAACCTCTTCTACGTCTTCGTCTACACGTGCTGGCTGAAGCGGTCGTCGCGGCACAACATCGTGATCGGCGGAGCGGCCGGGGCGATGCCTCCGCTGGTCGGCTACGCCGCCGCGACCGGTCGCCTCGACCTCGTTGCGCTGCTGCTCTTCCTGCTCGTGTTCGTGTGGACGCCGCCGCACTTCTGGGCACTCGCCCTGCTCCTGCGCCGGCACTACGAGCAGGCCGGCATCCCCATGCTCCCGGTCGTCGCGGGTGAGCGCGAGACGACCCGCCAGATCGTCGGCTACACGGTCGTGCTCATCGCGGTGAGCGTGATCCCCTTCGCCTACGCCGGCTTCGGGGTCGCCTACCTGGTCGCAGCCGGTGCGCTCGGAGGGCTCTTCCTCGTGCTCGCCCTACGACTGCGCAGGCAGGTGACCCCGCGACGAGCCGGCGTGCTGTTCCACTACTCGCTCGCCTATCTCGCCCTGCTCTTCATCGCGGCGGCCGCCGCACCGCCGCTCTGAAGCCCGCGTGCGCGCTGCCGTCAGGCAGCGCGCTGCTGCTCGTACTCGACCAGCTCGACGTGGGCGGGCGTCACGGTCTTGACCCGCTCGACGGCACGGTGGAACGGCACGCGACAGACGAGCGCAAGCGTGCCGAGGGCTGCAGCATCAAGGACGACATTCGCGAGGACAGCGGTGCTGACGGACATGAGAGCTCCTGTTCGGGTGGGGTCTGCGAGGCGGCGCCTCGTCCTCACACACAACACACGCCCTGCGTAAGCGTTGTGTAGGAGGAGCGTCAGAACTCCCTAGGAGCCCGGGAAGAGCTTGCCGAAACCTTCTTCAAATCCCGCCACCGGGTGGTTGAACCAGCAGTGGGTAGGCACGGCGAGCCACGAACGCTCACCCCGAACTCAGCGGTTCGCGGGAATCGCGTCGAAGTAGCGTTCCGCGAGCTCTCGGCCGATTGGCGTCAGACCACTCGTCGGCGCCCGCATATGGCTGCTCGCCAGCACCCCGCGGCGTACCAGCAGGTGCTTGGCGCAGGCGTTGTAGTGCTCGATGCCCTGCGACTCGAAGACCAGCAGGGGCAGCAGGTGCGTGAACCGGCCCCGGGCCCCTTCGCCGTCCCCGTTGCGCCACAGCGCGTAGATCGCGGTCAGCTCGTCGGTGACGTCGGCGCCCGGGGCGATGCCCACGGCGCCCTGATCGAGGGTATCGAGCACGTAGAGACCCGCGTTGCCGCCGAAGACCGTCAGATCGCCCGCCGCCGCCGCAACCCACTCGGCGATGCGCTCGGCACCAGCCTCGAGCTTCACGCAGCCGATCTCGGGGCTCGAGCGCGCCAGCTCGACGACGAGCTCCGGGCCGAGCTCGATGCCGAGGAACTCGGGCGCGTCCTGCACCATCGCCGGCAGCTCGGCCGCCGCCGCGATCTCCGCGAAGTAGCGCATCAGCTCGCGGCGCGACGGGCGCGTCGTGACCGGCGGCGGGATGACGACGCCGTCGGCTCCGGCGGCGCGGGCCTCGCGCGCTACGACGAGCGAGGTGTGCAGCGCCTCCGTCGCGACTCCGGCCAGGACGGGGATGCGTCCGCCGACCGCCTCGACGATCGCCTCGAGCGCCGCGCGGCGCTCGCCCGGCGTGAGGCGGAACACCTCGCCGGCGAGCCCGAAGCAGAGCAGGCCCTGAGCGCCGCACTCCACGCTGAAGCGGGCGACGGCGGCCTGCGACGCGAGGTCGAGCGAACCGTCCTCGGCGAACGCCGTGGGGATGCTCGGGAAGATGCCCGCCCAGCCGGGAGGGGCCGGCGTCATGGCCGCACCAGCGGGTGACCGGCGACCTCGGCTTCGACGGCGTTCACGGACCAGCCCGCGAGGCCGGCGAGGAAGAGCGTGCGCAGACCGTCGCCGCCGAAGGCGAGGTTGGTCGGAGTGGTCATGAACTCTCCCGTGAAGTCGTCGAGGTAGATCTCGAGCACGCCCGATGGCGCGAGGCGATAGACGCGGTCGGGACGGCAGCAGCCGATGTAGAGCGCGCCATCCGCGTCGAACGCGAGCCCGTCCGGCACCGTGGGTGGGAGCGGCAGCGTCTCCTCGCGCGCTCCGAGCACGCCGGACTCCAGCGGGTAGCTCGAGACGCCCGGCCAGCGCGATTCGACCACGTAGAGGCGGCTCTCGTCCGGCGCGAGCGCGAGGCCGTTCGGAAAGCGCCGGCAGGCGTCGTCGGCGATCTCCGCCTCGCCGCCGGGGCGGATGCGGAAGAGGTACCCGTCGTCGGCCGTCCAGCCCGAGCCCGACTCCGTCACCCAGAGCGTGCCGTCGCTCGCAAAGGCGGGGAAGTTCGGCGATGTCAGCTTGCGGCCCTCGACGGAGTCGAGCAGCGTCTCGGCGGAGCCATCGGGCGCGATGCGCACGAGCCGGCCCGCGCCGGCGTCGCAGACGATGCAGTTGCCGGCACCGTCGAACGCGAGGCCGAGCAGGAACCCGCCGGGCCGGCTGACGACCTCGATCGACCCGTCCGCCGGGTCGATGCGCAGGAGCTCGCCGCCCTCGGTGCCGCAGTAGAGGCGCCCGTCATGCCAGGCCACGCCCTCGGGGTGATCGATGCCGCCGGCGACCGGGCGCACGTCCGTCGCGGCATCCCGGATCGCGCTCATGCGCCGCGCTCCCGGTTGCGCGCCGCGGCCTCGCGCAGGCCCTGCATGTAGCCGATCGCGTGCAGGCGGGCGAGCAGCGCGTAGGACGGATCGTCGTTCGGCTCGCCCGCGAGCGTGGGCACGTGGTCGGGCCGCAGCACGCCGTCGAAGTCGAAGTCGTGCCAGGCCTCCATGCACGCGAGCATGTCGGTCCTGCCCTCGTCGTGGAACGTCTCGACGAAGTCGGTGGCCGTGCCGCGCACGTCGCGGAAGTGCCCGAATGCGATGCGCCCCTCGCCGCCGAAGCGCCGGATCACGGCCGGCAGGTCGTCGCAGAAGAGCGTGAAGTTGCCCTGGCAGAGGCAGATCGCGTTGGCCTCGCTGTCGGCCAGTGCGAGCGCGCGCTCGAATGCGTCGGTCGTGATCATGATCCGGCTCATGCCGCGCAGCACCGGGATCGGCGGATCGTCGGGGTGCAAGGCCAGCCGTACGCCGGACGCCTCGGCCACCGGCACGACCCGCGCCATGAAGTACTCGTACGCCGACCAGAGCTGCTCGGCCGGCACCTCGCCCGCCCAGGTCGGGGGCGCGTCTCCCATGTCGGCGAGCCGGAACCCGGTCACGAGCGCGCCACCGCGACCGCTGCCGCTGGTCGTCGTGCGCGTCCAGTTGACGCAGGCCATCCAGTTGTAACAGAGCATCGGAATG
>CAZYYP010000128.1:0-9956 GCA_964651695.1 uncultured Gaiellales bacterium | reverse complement strand
GAGCGCTCGGGCGTGCTCAACCTCGGCGTCGAGGGGATGATGCTGGTGGGCGCGGCGATGGGGTTCTTCGTCGTGCAGCGCCTCGGCGGGCCGAGTGCGTTCGCGCTCGCCGTCGCGATCGGCGTGGCCGCCCTCGCGGGAGCGGCGATCGCGCTCATCCACGCCTTTCTCGTGATCACGCTGCGCGCGAGCCAGATCGTCTCGGGCCTCGCGCTGACGATCTTCGCGGGCGCGGCCGGGCTCTCGTCCTACCTCGCGAACGACCTCGACCTGGCGGCGTCGCCGGCGCGCCACGCGTTCTCGCCCTTCCTGCCGCAGGGGCTGCAGACCCTTCCCGTCGTGGGGCCGCTGCTGTTCGCCCAGACGGCGCTCGTCTACGGCTCGTGGGTGCTCACGGTCGCGGTCGCGCTCTACCTCTCGCGCACGCGCCCGGGCCTCGAGCTGCGCGCGGTCGGCGAGGCGCCGGGGGCCGCCGATGCCGTCGGCATCAGCGTGACCCGCTACCGCTACGTCCACACGCTCGCCGGCGGGGCGTTCGCGGGGGTCGGCGGCGCCTGCTTCAGCCTCTCGATCACGCCCCAGTGGCTCGACGGCCTGACCGGCGGCGCGGGCTGGATCGCGATCGCGCTCGTGATCTTCGCGTTCTGGCGCCCCGACCTGTGCCTCGTCGGCGCCTATGTCTTCGGCGCCTTCTCGGCGCTGCCGTTCACGCTCCAGGCGCGCGGCGTGACCATCGCACCCGAGCTGTTCCAGGCCCTGCCCTACGTGATGACGATCGTCGTGCTCGTGGCCGTCTCGACCGGCTCGGTCAAGCGCCGCCTGGGCGCCCCGGCGGCGCTCGGCATGCCCTACGTGCGCGAGGAGCGGTGAGCCGTGAGGCCAAGGGCGAACTGCGTCGCGCGCTGCGGGCGCGACGCTCGGCGCGCACGGCCGAGGAGCTCGCCTGCGCCGGGGACGCGCTCGCCGCGCATGCCGGCGCGCTCGGGCCGGGGCCGATCGCCGCGTTCGTGGGGATCCGCGGCGAGCCCCCGACGCTGCCGCTGCTCGCGGCCCTCTGCGCACGCGGCGTGCGCGTGCTGCTGCCGGTGCTGCGCGACGACATGGATCTCGAATGGGCCGACTACCCCTCCGCCTCGCAGCCGCTCGTCGAGGGCCTGCGCGGCGTGCTGCACCCGGACGGTCCATCGCTCGGCCTCGCGGGCATCGCCGCCGCGGCGCTCGTCCTGGCGCCCGCGCTCGCGGTCGACGGCGCGGGCCGCAGACTGGGGCAGGGCGGCGGATCCTACGATCGCGCGCTCACCCGCACCGGGGCCCCCGTGCTCGCGGTCGTCTACGACGACGAGCTCGTCGCCGACGTGCCCGCAGAGGCGCACGACCGGCCGGTCGGCGGCACGCTGACGCCGTCGGGCGGTGTCCGGTTCTTCGCCGGGCGCTGAGCGCTCTCAGGTGTCGAGCTCGCGCAGCCAGTCGAGCGTGAGGAGCTGGATGTCGGACGCGTCGGCGCGCACGCCGATGGCCGATCCTGGCTCGACACGGGCTGCGTACATCTGCGGAGCGAGCTCGCGCACGCGGGCTTCGAAGTGGCGGCCGTCCTCGAGTGCGACCTCGAGGTCGATGTCGAGCACCGGCTCGCAGTTCACCCGCACGCCCGAGTCGACGACCGAGGTGACGCGTGCCACGCCGGGAATCCCGGTCTGCAGCAGCGATGCCTTGGACTGCTGTACCCGGAGCGACTCGGACTCCGAGATTGCGTCGCGAAGGTTCGTGGTGCTCTTACTCGTGAATCCCACCGCTGATTTCCTCCCGACCCGCGGTCGGTGAACAGGGACCTCGCGATCTCACCATAGTGGGACTTTTGCAAAACGGTGAACCGATCTTCGAAAGCGCACTCACGGGTCGCGCGGCGCGTCAGGAGCGCGCGGCGCGGCCCAGCAGCTGGCGTGCGATGACGATGCGCTGGATCTGGCTCGTGCCCTCGTAGATCTCGGTGATCTTGGCGTCGCGGTAGAGGCGCTCGGCCGGGAACTCGGCGGAGTAGCCGTAGCCCCCGAGCGTCTGCACGGCCATGTCGGCGGCCTCGACGGCGACCGCGCTCGCGCACAGCTTCGCCATCGCGCCCTCGAGCGAGTGCGGGCGGCCGGAATCGCGCAACGAGGCGGCGCGCAGCATCAGCAGGCGGGCGCCGGCGAGCTTCGCCGCCACGTCGGCGAGCGGGAACTGCACGCCCTGGAAGCGTGCGATCGGGCCTCCGAAGGCCTCTCGGTCCTGCGCGTAGCCGATGGCGAGGTCGAGGGCTGCGCGAGCGATCCCGCAGGCCTGGGCGGCGATCGTGATGCGGCCGCCGTCGAGCGTCGCGAGCGCGACCTTGAGCCCCGCGCCCTCGTCGCCGAGCCTCTCTGCGTCGGGCACGCGCAGCCCGTCGAACGCCAGCTCGGCGGTCGAGGAGGTGTGGAGGCCGAGCTTGGGGATCTCCTTCGAGACGCTCAGGCCCGCGCCCGCGCGGGCGAGAAAGGCGCTCACGCCGGCGGCGCCCGGCCCGCCGGTGCGCGCGAACACGATGATCGCGTCCGCGAAGCCGCCGTTGGTGATCCAGGTCTTCGTGCCGTGCAGCAGCCAGTCGTCGCCGTCGCGCTCGGCGCGCAGGCGGATGCTGGCGGTGTCGCTCCCGGCATCGGGCTCCGTCAGCGCGTAGGCGCCGAGCTGCTCGCCGCTCGCGAGCGGCGGCAGCATGCGCGCCTGCTGCTCGGGCGTGCCGTGGCTCTTGATCGGCGCCACCGTCAGCCCGGCGTGCACCGCGACGGCCACCGAAAGCCCGGCGTCGTGCCGTGCGAGCTCCTCGACGACGAGGCACAGCGTCGTGTGGTCGAGACCGGCCCCGCCATGCTCCTCGGGCACGGTCACGCCGAGCACGCCGAGCTCGGCGAGCGCGCGCAGCGTCTCCATCGGCACCTGGTGGCCGGCGTCCCACGCTGCCGTGTGGGGCGCGACCTCGCGCAGGCAGAACTCGCGTACCAGCGCCTGCACCTCGCGCTGGGCGTCGGTCAGTTCGGGGATCACGGGCCTAATGGTGTCACCATGGTCGGCATGGCGGAACCGGAACCCGCGCTGCGGCTCGATGTGCCGCGCGCAGAAGCCCTGGCATACGCGACCGAGCTGATCGCCCGGGCCTGGGAGAGCTTCGACCAGGCGCGCCCCGAGCAGCCACCGGTCGACGAGGCGCTGCGCGCCGCGCTCGCGGCCCCGATCGCGCTCGGCCCGACGCCCGTGCTGCAGGTGCTCGGGGAGGCGGCGGTCGTCCTCGACCACTCGCTCGCCCAGCCGCGCCCGCGCTACTTCGCGTTCGTCGCCTCGTCGGGCCTCGAGATCGCGGTGCTCGGCGACGCGCTGGCCGCGTGCCACGACGTCAATCTCGCCGTCGTCTCCGGCGCGGCCGATCTCGTCGAGCGCCAGACGCTCGAATGGCTCGGCCAGGCTTTCGGGTACCCCGTCGGCACCGGCACCTTCTCGAGCGGCGGCACGGTCTCGAACGTGACCGCGCTCTCGGCGGCGCGCGAGCGCGCGCTCCCGGGCTCCCGCCACTCCGGGCTCTCGGGCCGGCCCTGCGCGCTCTACGCCTCGGCCGACGTGCACGAGTCGGTGAAGCGCGCGGCGGAGCTGCTCGGCATCGGGCGCGATCGCGTGCGCGCGATCCCGATCGACGCGCGGCGGCGCATGCAGGTCGATGCCTGCGCGGCGGCGATCGACGCCGATCGCTCGGCGGGCGTGGCGCCGATCGCGGTCGTCGCGACCGCGGGCACGACGCTGACCGGGGCCGTCGATCCGCTCGACGCGCTCGCCGACGTGTGCCAGGCGCGCGGCGTCTGGCTGCACGTCGACGGCGCCTACGGCCTGCCCGCCGCGCTCGTGGAGAGCCACGCGCCGCTCTTCGCCGGCCTCGCGCGCGCCGACTCGGTGACCGTCGACGCGCACAAGTGGCTGTTCGTCCCCAAGGCCTGCGGCGTGCTCATGGTGCGCGAGGCGGAGTGGCTCGAGCGCGCGTTCACCCACGACGCCACCTACGTGCCGCACGACGTCGGCGAGCACGACTCGGTCGACCGCACGCTCGAGTACTCGCGGCCGTTCCGCGCCCTCAAGCTCTGGCTCGCCCTCCGCACCCATGGGCTGTCGGCGTTCCGCGCGGCGATCGAGCGCAACCTCGCCGACGCGCGGCTGTTCGCCGACCTCGTCCGGGAGCGCCCGGAGCTGGAGCTGCTCGGCGAGCCGGAGCTCTCCGTCGTCCCCTTCCGCCACATCGCCACCGACCGCCCGCTCGACGAGCACAACCGCGCGCTCGCCGCGGCCCTGCGCGCCGACGGCCGCGTCTACGTCTCCGGCGCCGACATCGACGGCACCGCCTGCCTGCGGCCCTGCTTCGTGAACTTCCGGACGAGCGCCGAGGACGTGCGCGTCCTGCGCGATGTCGTGCTGGAGCTCGGCGCCAGGCTGGCGTAGCGAGGGTTCCTTCGCTGGCGTCACCAGCCTGCACGATTGGGGTCAGACCCCGATCGTGCAAGATGCCCGCATGACGATGCTCACGCGCGGGGCCGACCGGCTGCTCGAGTTGCACGCCGCCGAGCTGCCGCAGAAGAACGAGTTGTGCGGGTGCTTCTGGGCGACGCTCGCGCTGCGCCTGCACGGCGAGGGGCCGGTGGAGCAGGACGACGCCGCGCTGCTCGCCGGCAGCGTGATCACACGCCACGGCTCGGTGAGCGAGCTGCCATTCGGGTATCCGGGTCGCGACGACTTCATCGCCGAACTCCCCGTGACCGACGACGACGCCTCGTCCGGCACCTCCGCCCACGGCGTCGCCCGCGCGATCGCCGAGCTGTCGGAGGGGCGCCTGGCGGCCCTGCCCCTGACCGGGCTCGACCCCCGTGCCGTGCGCGCGCTGCTGCTCGCCGCGGCCGAGACGACAACCCCCGTCGTCCTGATCGCCAACGTCCAGACCGGCGCCTTCTGGGGCTCGCATCCGACGGCCTCACAGCTCGCGGCCTATCTCGAGCGCGGCGATGCCGGCTCCGGGCCGCCCCCCGACTGGTCGGTCGGTCACTTCGTCGGGCTCGTCGGCATCGCCGAGGGCCGCGCCGGCGCGCTCGTGACCGTCGCCGACACCTATCCGGTGCTCGGGCTCGGCGGCGTGCACCTGCAGCCGGCCGAGGCGGTCGCCGCCGCGCTCGCGGAGCGGGGCGTGCTCGTGGTCGCCGAGCCGGACGTCGCACAGCGGGTCGCGCATGCCGCCGGCGGCGCCGGCGAGCTGTGGGACAACGGCAGTCCGCTGCCGGCCGGGGCCGAGCCGGCCGCAGCCGACGCGACGCGGTAGGACGCGCGGTCCGCAACCTCGGGGTCAGACCCCGAGGTTGCGGACCAGGCGACTGCATCGTCTGCGCTAGTACTGGAGGCTCGGGCCCCAGTCGGGGTCACGGCCCTCGGGGGTGGTATCGAGGATCGGCCACAAGGGCCACAGGTAGTCGACGTGGCGCGGATGCTGGCCCGGCTCGCTCGGGGCGTAGGCGAGCTCGCTCGACCAGAAGTGGCGGATCGTGCCGTCGCGGCGCGTGAAGACCGTCGCGATGGGCAGCTGCTGCCCCGAGGGCGTTTCGCTGTGGTAGTCGTGGTTGTAGCTGTTACCGGAGGACGAGAGCAGGCGAGCGGAGCGCCAGCCGCGCGCCTGCGCGTGCGCGCGGAACTCCTCGATCGGGGCCTTGGCGCAGACCGCATAGCTGATCCTCTGCGTGATGTGGCGGAGCTGGCCGTCGAGGCCGTCGAGGATCGAGGTGCAGCTCGGGCACGCGGGTCCGCCCGGCGGGAGCATGAAGCTGTAGAGGAAGAGCGTGTCCTTGCCCTCGTCGAAGAGCTCCGAGAGCCGCACCGTCCGCGGCCGGTCTGCGGCGGCCTCCCACGCGTCGAACACGTAGTCGGTCGTGACGGCTCCTCCCGGCGGCAGCTCGCGCCGCTGCGCTGCGACCGCCTCGATCTGGCGCCGGAGCTCGATCTCGGCGCTCAGGAGGTCGTTGCGCGCCCGGCGGTACTCCTCGGACTCGCCGGGAAAGCGCCGCTCGTGCAGCTGTTCCTCTTTCACGGACACGGTCTCGCCTCCTCGCGTGTGACACCCAGCTCCGATATAGTACACCAAATGGCGTACAATGGACACGCGCTCGATCGGCGCTTCGGCGCCCTTGCGCATCCCGCGCGACGGCAGCTCGTCGAGGCGCTCTCGGGCGGCTCCGCATCCATCGGCGATGCGTCGCGCGGCCTCGGGCTCTCGAAGGCCGCTGTGACCAAGCACGTGCGCGTGCTCGAGGACGCGGGGCTCGTGACACGCGCCGTCGAAGGCCGCACGCACCGGCTCCAGCTTGCCGCGCCGAGCTTCGCGGCTCCCGCCGACTGGCTCGAGGAGCAGCGACGGATGTGGAACTCGAAGCTGGATACGATCGAGGCGATGCTCGACGAGGAACGGCGCGCGTGACGGAGAACCCGCGGGTCCTGCACCTCGAGCGGCTGCTGGATGCGCCGCCCGAGCGCGTCTTCGCGGCCTGGACGGACCCGGCCCTGCTGCGCCGCTGGTGGGCGGCCGAGCCCGGCTGGACGACGCCGGAGGCCACGGTCGACCTGCGCCCGGGCGGCGCCTACCGCCTCTCGATGCAGGGCACGGATGGCATCGTGCGCACCGTCATCGGCGAGTATCTCGAGGTCGAGCCGCCGCGTCGTCTGGTGTACACGTGGAGGTGGGAGTCGCCCGGCTACCGCGCGCCCGACGGCGGCGTGACCGTCGTCAGCGTCGACTTCGTCGCCGAGGGAGCCGGGACGCGCGTCGTCCTCGAGCAGCGCGACCACGAGAGCGAGGCGGCGCGCGATTCGCATGGCCGCGGCTGGCGCGGGTGCCTCGACAGCCTCGAGCGCCTCCTGAGAACCTCTTAGGGCCCGTCTCAGCTGAGACGGGCCCCTAGAAGTAGTCCGCCATGAGCTCCTCGGCCCAGGCGGGCTCGAGCACCTCGCCGCGCGGCGCGAACTCGCGCATGCACGGCTTGATGTCGAGCACGGGCGTTCCGTCGACCGCGTCGAGACCGCGCACGCGCAGCGTCGTGCCCTCGCTGCCGAGCAGCTCGCAGAACGAGACGCCGAGACGGTTCGGCCGCGCCTTCGCGCGCTGCGCGAAGATGCCGACCTCGGGCCATTCGGTGTTGCCCCGCGGGCAGCGCGCGCCGCTCGTGATCGAGGCCGCGTCGACGAGGTGGAAGACGTAGACGACCTCGATGTGGCTGAACTCGCCGAGACCGCGCAGTGCGTCGGGACCGAAATCGGCGGTCAGCTCGATCGTCGATTCGATGCCGGCCCAGTCGTCGTCGACGGGCTCGGTGCGCGGGGACGCGACGTAGGCGATGGCGGTGACGGCGAAGGTTTCCACGACCCCGAGCCTATGCGAGGTCGGCCGCGCAGCCCCCTCAGACGCGAATCCTGCTCACGAGAGCCTCGATGAGGCGCCCCTCCGCCGGCTTGGCCTGGCCCGCGCTCGTGAACCGCACCTTCGAATGGTCGCCGGCCGCCGCCCTCGCCACGGGTGCAAGGGCGGCGAGCACTGCCGCCAGGGCGAGCCGGGTGAGGTTTCGGCGCATCACGGGCGCAGAGCGTAGAACGCGATCGCGGCGGCTGCCGCGACATTGAGCGAGTCGACGCCCGCCGCCAGCGGGATGCGCACCAGCAGGTCGGCCTCCGCGAGCACGGCGTCCGAGAGGCCCGGGCCCTCCGTGCCGAGCATCAGCGCGAGGCGATCGCCCGCGGCGGGCGCGACGCTCGCGATGTCGGCGGCATCCGTCGCCGGCGTCAGCGCCACCAGCCGGAACCCCGCCGCCCGCAGCGGCGCGAGTCCCGCGGGCAGTGCGTCCGTGCGCGCGTGCGGCAGGCTCAGCGCCTCTCCCATCGAGATCCGCAGCGAGCGGCGGTAGAGCGGGTCGCAGCTCCCCGGATCGAGCAGCAGGGCGTCGATGCCGAGCGCGGACGCGCTCCGGATGATGGCGCCGACGTTGGTGTGGTTGTTGACGTCCTCGAGCACGACGACGCGTCGCGCGTCGCGCACGAGCTCGGCGACTCCCGGCAATGGTTTGCGGTCGAACGCGGCCATGACGCCGCGGTGCACGTCGAAGCCGGTGATCGAGCGCATCAGCTCGCCGGTCGCCGCATACACGGGCACTCCGTCGGGCGCGAGGCGCCCGAAGCGCGCGAGCCGCTGCTCGAGCAGGAGCAGCGAGCGCATGCGATAGCCGAGGCGCACGGCGCGCTCGATCACGAGCTCGCCCTCGGCGATGAAGATGCCGTCGCGCGCACCCTCGGGCCCCTCGGCGCGCAGCCGGAGCGTCGCCGCGCGGAGATGCGCGTACTCGCGCACGCGCGGGTCGAGGGGGTCGTCGAGGAGCATCCGGCAGCACGGTAGTCGCAGGGCCCGTCGCGTACCGTGCGGGTATGAGCGATTTCGATCGGGTGGGGGCACTCGCGCTGCGGCACCTCGTCGCCTTCGAGACGGTGGCAGAGGAGCGCTCGTTCACGCGCGCGGCACGCCGGCTCGGGTACACGCAGTCGGCCGTGAGCCATCAGATGGCGACACTCGAGAAGCTCGTCGGCAGGCGGCTGATCGAGCGCCCTCGCGGCACGGAGGCGGCGCACCTGACCGAGGCCGGCGAGATCCTGCATCGCCACGCCGAGGCGCTCATCCGCCGCGTCAAGCTCGCCTACGACGACCTCGACGGCCTGGCCGAGGGCGTCGAGGGCACGTTCCGGTTCGGCACCTACCAGAGTGCCAGCACGAGCATCCTGCCGCACGTCCTGCGCCGCTTCGCGCAGCGGTTCCCCCGCGTGCGCGTGCACCTCACGGAGTCCGTCGAGGATCTCTCGCTCGTGCGCGACCTCGAGGAGGGCAGCCTCGATGCGTCGTTCGTGACGCTGCCCATGCCCGCGGGCCCGCTCACCGCGATCGAGCTGTTGCGCGATCCCTTCGTGCTGCTCGTCGCCCCGGACTCGCCGTTCGCGGCCGACGCGACGGCCCCGAGCCTCGGCGAGATCGCCCAGCTGCCGCTGATCGCCTGGAAGTCGTGGACGGGCATCGAGGACAGCGTGCGCGAGCGCGGCTACGAGCTCAACGTGATCATGCGCTCCGACGACAGCGACACCGTGCGCTCGCTGGTGGCGGCGGGCGTGGGCGCTGCGATCGTCCCGCGCCTGATCGTCGACCCGGCCGGCACGCTCGTCCCGCTCGCGCTCGACGGTGTCTTCGGCGAGCGCATCCTGGCGCTCGCCTGGCACCCCGAGCGCCGGCGCACGCAGGTGCTGGCTGCGTTCACGGAGCTCGTGCAGGAGGTCTGCGCGAGCGACCTCCCCCGGCTCAGCCCGCGCCCGGGGCTGCGTCGAGGCTGACGACCAGCTCGTCGCCCTCGACCCGCACCGGGTAGCGACGCACCCGCAGGCGGGCGTCGACCTCGCAGCGGCCGCTCGCGATGTCGAAATCCCACTTGTGCCAGGGGCAGCGCACGAGTGCCGCCGCGCGCGTCACGCGGCGCTCCTCGCCGACGCCCTCGACGGCATTCACGACCTCGCCGCTCGAGCAGAGCGGCGCGCCGCGGTGCGGGCAGCGGTCGGCCAGCGCGAAGTACCCGCCGCCGAGGCGGAAGACGCCGACGCGGTGGCCGGCGAGGTCGACGAGACGGCGCTCGCCCTCGGCGGGCGCGTCGGCGAGCGGGAGGCGCGCCTCCCGTGTGACCGTCGTCGCCATGGCTAGACGACCGCCGGGACGGGCAGCCGGTAGAACTCCGCGGCGTTGCGCCAGGCCACGTTCTCGCGCCACTCGGCGGGCAGGCTGCGCAGCGTCTGGGCGGGCTCGTCGTAGTCCCAGTGCGGGTAGTCGCTCGCGAAACAGAGCGTGTCCCACG
>CAZYYP010000127.1:0-9987 GCA_964651695.1 uncultured Gaiellales bacterium | reverse complement strand
GCACAAGGCGCCCGTCACCACCAAGGCGCCGGTGACGACGCCACCGGCGAAGACGACCACGCCGACGGGTACCAGCTCGAGTCCGGGATCGACGGCGGGGACCACCGGCACGACCGGGACGACGGGCACGACGGGCGCGACCGGGACGACGGGCACCACCGGGACGACGGGCACCACCGGGAAGACGGGCACCACCGGCACCACCGGGACGACCACTCCACCGGAGAAGCCCGTGACGATCCTCGGTGGTCGCGACCAGTCGGGTGTCGTGGTGGTCACTCCCACGGACAAAGTGACCACGCCGCCCCCGCCCCCGCCGACGCCGCTCGCGATCGTCGCCGTCGGCGACCGCCTCCGCTCGCACACGCCGCCGACGCCGGCCTGGAAGCTCGCGCTGCTCGCGTTCCTGGCTGCGGCCGAGGCGTTCCTGGTCGTCCGCCTCGTACGGCACCGCCCGGGAGCGCTCACCCCCGTCGTCTAGGCGCGCCGGCGATATCTCGTTCGAGGTATCGCAAGACACCCCCAGTGGGGTGGTGACCGGGCAGCGCGGCAGGTATCCCGAGAGGCGTGACGCCTCGCCTCCCCAGCCGCCCGCTCGCGTTCCTCCTCGGGCTCGCCCTGCTCGCGCCCGTCGCGGCGAGCGCCGCCGATCCGACGCCTGCGCCCCTCGCCGCTCCGTCGAACCCGAACCCGGTCGCGGCGACGCCCGCGCACACGACGACCCCGCCCGCCACGACGACGACGCGCACATCCACGCCGACCGCTCCGAGGTACACCCCGCCGGCGAAGGTCACCCCGAGCGGGCCGACGGCCGCCGAGCGCGCCGCCGCCCTGCGCGCGAAGAAGCAGGCGACCGCCCGCAAGGCGGCCGCGCTGCGGCGGCACCGCCACCAGGTGCAGATCCTCGCCGCCGCGCAGCGCCACAGCGAGGCGGTCCTGCGCGCCCAGCTCGCCGCCGCGCAGCGCACCAACGCGGTCGACCTGCTCGCCGGCTCCGTCGCGCGCTCGATCGGCGCCGTGCCGGCGGGGAGGCTCGCGGCAGCCTCCGCGGCGACCGTCACCGCCACCGCCGGCTCCGGCGGGTCCTCCTTCCCGCTGCCGGCGCTCATGCTCGGCGCCTGCGCCGCACTGCTCGGCATCGGCGCCGTGGTCGCCTCGCGCCGCGGCCTCGGGTTCGTCACCGCCTCGCTCTCGCTCCTCATCCTCTTGCTCGCAGGGATCTGACATGCGCACACGCCTGCTCGCCTCCATCGCCGCTCTCGCGGTCGTCCTGCTCCCGGCGACCGCCAACGCCGCGACGGTCTCCGTCACGTCCAGTGCCTATGCGACCCCGGTCCAGCTCTCGTGGGACGTGACCGCGGCTGCGACCCAGACCGTGTTCCGGGCCCCGGGCGCGTGCTCCGCGCTTCCGATGGGCGGTCAGACGCAGATCCTGCTGGACGCCGGCGCGACCCTCGCCTCCTCGCTGTCGGACGCCCCGGGCGACGGCGTGTGGTGTTACTACGTGCAGGACGACGGGCTCGGCTACGGCACCGCGGCGCAAGCGACCGTCGACACGACGGATCCGTCGGTGACCCTGGGCGGCGTCGCGAATGGCGACCTCGTCGTCGGCGGCTCGCTCGCGCTCTCGGCGAGCGCGAGCGACACGGGTGGCTCGGGCGTCGCGTCGGTGGCGTTCGAGTACCGGCTCGGCTCGAGCGGGGCGTTCACCCCGATCGGCTCGCCGGATACCAGCGCGCCCTACGGGGCGTCGTTCACGACCTCGGGGCTCCCGACCGGGAGCTACGAGATCCATGCGATCGCGACCGACGCGGCCGGCAACACGGCTACCGACACCGCGACCGGAGTGGTCATCGACAACACGCATCCGAGCGTCACGCTCGGCGGCGTGTCGACCGGCGCGCACGTGACCGGCACGCTGTCGCTCTCGGCGACGGCCTCCGATACCGGCGGCTCGGGCCTGTCCTCGGTCGCGTTCGCCTACCGGCTCGGGTCGTCCGGGGCGTTCACGCCGATCGGCTCTCCGCTCACGACCGCTCCGTTCGGGCCGGTCCCCCTCAACACCCTCCTGCTGGGGGACGGCACGTACCAGATCGAAGCGGTGGCGACCGACGGCGCGGGCAATACGACCGCCGACATCGCGACGGGCGTGCTCGTCGACACCACGCCGCCGAGCGTCACGCTGAGCGGCGTGGCGACCTCCGCGAAGGTACATGGGACGCTGTCGCTGTCGGCGACGGCGACCGACGCCGGCTCCGGCGTGGCGTCGGTGGCGTTCGAGTACCGGCTCGGCTCGACGGGGGCGTTCACGCCGATCGGCGCCCCGGATACGACGGCGCCCTACGGGCCCGTGTCGCTCAACACGGCGCTGCTCGCCGACGGGACCTACGAGATCCATGCCATCGCGACGGACAATGTGGGCAACCCCGCCGCGGTCGACACCGCGACGGGCGTGCTCGTCGACAACACGGCGCCGGCGGTTGTGCTGAGCGGCGTGGCGACCTCTGCGAAGGTACATGGGACGCTGTCGCTGTCGGCGACGGCGACCGACGCCGGCTCCGGCGTGGCGTCGGTGGCGTTCGAGTACCGGCTCGGCTCGACGGGGGCGTTCACGCCGATCGGCGCCCCGGATACGACGGCGCCCTACGGGCCTGCGTCGTTCAACACGGCGCTGCTGACCGACGGGACGTACGAGGTCCACGCACTCGCGACCGACGTCGCGGGCAACCAACTCGCGGACACGGCGACCACCGTCGTCATCGACAACACCCCCCCGCCTGCCCCGTCGCCTGCGCCGATCGGCCTGCCGGCCGTCTCGGCCGCGCCCACCATCACGTTCAACGCTGCGACCGACGCGCTCTCCGGCACCGACCACTACGAGGTCTGGCGCGGCGCCACGCTCGTCGGCACGGTCCTGGACACGGCCCTGAGCTCGTACACCTTCAGCGACAGCGCGCTGACGGTGCCGCCGACGCCGACCTCCTACAGCTACACGGTCAAGGCCGTCGACAAGGCCGGCAACACGTCGCCGGCCTCCGCAGCGCTCTCGGTCCTCGTCGACGGCTCGGGAGCGACGACGCCCGCCTCGGTCGCCGCCGGGGCGACGCCGACCACCCAGCGCCCGCAGTTGTCGTGGACGGCGCCGCCGTCGCCCGGCTTCACCGTCGACCACTACAAGATCTACCGCGCCGGCGCCTTCCTGCAGGACGTGATCGGGACGACCTTCACCGACAGCCAGGTCGGTCTCCTCAACGGCAGCTACACCTACCAGATCGTCGCGGCGAGCTCGGGTGACGCGCAGGTCGGGATCGCGTCCGCGCCGGTCGCCGTCATGTACGACACGACGGCGCCCACCGCGCCGGGCGCGACGGGCGCGAGCGCGGCGCTCGACGGCTCGATCTCGATCAGCTGGGCGGCCTCGAGCGACGGCATCGGATCGGGCGTCGCGCGCTACGTCGTGCGGCGCGCGCTGTCCTCGGTCGCGCCCGCGACGGTCGCCGACGGCGATGCCGTCTGCCAGGGCCTCGTGACCTCGTGCACCGATTCGACGGCGCTCAACGGCAAGCTCTACACCTACGCGGTCTTCGCCGTCGACGGCGCCGGCAACACGTCGGCCGCCGGCGTCTCGGCGCCGGTGACCGCACGCGACCAGCTCGCGCCGGCCGCGCCGACGGGACTCGCCGCCACGCCGGGCGACACCACCGTCGCCCTGCGCTGGGCCGCGGCGGGCGACGACGTCGCCGGCTACGTCCTGGTCGCCAAGCCCGGAGCCGCCGCGCCCGCGAGCGATACCGACGGCACGCGCGTCTGCGGATCGATCGTCGTTGCGTCGACCTCGTGCACGGCCACCGGTCTCACGAACGGGGCGACCTACACGTTCGGCCTGTTTGCGCTCGACGAGGCGCTCAACCGCTCGGCGCCCGCCGTCGTCACGGCCGTCCCCAACGGTCCGGTGACCGATGTGAAGCCGCCCGCCGCCGTCAAGGGGCTGAGCGCGAAGATCTCGGGTCGCACGGTCACGCTGACCTGGAAGAACCCGGCCGACAAGGACTTCGATCATGTCGAGATCACGGCCTCCGTGCGCAAGCCGTCCGCGCAGACGGCCGCCAAGCGCGTCTACTCCGGCAAGGGCACGAAGGCGACGACAACGCTCGCGGCGGGTGCATCGCGCTGGTTCGTGGTCGTCGCCTACGACCGCGTCGGCAACGCCTCGACGCCCGCCTCGGTGCGCGCGACGATCGCTCCGGCGAGCCCCTTCGGGCCGGCGCCCAAGGCCAAGGTGCACGGCGCCGTCAAGCTCAGCTGGCCCGTCGTCAAGGGCGCCCGGTACTACAACGTGCAGCTCTTCGCCGGCTCGAAGCGGGTGCTCGCCTCCTGGCCCGCCGGGCACGCCCTGCAACTGCCGAAGGCGAAGCTCAAGCGCGGCGCGAAGTACACCTGGTACGTCTGGCCCGGCCTGGGCGTGAAGGCCAAGGCGCACTACGGCACCCTGATCGGGAAGAGCACCTTCACCTACCTCGGGTGAGTGCTTCGCCCCGTCGGCCCCCCCGAATGGGCGGTCTTGGGGCGGATCGAAGGTCAGGGGCTTCCGACGCATCCGATTCCCGCGGTACGGTGGCCGCGGCGGCAGAAGCCGTGCAGGAAGCTGCATGTATCGGAGGAATTCAGGCATGGCCCGACGTCACATCTTCGTGGCCATCGCCGCGATCGTCGCGGTGATGGTGCCCGCGACCGCTCATGCGGCAACCGCCGGTTCGACGCCCACGCTCGGGAGCACCCCGCTGGCGAGCACGGTGACCATCAACTGGAGCCCCTCGGCGACCGATCCGCCGACGACGCAGGCGGTGTGGCGGGCGACCGGCGCCTGTAGCGCGACGCCGATCGGCGGCGCGGCGTCGACCGCGGTGGGCGCGGCCGATACGACCTACACCGAGTCGGGCGTCGCCAACGGCACGTACTGCTACTACGTCGAGGCGGACAACGACGGTCTGGTGGTCGGGGGGAGCACCGACCTCGTGGCCTACAGCAATGGCCTCACGGTGACCGTCAACGTCGACACCACGGCGCCTATCGCGAACACCCCCGTGGTGGGATCCCCGAACCCGGTGCACGGCGCGGTCACGATCACCGCGTCGAGCAACGACAACACCGCGACGAACGCGTTGCACCTCGACACGGCCGGCTGCACGGCACTTTCCCCCACGATCACGAGTCCGTGGAACTCGGCGTCGGTGCCCGACGGCACCTACTCCATCTGCAATGTCGCAACGGATCCGTCCAACAACGTCTCGGCGCCCTCGGTGCCCGCGACCGTGGTCGTCGACAACACGCTGCCGACCGGCGCGATCACCGCGCCGCTCGTCAACGCCTACGTGCACGGCACCACCGTCGCGCTGACCGCGACCGCCGCCGACGCGAGCGGCATCCGCAGCGTCCAGTACCAGCGCGCCCCGGCCGCCGCCGGCACCTTCGTCGCGATCGGCGCCGCCGTCACGGCCGGCGCCGGCTTCCCGCAGGTGTGGAGCACGACGCCGGCGGCCGTCGGCGACGGGCCGGACTTCCTGCGCGCCCAGATCACCGACAACGCCGGGAACATCGGCTTCTCCGCCGTGATCCAGGTCACGGTCGACAACACCGTCCCCGACATCGCGCCCGTGCTCACGGGTCCGCCGACCGTCGCCGGCAGCCCGACGCTGAGCTGGACGGCGGCGCACGACGCGATCCTGCTCTCGCGCTACGACGTGCTGCGCGGCGCGACGGTGATCGGCACCGTCGCAGCCGGCCAGGTGCTCGCATTCGCCGACAAGGCCGCCCCCGACCATGCGACGTCGTCCTACACCGTGCGCGCCTACGACGCGGCCGGGAACTTCGTCGCCTCGAATGCGGTGGCGGTGCTCGTCGACTCGACCGCAGTGAGCGCTCCGCAGACCCTCGCGGCGGTCACACCGACCGCGGCGGCCCCGGTCCTGACCTGGGCGCCGCCCGTCACCTTCGCCGTCGCCCACTACGACGTCTACCGCGACGGGGTCCTGCTCGCGTCGACGGCGACGCCGGCGCTCACCTACACGGACACCACGGCCGCCGAGGGGCTGCACGACTACGCCGTGATGGCGATCGACGCCGCTTCCCACCCGGGGGTGCTCTCGGCGTCGTTCAAGGTCATGCTCGACCGCACGCCCCCGGTGACCGGTGGTGCTCCGACCGCGCAGCTGCAGGCGAACGGCAGCGTGCTGCTGGCCTGGCCCGCAGCCACGGATGCCCTCTCGGGCGTGGCGGGCTACGCGGTGCGACGCGCGAGCGGCGCCACGCCGCCGGGAGCTTCCGACGGCGTCTCGGTGTGCGCCCCGGCGACGCCGGGCTGCGCCGATGCCACTGCGTCGTCCGGCACCTGGGCGTACAGCTTCTTCGCTCGCGACGCCGCCGGCAACGTCTCGCTCATCGGCACGGTTCCGGGTGTCGTCATCCTGGACACGACGCCCCCCCTGGCGCCGACCAAGCTGACGACGACGCGCGCGAAGGCCAAGGCGCCGGCGACGAACATCGCCGTCACGCTGCACTGGGTCAATCCCACGGCGGGCGACCTCGACCGCGTGGTCGTCATCCTCAACCTGCAGCACGCACCGAAGGTGCCGGCCGACGGCAAGGACGTCTACCACGGGCTCGGTACGAGCGCGACGGTCAAGCTGCGCGCCGGCCAGACGGGCTACTTCGCGGTCTACGCCTACGACCGCAGCGGCAACGTGTCGCCCGAGCCGGTGCGCACCATCGTCAAGCTCGCCGCGCTGATCCCGCTGCGCCCGCTCACCGGGAGCGTCATCCGCACGGCCTCGCCGCTGCTCACGTGGAAGGCGTTCAAGGGCACGACGTACTACAACGTGCAGGTCTACGTGAAGGGCAAGCGCATCCTGGTGGGCTGGCCCACCAAGGCGTCCTACCGCATCCCCAAGGGCAAGCTCAAGCCGGGCACCTACGTCTGGTACGTCTGGCCGGCCGTGGGCGGCAAGGCGGGTTCCGCGACCTTCGGCAAGCTGATCGGGCGCGCCACCTTCCGCTACAAGAAGTAGCCCTCCGCGTCCAGGGGCCGTACGGTGCCGTGCGTGCCGTACACGTGCCCCGACTGCGGTGGTGAGGTGGATCTCGCGCGCACCCCGCTCGAGAGCGGTCTGCTGCGCCTCGCCGTGCTGGGCGCCGAGGGGTTTGCGCTCGCCTTCGACGCTCCCGGGATTCACGCACGCGCGGCCGAGGCGCTCGGTCCCTGTCCGCACGGCGGCGACCCGGTCTGGGACCACGACCAGCTGAAGCCGGCCGCGCGCGAGGGCCTCGCACGCCTCGAGCGCGCGGCCGCATCCGAGGCCCGCATGGCGGAGCTCCTGCGCGTGTGGCGCCCGCGCGCCTACGCGCTGGCGGGCCGCGCCGGCGAGCTGAGCCGCGAGGAGGCGCTGCGCGGCCGCTTCGAGTTGCGCCTCGGGGACGTCGAGCGGCGGATGCGCGCGGCCACCTCTGCCGGAGACGACGACGAGGCCGAGCGGCTGCACGCGCGCTACATCGAGCTCGGCACCACCTACGCGGGACGGCTGGCGGCCGGATGGCGCTCGACGATCGGCTGATCGGGCGCGTCGGCGACGCGATCGCCCGCGCCCGCCTGCTCGCACCGGGCGAGCCGGTGCTCGCGCTCGTCTCGGGCGGAGCGGACTCGACGCTGCTCGCGCACGTCCTGTGCGCGCTCGGCCACCCCGTGGAGACGCTGCACGTCGCGCACGCGCTCCGCGGCCGCGAGAGCGCGGGCGACGCCCGCGCGTGCCGCGCGCTCGCGGCGGCGCTCGGGGTGCCGCACCGCGAGGCCGGCGGGGCGGTCAGCGCGGGACCCGGCTTGGAGGCGCGCGCGCGGGCGCGCAGGCGCGAGGCCGCGCTCGCCCTGCGCGCCGGGCGCGCCGTGGCGACCGGGCACACGCGCGACGACCGCGTGGAGACGATCCTCTACCGCCTGGCCGCCTCCCCGGGCAGCGCCGCGTTCACGGCCCTGCCCGCCGCCGACGGCGCCGGGCGCGTGCGCCCGCTGCTCGAGCTGGGCCGGGGCGAGGTGCGTGCGGCGCTGCGCGCGGCCGGGATCCCCTGGCGCGAGGACTCCTCGAACGACGACCGGCTGCACGCGCGGAACCGCGTGCGCCACGACCTGCTGCCCGCATTCCGTTCGCTCCACCCCTCCGCCGACGCCAACCTCCTGCGCACCGCCGAGCTGCTGGCCGAGGACGAGGCCGCACTCGATGCGATCGCTGCGGGCCTGCTCGCGGGCGGCGGCGAGCTCGCGACCACGGCCGTCGCCGCCGCGCCGGCGGCCGTGGTGCGACGGGCGTTGCGCCGCATCGCGGGCTTCCCCGCACCGCGGCCCGTGGCGGCCGAGCGCGTGATCGCGCTCGCCCGCGCGCGCTCGGGCGCCGGCTCGGTGCCGCTCGGTGCCGGCCGCGTCGCCGAGCGCCGCTACGGGCGCATCGCGATCGTGAGCCCGGGTGATGATCGGCCGCCCGCGCGCGAGGTCGCGCTCGCGGTGCCCGGGGAGACCGCCTACGGCGCGACGGTCGTGCGTTGCGAGCGCGGGGAGGGGGCGATGGCGCTCGATGCCGCGCTGGCGCCGCATCTCGTCGTGCGCGCAGCGCGCGAGGGCGAGCGCCTGCCGGGCGCGCGGCGGACGATCGCGCGCATGCTGCTCGAGGCGCGCGTGCCGCGCAGCGAGCGCTCTCGCTACCCTGTCGTCGCTGTGCACGGGGAGCCGGTCGCGCTTCCGGGCATCGCCGTCGCCACGGCACAGCGCCGACCGACTGGACTCGTGCTCACGATCACCGCATGCTGACCCGCTCCGCCGATCCCGATGGGCTGATCGAGGGCGTCCTCATCACCGAGGACGAGCTGCGCGCGCGCATCCACGACCTGGGCGCGCAGGTGTCGCGCGACTACGCGGGCCTCGACCCGCTGCTCGTGGCCGTGCTCAAGGGCGCCGTGATCTTCGTCTCGGACCTCCTGCGCGCGATCACCATCCCGTGCGCGATCGACTTCATGGCGATCTCCTCGTATGGCTCGGGCACCGAGAGCTCCGGCGTCGTGCGCATCCTCAAGGATCTCGATGCTCCGATCGCAGGCCGTCACGTGCTCGTCGTCGAGGACATCGTCGACTCGGGGCTGACGCTCTCCTACCTGGTCGGCAGCCTCGCATCGCGCGGCCCGGCATCGCTCGAGATCTGCGCGCTGCTCGCCAAGCCGGATCGCCGCGAGGTCGACATCGCCTGCCGCTACGTCGGCTTCGAGATCCCCAACCGCTTCGTCGTCGGGTTCGGCCTCGATGCGGACGAGCAGTTCCGCGGCCTGCCCTACGTCGCGACCATCGACGAGTCGCGACTCTCCCTTTGAGACTGGGTTACGGCGGTTCCCTGCGCAGAGCGGGGGAAAAGCTCCGTGCTAAGCTCTTTGCAGGGCCGCCGTGCCAATCGAGCGGCCCCTTACCCGGCTGCGCGCCGGGGCCCGACTCCCCGAGGATTCTGTGAACCGGACGTTCAAGACTGTCGCTCTTCCGATCCTGGTCGTGTTCGTGCTCGTCTACGTGGCACAGAGCATGTTCCACTTCGGTGGCTCGAGCACGCCCACCAAGAAGGCCGGTTGGGGCACGCTCGTCGCGGAGGCCCAACAGCACCCGACCCAGATCGACCAGGTCAAGTTCAACCAGACGAGCTACAAGGTCAGCTGGGTCGAGAACGGCTCGAAATTCAGCGCCGGCTACCCGCGCACCGGCAACGGCGCCGACAATCTCGTCAACACGCTCGTCAAGGCCGGCGTGCCCGGTGACAGCATGGAGTTCACGGGCGTGGGCGGCAACGAGTGGACGAGCCTGCTGCTCGGCATCCTGCCGTTCGTCCTCTTCCTGGGCCTCTGGATCTTCCTCATCAACCAGATGCAGGGCGGCGGCTCGAAGGTCATGAGCTTCGGCAAGAGCCGCGC
>CAZYYP010000126.1:0-10059 GCA_964651695.1 uncultured Gaiellales bacterium | reverse complement strand
TGCCTCGGGCACCAGTGCATCGTCGAGGTCTACGGCGGCGTCGTGGAGCGCGCGCGGCGCTTGATGCACGGCAAGGTCGGGGAGGTCGACCGTATCGCCGAAGACGAGCTGCTGGAGGGTCTGCCGGTGCACTTCGAGGCCGGCCGCTACCACTCGCTGGCCGCGATCGAGCCGCTCCCGGCGGTACTGATCGCCACCGCGCGCGACCGCGACGGCGAGGTCATGGCCGTGCGCCACCGCGACATCCCGCACCTTCACGGCGTGCAGTTCCACCCCGAGTCGGTGCTCACGCCGGCGGGCGACGTGATCGCGCGCACCTTCCTCGCCATGCGAGGTGCGGCGTGATCTCCGAGACGATCGACCGGTTGCTCGCGGGCGATGCGCTGAGCGCCGGCGACACCGAGGCCGTGGTCGGGCTCGTGATGCGCGGCGAGGCGGACCCGGCGCAGATCGCGGGCCTCCTGGTCGCGCTGCGCGCCAAGGGCGAGACGATCGACGAGCTCGTCGGTGCGGCCCGTGCGATGCGCGCCCACGTCGTCCCGGTGCGGGCCGTGCGCGACGACCTCGTCGACACCGCGGGCACCGGAGGCGACGGCGCCGGCACGTTCAACATCTCCACCACCGCGGCGCTCGTGGCGGCCGCCTGCGGCTGCGCCGTCGCCAAGCACGGCAACCGCGCCGCCTCGTCGCGATCGGGCTCGGCCGACATGCTCGAGGCGCTCGGCATCCCGATCGCGCTCACGCCCGAGCAGGCCGCGGAGATGATCGAGCGCTACGGCTTCGGCTACCTGCATGCGCCCGATCACCACCCGGCGATGCGCCACGCGGGCCCCGTGCGCCGCTCGCTCGGCGTGCGAACGGTCTTCAACCTGCTCGGGCCGCTCACCAACCCCGCCGGTGCACGGCGTCAGCTGATCGGCGTCTACGCGCCGCAGTGGGTCGAGCCCATGGCGCACGCACTCGCGGCGCTCGGGTGCGAATACGGCATGGTCGTACACGGCCAGCCGGGGATCGACGAGCTCTCCCCGTGCGGCGCGACGACGGTCGCGACGGTGCGCGGCGGGGGGGTGACGCTGAGCGAGCTCGACGCGCGCGAGATCGGCATCGAGCTGTGCGCGCTCTCCGACCTCGCCGGAGGCGATCCGCAGCGCAACGCCGAGATCGCGCTCGCCGTGCTCTCGGGCGAGTCCGGGCCGGCGGCCGACGCCACCGCGCTCAACGCCGCCGCGGCCCTGGTGGTGGCGGGGCGCGCGGCCGATCTCGGCGAAGGTGTGGAGCAGGCGCGCGAGGCACTGCGCTCCGGAGCGGCAATGGCGACCGTGTCGGCGCTGCGCGCCGCGGGGAAGGACCTGGCATGAGCTATCTCGAGGGCATCGGAGCGTGGACGCGCGAGCAGCTGGAGGAGCGCCGCGAGACGCGCTCGCTCGCGGCCTCGCTGCTGCACACCGGTGCGAAGTCCGTGATCGCCGAGGTCAAGCGCTCGTCGCCCTCCCAGGGCGCGATCGCGCCGGACGCGGATCCCGCGACGGTGGCCCGGCACTACGCCGAGGGCGGCGCGGCTGCGATCTCCGTGCTCACCTCGGCACGCGACTTCGGCGGGTCGTACGCCGATCTCGCCGCCGTGCGCGCGGTCGTCGACGTGCCCGTCCTGTGCAAGGACTTCTTCGTCGACGTCTGGCAGGTGACCGAGGCGCGCGTGCACGGCGCGGACGCGATCCTGGTGCTGCTCGCGCTGGTCGAGGACAGCCTCGCGGTCGACCTCATCCAGGCCGCCGAGGATCTCGAGATGGAGGCGCTCGTCGAGGTGCACGACGGCCAGGAACTGGAGCGCGCGCTCGACCTCGGAACCCCCATCATCGGCGTCAACGCGCGCGACCTGGGCACGCTCGAGATCGACCGCGGGCGCCAGATCGAGCTGCTCCGCCGACTCCCTCGCGGCCTGCTGCGGATCGCCGAGTCGGGCATCGAGACGCCGGATCACGCACGGGCCGTGCGCGAAGCGGGCGCTGACGCCCTGCTCGTCGGCACGGCGCTCATGCGCGATCCCGGCCTGCTGCCGGCGCTCGTGCGGTGACGCGGTGACGGTCGTCAAGATCTGCGGCGTCACGCGTCCCGGGGACGCCGCCGCGGCCATCGCGGCCGGCGCCGACATGATCGGCGTCGTCTTCTGGGCGCCCAGCCCGCGCGCCGCGAGCGAGGAGCAGGCGCGCCGCGTGCGTGCGGTCGTGCCCGCAGAGGTGCCGCTCGTCGGCGTGTTCGTCGACGAGGATCCGCAGCGCATCGACGAGCTCGTCGAGTCCGTGGGCCTCGACCGCGTGCAGCTGCACGGCTCCGAGCCGCTCGCCGTGATCGAGCACTTCGGCGCACGCGCGATCCGCGGCGTGCGGGACGGCGATCTCTCGGGCGTGCCGGCGGGCGTGCCGGTGATCTACGACCGGCCGTGGGGCGAGACGCGCGACGTCGAGTCGCTGTACGCGCACTGGCGCATGGCCAGTGGCCTCGTTTCCGGCCGGCAGCTGCTGCTCGCCGGGCGTCTCGATCCGGACAACGTGGCGCAGGCGGTGCGCGAGGTGCGCCCCTACGGCGTCGACTGCGCGAGCGGCGTCGAGAGCGCCGCGGGGATCAAGGACCACGAACGCCTGCGGCGCTTCGTCGCCGCGGCCAAGGAGGCGGGATGAGCACGGCTGAGCACGGCCTCGATGTCTTGCACGCACCCGATGCGCTCGGTCGCTTCGGCCGCTTCGGCGGGCGCTTCGTGCCCGAGACGGTCATGGCGGCACTCGACGAGCTCGAGATCGCGCTCGCCGACGCGCTCGTCGACGAGTCCTTCGCGACCGAGCTCGCGGCGCTCTCGCGCGACTACGTGGGTCGCCAGACTCCGCTCTACCTCGCCGAGCGCCTCACGGAGCAGACGGGCGGCGCGCGCATCTGGCTCAAGCGCGAGGATCTCGCACACACGGGCGCCCATAAGATCAACAACGCCCTCGGCCAGGCGCTGCTCGCGCGCCGGCTCGGCAAGCAGCGCATCGTGGCCGAGACGGGCGCGGGACAGCACGGCGTCGCGAGCGCGACGGTGTGCGCCCGCTTCGGGCTCGAGTGCATCGTCTACATGGGCGAGGAGGACACGCGGCGCCAGGCGCCCAACGTCACGCGCATGCACCTGCTCGGCGCCACCGTCGTGCCCGTCACGTCCGGCACGGCGACCCTCAAGGAGGCCATGAACGAGGCCATCCGCGACTGGATCGCAAACGTCGAGACGACGCACTACCTGATCGGCTCGGCCGCCGGCCCGCACCCCTACCCCACGCTCGTGCGCGAGTTGCAGTCGGTGATCGGGCGCGAGGCGCGCGCGCAGATGCTCGCGCAGGCCGGCCGCCTGCCGGATGCCGTGGTGGCGTGCGTGGGCGGAGGATCCAACGCGATCGGCACGTTCCACGCCTTCCGCGACGACCCCGTGCGCCTGATCGGCGCCGAGGCCGGCGGCGACGGCGCCGACCTGCACGCCGCGTCGATCGGCGGCGGCCACGTGTCGGTGCTGCACGGGTCGCGCTCCTATGTGCTGTGCGACGAGTGGGGCCAGGTCTCGGAGAGCCACTCGATCTCGGCCGGGCTCGACTACCCGGGCGTCGGCCCGGAGCACGCGCACCTGGCCGAGAGCGGTCGGGCCGAGTACGTGCGGGTGAGCGACGACGAGGCGCTCGAGTCGTTCCACCGTCTCTGTCGCAGCGAGGGCATCATCCCGGCGCTCGAGTCGTCCCACGCGCTCTTCGCCGCCGAGCGGCTGGCACGCGAGCTCGGGCCGGGCGCCGACGTCATGGTCTGCCTCTCGGGCCGTGGCGACAAGGACATCGACACCGTCGTGAGCCGGAGCGCCGGGTGAACCTGCGCACGCCCGCGCTGGCGATCTACCTGATGGCCGGCGACGGCCTGCCGGAGCAGGCAGCCGCCGCCGTCGCCGCTGGTGCGACGGCGATCGAGGTCGGCATCCCCTTCTCCGACCCGCTCGCCGACGGGCCGACGATCCAGCGCGCGGCCCAGGCCGCCCTGGCCGCGGGCATGACCCCGCCGCGCTGCCTCGAGGTGCTCGCCGCCACGCGCGCTCGCCTCGGCGACGCGGTGCCGCTGATCCCGATGACCTACGCGGCGATCGTGGAGCGCTACGGCGTCGCGCACTTCTGCGCCGACGCGGCCTCGGCCGGCGCGACCGGTCTGATCGTCGCCGACGTGCCCCCCGACGACGGCGACGATCTGCAGGCCGAGACCGCGCGCAACGGCATCGACCTCGTGCAGCTGATCTCGCTCACGAGCGCCGACGAGCGCCTCGCGATGGCCTGCCGCACGAGCCGCGGCTTCATCTACGTCGTCTCGGCGATCGGCACGACCGGTGCGCGCGAGGAGCTCGACGTCGCGCGCCTGACCGGCCTGCTCGAACGCGTGCGGGTGCACGCGGGAGCGCTCCCCCTGCTGTGCGGCTTCGGCGTCTCGAGCGCCGCGCAGGTAGGCGACCTGCGAGCCGCGGGCGCCGACGGCGTGATCGTCGGTTCGGCCGCGATCGCGGCCCTCGAGAGCGGCGGCGTCGCCGCCCTCGGCGAGCTCGTGGGCTCGCTCGCCGGCGCGCTCTAGCCGGGCGCCGGGCCAGGGCGCAGCCGGTCCGCGGCCGGCGTCGGCGCCGGCTCGCTTGGCCAAGTGACACTCGCGGCGAGTGCCACTTGGGCTCATCAGCGGTGCAGCGGCGACTGAGAAGGCACAGGGCCGGCTCGCACGCGGACGCACCACCGTCCGCCGGGCGGCTCCTCGCGGACCCGACACCACCCGATCTGGTTCGAGAACCGAGCAACAAGAACGGGCGGGGTCGGCGCCCGGAGGTCTTCGACTGCGCCACCCGCGTTGGCCAAGTGACACTCACGGCGAGTGCCACTTGGCCAATCCGGCCGACCTCGGTCAGTGCACGCCGAGCGCCGTGAGGGCGGCCTGCGCGAGGATGCGCACCGCATCCTCGGGGCTCTCGCTGAGGCTCTGCACGCGGGCGATTGCCGCCGGGGAGCCAGGGAATCCGCCGCTCGGTGCGAGCCAGCCGATCGCGCTCAGGGCGCCGAGGATCTCGTTGCGGTCGTCGGTGTCGATCAGGACGGAGACGATCTTCCCGCGGACGTCGAGCCCGTCGAGCTCGCTCTCGAGCAGGCCCTCGAGAAGCAGCTGGCCCTCCGACCGGCGCTCGCCGAGGCAGCGCAGGACGAGCGGGATCGCCGCCTCTCTCCGCGCCTCGAGCAGCGCCGCGACCATCGCCTCGGCGATGCCGCTGCGGGGGTCGCGGAGCATCCGCAGCACGACGGCCTCGTTCTCGCGCGCGTCCTGCCGCGCGAGGATGCGCGCCGCCTCGAGCATCGCGGCCCGGCGCTCGGGGTCGTGGCCGCGGGCGCTTATCGGCTCACCACCCCGGCCCGGCCGAGCTCGCGCCGCAGCGCATGCAGGGCGCGCCGGAAGCGCATGCGCGCGGCGTCCTCGCCCATGCCGAGCACCCTGCCGCAGTGCGCGAACGAGAGGCCCTGCTGCAGACGGAGGGCCAGGATCTGCCGCTGCGGCTCGGGCAGCCGGGCAAGGCACTCCCTGATCGAGAGCTGGTCGTCGCGATCGAGGACACCGTCGGGGACGCCGCGGGAGAACGCCTCGAGGCGTTCGCGCGCCGCGCGCTCGCGCACGGCCGAGCCGATCGTGTCGGCAACGCGACGCTGGGCGACCCGGGCGAGCCACGCGCGGGTGTTCGCCGGAGGCCGGCAGCGCGATGCCAGGAGCAGGTCGACGAAGACGTCCTGGGTCAGATCCTCGGCCAGGTCGGACGACCCCGTGCGATAGGCCAGGCCGCGCGCCACCGTCGCCCGCAGCTCGCGGTACGCACCGTCGACGTCGGAATCCGAGCACGCCCCCCAGCGCGGCGCGCGCTCGGACGGCGGGCGATCTGCCCAGGCCGCTACGCCGTCGGAGCGCCCACCGACACGCACGCAAGCCGCGGCATCACGAGCGTCCTCCACCTTCGTAATTGACGTTCCGGCGATTTGCGTAACGAGATCGCGCCGAATCGGCCTCTCGTACCCCCCCGTCGAGGCTATGGGAATCACGTCGCAGCTACGCAATACCTGAGATAGCTCTTCTGATATCTCCCGTTCGGAACCACTGTCCCGTGCGGACTTGAGCGACGAGAGCACCGCGGCGGCGTGCCGGGTGCGCAATCTCCAGGAGGTAGACGTGGTTCCACTCGTCTCGAGGAAGCTCGTGACGGCGGCGGCCGTCGTAGGCGTCGCACTCCCGGTCGGCATCGCGTGGGGCGCGACCGACTTCTCATACGGCGGCACGCCGAGGTACCTCTCCGGCATGGCGCAGACCTCGGGGGCGGCGTACCGCAACTACAACCGCATCAGCGGCACCGCCAACGACACCAAATACGTGTGCTACGGCCCCGTCGGCACCACCACCTGCTACGCGGGCACGACCATCGTCGGCAATTCGTCCTATATCAACATCGGCACATCCGGTTCCTACGGCTACGGCTCCGCCGCATCGAAGTGCGGCGACTACGTGACGCTGTGGATCGACTGCAACACCACTCAGCCATGAACCAGCCTCACACGCACAACCTCACGCGCCGCCAGGCGCTCACGCGGGTGCTCGCGAGCCTCGCACTCGGCACTGCCGCGGCGGCGACCATCGTCGGCCTGGGCATCTCGTCCTCCAGCGCGAAGGTGGACGCCGGTCCCACTGGCACCGCGGCCGCGCGCCTCGGCGTGTTGCAGAGCACCGCGCCGGTGGCGAACCCGCCGTCGGCCGTCCAGGCGGGCCTCAGCGGGGCATCCGCCGACTCCACGGCCGTGCACCTGCTCGGTCGCAACGTCGACGGTGGCGGAAGCGACCTCTACGCATCCGCGCGCTCGAACGGCGGGGCGTGCAACGCACTCAGCGCCGCCAAAGGCGGCGTGGGCACGGCCTGCGTCGACTCCATCCCACCCGAGGGCATCACCGTCTCGGCCTCCGATGCCGGCGGCTGGACCGTGTACGGGTTCGCAGCCGACGACGTCGTTGGCGTGGACCTCATCGTGAACGGCGCGCCTCAGCCGGCCACGATGCTGCCGAACGCCTATTCGGCGCCGCTCGGGAACAACCATCCGGGGGACGTCTCGGCACTCGTGGTACACCACGCGGACGGCACCAGCACCACGGTCCGCCCGGGCCTCCAGGCGCCGCCTACGGCCTGACACGCGGCGGGGGCGGGCCGCGAGCGCCCGCCCCCGCTCGTTACGCCGTGGGCACGATGATCTAATCACCCCGTAGATGGAGCGGCGATCCGATATCGCCCTGATGCGGGCCGCGCGCAGCGACTCGCGCGCGTTCGGCGAGATCTACGCACGCCATGCGGTCGCCATCCACGGCTGGCTGCGCGGCCGCGTCGGCGAGCCGGCCGCGACCGATCTCACCGCCGAGACGTTCGCCGCCGCCTGGCAGGCTCGGCGGCGGTTCCGTACCGACGAGGCCGATTCGGTCGCGCCGTGGCTCTACGGAATCGCGCTCAACCAGTACCGTTCGTACCAGCGCGCGAACCGCGTCGAGACGACGGCGCGTGCCAAGCTGGGCATGCCTCCGACCTATGCCGGCGCGATCGAGATCGACGACGCCGACGAACGGCTCTCGGCCGAGCAGGCGCGGCGTGAACTCCGCAACGCGCTCGGCGACCTGAGCTCGGATCAGCGGCGCGCGCTCGAGCTGCGCGTCATCGACGACCTGCGCTTCGCCGAGATCGCCGAGGAGATGGCAAGCACCGAGCCGACCGCCCGCATGCGCGTGATGCGGGCGCTTCGGGTCATGCGCGCCGTCATGGGCGGGGGTGAGGTCGCACCATGACCGCGCTGCCCTCGAATCTCGCGCTGGTCGGCGACGACCTCTCCCGCGCCACGATGCTCGATGCCCGCCGGTCTCTCAGACGGCGACGCCTGACGACCTATGCGCTGGTCTTCGCGCTGCTCGCCTTGACGGCGAGTGCCGCGGTCGCGAACGGCTGGCTGTTCGGTGACGAGACGCCGGTGCTGCGCGTCGTACCCTCGCTGAGTGGCAGCCCCGCCCCCGGCCTCTTCGCGCCGCCCGCAGCGATCGCGGCGGCCGCGAGCATGACGCACACGCAGGGGATCCATCGCGCAGCGGGCTCCGGCAGAGCCACGCCGGCTCCACTCGGCGCCGTCAACAGCGGCGACTCGCGCACGCTGTTGACGGGCCTCGGCGCGGCCGATCGCTCGCTGAGCGTGGTCGCGACGACGAGCGGCGGCATCTGCGTCGCGCTCTCGGGGCTCGCGATCCAGTGCGTGCCGACGTTCGCCCCCGATCAGGAGATCGCCTGGTTCACCTCCTCTCCGGCGACCGGCCCGACGCTCGTCTGGGGCATCGTCCGCGATGACGTGACAGGCGTCGACGCGATCGGCTCGGATGGAGCCGCGACGCAGGCCGAGGTCGGCAACGGCGCCTTCTACGTCGAGCCGGCCGATGGGCCACCGGAGCGCCTGACGGTCTACCTGAACGACGGCAGCTCGGAGTCCGTCAAGCCCCTCCCCTGTCCCCTTACGTCACCCGCGTGCACGCCCTAGAAGACGTCCCCAGACGCCAGGATCTCCACGATGCCCCCGAGCTCGAGCAGGACACCCGACCAAACCGGACCGGCGGAGCAACTGCTCGCGCGCATCGGCGACGGGCTCCGCGCCGCCCGGCTGCGCGCGGGCCTCGACGAGAAGCGCGTGACCGAACTGCTGGCGCAGCAGGGGTTCGAGATCACGATCGAGACGCTCATGCGCTGGGAGGAATGCGGCCTCATCCACGTCGATGCCGCCTGCCATCTCGCCGACGCCTACGGCACGACGATCGATGCCCTGGCGGGTCGCCGCGCCTACCGGGCGCGCAGGCCGACCGAGGACATACCCCCCGCCCCGCGGAGCCCCTGGTGAGGTACCACGTGCACTGCGGCACGACGAGCATCCTCCACCGTGACCTCGACGACCTCGCCCGGCAACTGCAGGGCGCGATCGAGCACGCCGGGCACATTCGCGAGCCGATGATCACGAGCCAGGTCCTGACACGGCGGCTCATCCTCTCGGCCTACGTCGACTCCGACGACGCGGGCGCCGCGATGGCGATCGCGCGCAGCGTGCTGCTCAGTCACCTCTACGAGCACGGCCCGGAGTACCGCCGCGTGGGCATTCATCACACGGACGCCACACTCGTCGGCTGACGCCCGCGATGCGACGGGGGACGCGGCTCCCGGGGCCTCCCCTCTAGACTCGCCGCCAGTGGGGCGCCTGACCAGCCACCTGGACACGCGCAGCGATACGTTCCTGCGCGGCGAGGAACGCATGCGCGCGCTCTGCGACGAGCTGAACGCACGGCTCGCCGGCGCACGCGAGGGCGGCGGCGCCGCCTCGCTCGAGCGCCATCGCGGTCGCGGCAAGCTCCCCGTGCGGGAGCGCATCGACCTCCTGCTCGATCCCGACACCGCCTGGCTCGAGCTCTCGCCGCTCGCGGCGTTCGGCCTCTACGGCGACGAGGCGCCCGGCGCCGGGCTCGTCACGGGCATCGGCAGCGTGCACGGACGCGAGTGCGTGATCGTGGCCAACGACGCCACCGTCAAGGGCGGCACGTACTTCCCGCTGACCGTCAAGAAGCACCTGCGGGCTCAGGAGATCGCGCTCGAGAACCGCCTCCCCTGCATCTATCTCGTCGACTCTGGCGGGGCCTATCTGCCGCTCCAGGCCGAGGTGTTCCCCGATCGCGACCATTTCGGGCGCATCTTCTACAACCAGGCTCGCATGTCGGCCGACGGGATCCCGCAGCTGGCGGCGGTCATGGGCTCGTGCACGGCCGGCGGCGCCTACGTGCCTGCCATGTGCGACCAGAGCATCATCGTGCAGGGGACGGGCACGATCTTCCTGGCCGGCCCGCCGCTCGTGAAGGCCGCGACCGGCGAGGAGGTGACGGCCGAGGAGCTCGGCGGCGGCGACGTGCACGCGCGCATCTCGGGCGTCGCCGACG
>CAZYYP010000125.1:8024-10141 GCA_964651695.1 uncultured Gaiellales bacterium | reverse complement strand
ACCTGCTGATCGACGAGGTCGCCGTCGCGGAGTTCTGCGACGGCGTCGTCAACGCGGTGCGCGACTAGCCGCCTCGAGGGCGGGGCGGTAGTGCTCGAGCGGCGGGGTGACGAGCCCCGCGATCTTGCCGGCGTCGTCCCAGCGCCGCAGGCGGATGGCTTCGTCCGCGAACGGTCCGGCGGCGAAGGCCTCGACCTCGGCGGGCGAGCACGGCCCGCCCTGCAGCTTCAGGCTGAGCACGGAGGCCGGCGAGAGGCTTGCGAGGTACTCCGGCTCGATCGCGCAGAGGTAGCGCTTGGCGAGCACGTGGAGTCGCAGCGGCTCGGTCACGCGCGGCACGAAGTGCTGCTCGAGCCAGGCCGCGCCGGCCTCCTCGTGCAGCGTGTCGACGCCGTGCTCGGCGGAGTCCTCGGGCAGCTCGTGCACGAGGTGACCGTAGTCGTGGAGCAACGCCGAGGCCACCAGGACCGGGTCCGCGCCGTCGTTCTCGGCTGCCAGGGCGGTCTGCAGCATGTGCTCCGCGAGCGAGACCGGCTCGCCGAGGTACGCCGTTTCGCCGCGCCGCGCAAAGGCCGTGAAGATCTCCGAGATCACATCGGTGTCAGGCAACGTCGTCCTCCCGTGCGAGCAGGGCGAGCGTGCTGCGCATCCCGTCGATGTCGGCGTAGCAGCCCTGCAGGTGACGTTCGCCCCGGCTGACGGCAAACGGCGCGCGGCCATGCAGCACCCGCCGGTTGTCGACGATGAAGAGCTCGCCCGGCTCGAGGCGCAGTCGCAGCTGGAAGCGCTCGTCCGTGAGCATGCGCGCCAGGCGCAGATAGGCGTCGTACCAGTCGGCGAGCTCGGTTGCAGCCATCGCCGGTGGCTCCATCGAGCGCGCGTTGAAGCGCACGGCACGCACGTCGCCGGCCGGATCGAGCTCGATGATGGGCGCAGATGCGCGCAGCGTCGTTGTCGCGTCGTCGTAGGAGAACGCCACGCTGTGGCCGGAGAGCAGGGCGAAGTCGCCCGGGCGTTCGGCGCGCAGATGCTCCAGCACGCAGAAGCCGTCCACGAGTGTGCTCTCGCCCCCGCGCGCGCTCGAGGAGAGGCAGTGCAGCAGCTGCAGCGTCGGGACGGGGTCGCGGTAGGGGTTGTCGGTGTGCGGCCCCAGGCCGAGCGACGTGTTGGCCAGGTTCGCCGGCTCGACCACGGAGCGCACGTCGAACACGCGCCCGTAGTTGGTCGTGCGCACGTGTGCGAACAGGCCCGCCACGCGCGCGACTTCCCTGTCGGCGATCGGCACGCCCGAGAGCACCCCGAAGCCGAGCTCGTCGACCCGCCGGAGCCAGCGACAGAGCTGACGCGGATCGCCCGCGATCGCAGCGTGGTCGGCGAGTGGAAGGTCGCGTCCGATCGACGCGTCCCACAGGCGCACCGGGCGCGCGAGCGGTTCGCCGTCACGATCGCGCAGCCATGCGCCCGCATACGTGCTGAGGTGCCGGTCGGGTGCCCAGACGACGAGCAGATCGTCGCCGTCCAGATGTGCCTCGGCGGGGTGGATGTCGTGCGGGATCGCGGATGGCTCGAGAAGCCTCTGACCACTGGCCGGATGCCGGCAGACCGGGCACGGACAGCTGTCGCGCAGCCACGCGAAGGGAACGACGCCACGACGCCCGTCGGGCCAGCGCAGCGCGATCGAGCGCGCCTCGATCGTGACCTCGCCGAGCGGAGAGCGGATGCTGTGACTCATCAGTGACTGGATATCCGAAGCGCACCGGCAGCCGGGTGACGATCGGGGGAACTCCTGGTGACGGCGGGGTGAACGGCAGCGGCTCCGCCTGCGATCGTCGGCCCGCGGGCGTCTGCGACGCCGGTCTGGGACTCGTGCTCTTCACGCGTGAGCGGACGCCACGCTCCGAGTGAGCTCCGTCACGTCCGTGAGGTTCGCGCCGTAGGCCATCACGAGGTACTCGAGCGCCTCGCCGGCGTCGATGCCCTCGAACGTGCACACCGCGTCGCGCGGGACGGTCACGCGGTAGCCGCGGATGAGGGCGCCGTAGGCACTGTGGCGCACGCAGATATGGGTGTGCTGTCCGGTCAGGACCACTTCCTCGACACCGAGCGCCTTCAGGCGC
>CAZYYP010000125.1:0-7924 GCA_964651695.1 uncultured Gaiellales bacterium | reverse complement strand
CCCAGACACGCAATTCGGGATCGGACGCGTCATGCGCGTCGTTGGAGAAGACGACGACCCAGTGGTCGTCGCTGCGGGCGTGCTCGAGCAAGCGGCCGAGTGGCTCCACGATGCACTCGGCATGCGGGTTTGCGAGTGCGCCGGTGACAAAGTCGTCGAGCATGTCGACGATCACGAGGGCCTTCATCGAGCACCTTCCTCCGCGGGGCCGGAGGCCGCAGCCTCGTGGCTCGCCGATCACCCTCGATCGGCAGGAAAGCGCGGGAAAAGTTCGACTAGCGTGAGAAACGGCCGCTTGTTCCTCGTGGAACGAACCCGCCCTTCATGCTCCCACGCCTCCTCTCCGCCTCGCCCGCGCGCACGGCTTTCGCCTGCCCCCGGGGGCGCGCGTGAACTGGAGCAGCGGGAAAGCTCGAGAACCCGCCCCCATCGTCGACATCGAGGACTCCTTCGGGCGGGGCGGTCTCGCCTCCCGGCGCCATCTGGCGGTCGGGGCACTGTTCGGGATCCTCGTGCTCGTCGTCGTGGCCGGCGGCCTCGTGTTGGGCCAGTACAAGGATTCGCTCCACACCGCGCTGGCGGATCAGCGCGCGCGCGCCGTGCTCGCCCGTCGCGTCATCGACACGTACTTCCGGGGTGAGCTCGCGAGCCTGAGAGCGATCGCGGGTGCCCCGTCCGTCGTCGACCGCCACCTGCCGGCCATGCAGCGTTACGTCGCGCGTCTCGAGGCGCCGGGCGATCCGGCGTTCAGCGCGGGACTCGGATGGATCGACAGCACCGGGATCGTGCAGGTGTCGAGCGTCCGCGGCGGCGTGGCGCGCCGGGTCGGCGTCGCCGATCGCTCCTACTTCGCCCACGTGATGGCGACGGGCACGCCGTCGGTGAGTCAGAGCATCATCTCGCGGCTGACCGGCAAGCGCGTGGTCGTCCTCGCCACGCCCACTCGCGACCTCCGCGGCCGCATCACGGGCGTGCTCGTCGGTGCGCTGTCGCTGCAGCCATTCGCGATCTCACAGTCGACGCTCGACCTCGGCGGAGCCGGCCTCTCGATCCTCGATCGCGGCGGCACGTCGGTCCTGAGCGATTCCGCGCGGCCCCGCCCGAGCGGCCTCGCCCGCGAACTCCACGGCACGGGCACGCTCGGCGATGTGGCAGGGCTGAACGGATCCCCGCACCACGCCATCTCGTACAGCACGTCGGCGATCGCCGGCTGGACGATCCTCATCGACCAGCCACGCTCGAAGATCTTCGCGGCCGCCCGGCGCGGATTCCTGCTCGAGCTCGCGCTGGTCGCGGCTGCCGCATCGATCGTCGTCTTCCTGATCGCGTTCATCCTCGTGCGCGGACGCCGCGAGGCCCAGCGCGAGCGGGGGCGCGCACGGCAGCGACGTGTGCTGATGAGCGCCCTCGGAGACGCGTCGCTCGGAAGCGAGGTCTCGAGCGGCCTCGTCGCCGGGCTCGCCGAATCGTTCCCGGGCGCGCTCTGCATCGTCGCGCTCGAGGACGAGCATCATCACCTCGCACTCGCGGCCTCGGCCGACGGCGCGTTCCCCTCGAGTGCAGATGCCCGAGCGATCGTCGTTGCACAGGCGGCAAAGCTCGCCTTCGATGCGGGTACCCCGATCATCATCGGCAAGGAGACGAGCCTGCGCGCGGCACTTCCGGGCGTGCACCGGGCACTGCTCGGTGCAGCCCACTCGTTCTATGCGGCGCCGCTGGTCACGAGCGGTGGCACCCGGCTCGGCGCGCTGTGCCTGCTTTTCGCGCACACCCGCCCGCCCGACGAGGACGAGCGTGCACAGGTCGCCTGGTTCGCGCAGCAGGCCGGACAGGCGCTCGAGCGTACGACGGCATTCGAGCGGGAGCACGAGGTGGCCGTCCGCCTGCAGCGGAGCCTGCTCTCCGACCGGCTGCCCGAGATCGAGGGGGTCGAGCTGATCGGCCGCTACAACGCCGCCGGTGCCGGCCTCGTGATCGGCGGCGACTGGTACGACGCCGTGCGGCGCTCCGACGGGCTCGTCCACGTGACGGTCGGCGACGTCGCGGGCCACGGTGTGACCGCCGCGGTGCTCATGGGCCAGCTACGCACCGCATTCCGGACGCTCGCCTACGAGCACACCTCGCCGGCACAACTCCTGCGGCGGATGCTCCGCCACGTCGACGAGGATCAGATGGCGACGGCGTTGTGCCTGACGCTCGACCCGTACACGCAGGAGCTCGTCTACGCCTCCGCCGGGCATCCGCCGTCGCTGCTCGTCGACGGCGATGCCGCGGTCGTCTCGCGCCTCGGCCACGCGCTCGCCCCGCCGCTCGGCTACGTCCATCCGTCGGCGATCCACGAGGCCATCGTCGAGTTGCCCGCGGGCGGAACGCTCGTGGCCTACACCGACGGACTGGTCGAACGCCGCGGCTGGAGCATCGACACGGGCATCGACCTGCTCGCCTCGGTCGTGGGTGCCTCGCGTGCACTCGGCGTGTCTCCGCTCGCCGACCGCATCTTCGAGGAGGTCGCGGGCCAGATCGGCTCGCACGACGACATCGCGCTCCTGATCGTCCGCCTGCTCGAGGTGCCGCAGCGGATGGACATCGAGGTGCCGAGCGAGCCCTCGGCACTCGCCGACGTGCGCAGGCGCCTGCGCAGCTGGCTCGACCTGCGAGGGCTCGACGGGGACGAGCGCGACGACGCGATCCTGGCCGTGAGTGAGGCCTGCAACAACGCCATCGAGCACGCCTACCCGGGCGAGCCGGGCTCGATCCACCTCCTGCTCGAGCACCTCGAGGGCACGCTCTCGATGCGCATCTCCGATCGCGGCGAATGGCAGCCGTCGTCGCCGAGCTTCGAGCGCGGCCGGGGCATCCCGCTGATGCATGCGGTCATGGACGTCGCGACGATCGAGCACGATGCCCATGGCACGAGCGTGACGCTCAGCCGGCTGCTCGGGTGACGGCGGCATCCCCCGGACGGGTGCCCTCCTGCCGACTGCTGCACATAGGGTGCGGCGGATGAACGACGGAGGTACCGGTTGAGCACGGGGCGATCGAGCGCGCGGCGTCAGGTCGGAACGGTCAAGGTCGAGTTCGCGTCCCCGGAGACGGCGGTCGTGACACTCGTCGGCGAGCATGACCTCAGCTCCCGCGTCGCGCTGCGTGGAACGCTCCTGAGCGCGGCCGAAGGTCGCAATCTGCTGGTCGATCTCGGCGAGTGCACGTTTGCCGACTCTGCGATCGTCAGCCTGCTGCTCGCAACCCGGCGCACCCTCGAAACGCTCGACCGGCGCTGCGAGCTGCTCATCCCGCCAACGGCCGGTTATGTCACGAGGCTCTTCGAGATCACGGGAATCTCTGGTCTGTTCCGGGTGCACACGTCGGTCGGCGAAGCGCTCGCAAGCATGGCCGAGTCCCCCGTCGTCGCGATCAGAACCGCCCCGTAGCCGCCGGACGCGGCCGTCGGCCGCGTAGCATGACCGCATGGCCGGCAGTGCCCGCAAGCGACGGCGCCTCACCGACGGCGAGCTCGAAGCCGTGCGCAAGCGTGCGCACCGCTATCTGACATCGCCTCAGACCCCGCGCAGGGAAGCGCGCGACCTCTGGCTGCTCGGCGACGGCACGCCCGGGCCGCGCGACCTCGACTGGGCGCGCGTGCGCGACGCGACGCCCGAGGCACTCACGCGCATCGACCTCTTCCTGCGCGCGCGCGACGCCTGACTCGGAGCTACGAGCCCGTCTCGCCGTCGTAGTAGCCGACGCCGCTCGACTTGCGCACCAGCACGTCGTCGTCGCGGTTGCCCGTGAAGATGCCGATCTTGCCGCTGTCGGGATAGACCGCGGCGGCCACGTCGTTGCGCGTCGAGAACATCAGCACGCGCACCGGCGAGTCGGTCAGGTTGCGAACGGAGTGCGCGCCTTCGGGCCCGGAGGGGAAGAACACCATCTCCCACGGCCCGATCGGCTCCTCGCCCGTCGGCGTGCGGAGCGTCGGAGTGCCCTCGAGGACGAGCAGCCACTCCTCCTCGCCGTACTCGTAGTGGTAGGGACAGATCGCCTGGCCAGGCGGAAGCTCGTAGACCGTGGATCCGCTCTGCTTGGCGCCGAGCTGCGGCCCGAACCGGAACATCCCGGCGCGAAAGCCCTCGGGATCGTCGGCGTCGTACTGGAATTCGGGAGACCCGATGTTGAGGCGAGGCATCGCCGTAGCGTGCCAGCACGCGGGCTCGCGCGTGGGCTAGCCGGTCCCCATGGCGATGTGGCAGATCGGGTCGCGACCGGGATAGATGCAGTGCTGGCGGGGATAGAGGAACTGCCGGTAGACGACCGCACCGGAGGCGTCACGCGCCTCGAGGATGCTCGGGCGATGGCCGGCAGGCCAGTTCGCCGGCGGCACGACATAGAGGTAGTAGCGGTCGTGCAGCGTGATATCGGCGGCGCTCCCGTCCTGGTTGCGCACCGTCAACCGCGTGACCTGGGGGCCCACCCAGCCCGTGGCATACGCGTAGCCGTAGCCGAGCGGCTTCCGCCAGTCGTTGCGAAGCCCGAGGTCCCATTCCACGGCCATGCGCTGCTGGATCTGCGTCGTGCTCGTGGGATACAGGGGGTAGCCGGTGCGACCGACCTGCGTGCCACAGACCCAGGCGGGGAACATCTGGGTCTTGCCGTTGCGCAGGTGGCGGAAGCAGTCGCGGCCCTCGGCGTCACGGCCCGACCAGATCGCGACCGTCCCGCCGTCGTTGGGGAGTCGTGCGGTCGCGAGCAGCCGGACGCTCGACGGCACGGGGAACGTGAAGTGCCATTTCGGGCGGTGCAGGGAGAACGGGTCGGCACGCGTCCCGAGCCGTGCGCCTCCCGCCGCGAGCACGTCCAGGCGCACCGGCGCCTCTGCGCGGCTCGAGTGCGCGCGAGGCACCTCGAACATGAACCAGCCGTCGACCAAGACGATGTCATGGTGGGTGCCGTCCCCGTAGGTGACGCGCAGCGTCGCGGCACCTGCGTTCGACGTGCGCCCCCAGAGCGTGCGCGTCGTCTCGTTGCGGCGCTCTGTGGACGACGCGGAGCTCAGGACGGCGAACGGGGGCCTCGCGGCGCTCGCACCCCAGCACCCTCCGCCTGCGAACGGCCGGCCGACGACGGCGGCGCAGAGGTCGCCGTGGGTCGTGCGCGCGGCGTAGAGCCTCGCCGTGGTGCCGCGCGTCGTACGGACCGCGGCCACCTCGTGTTCGCTCCCCGGCACGATCGCACCGGGCAGGTAGCCCTTCGGCAGCGGAGGCGCGCCGTCGAGCGGGAACAGCGGCTTCGTCATCTGCCGGAACTCGCTCTTCACATGACCCGGCGCGGGACCGCCGCCGCCGATGGCAGTCAGGACGCGCCCGCCGAACGCCAGCGCGAGCGAGCCGCTCATGAGCACCACGGCGGCGGCCGCGATCACGACCCGCGGCGCGAGACCACCGCCGCGCCAGAACCGCGGGCGCAGCTTCCGCGCGCCGGCGGCGCGGAGATCGCACTCGAGCCGCTCGAGGTACTCGATCTGGAAGCTCATCGTCCTTTCAGCCCTCTGCGAATCGGATCGTGGTGGCGAGCCGGCGCAGCCCGCGGCTGACGCGCAGCCGGGCGGCCTCCTCGCTGCAGCCGAGCTCGGCCGCGACGGCCGAGTAGGGCCGCGACTCGACAATGCGCAGCGCGACCGCATCGCGCAGGCCCGGAGGCAGCGCAGCCATGGCGCGCCGGACCTCGGAGGCCGTCGTTGCGAGGTCGATCAGCTCCTCGATGCGCTGCAGATCGTCACCCGAGAGATCGGCCCGCGAGGGCATGCCGGCGCGCTCACGGGCGCTCGCATCGGCGCGGCCGCGACGGTAGTAGTGCGCGAGCTGGTGGTGGGCGATCCCATAGAGCCACGGGGCGGGCCCGCCGCCGTGGTCGCGGAATCGGCGGCGTGACGCCAGCGCCTGCGCGAACGTCTCCGCCGTCAGATCGGCTGCCGCCTCGGCGTCGAACGTGCGCCGGGCGAAGAACCCGAGCAGTGACTCGGCGTGGTCGCGGTACACGGCGACGAAGGCCTCGACGTCTGCCAGCGGGGATTCGTCCGACGACCGCATCCTGGAAGGAACATGCCGGCACGCGACCCATCCGTGTCAAGCGCGCCGAAGCTCTAGTCTGAGCGCCGCGGCGGATTCCCGCTGCTTGCCGGCGAGGGGCGAGGAGACCGAAGTGGCACAGGTGATGACCCAGCGCGGAGCGTTCATCGGGGGCGAGTGGGTCTCCGGAGGCGGCGAGGCGATCGAGGTGCGCAGCCCGGCGACCGGCGAGAGCGTCGGAACGGTGCGCGCAGCGACGGCCGAGCAGGTCGACGAGGCGGTTGCCGCCGCTGCGGCGGCATTCGACTCGTGGCGCCGGACGAGCGTGCTCGAGCGGGTCGAGATCTGCCGCCGGGCCTACGACATCTGCATGGATCGGGCCGAGGAAATCGCGCAGATGATCACGCGCGAGACCGGCAAGACGATCCGCGAGTCGCGCGAGGAGATGGTCGAGTACACCGCCGACCACTTCCGCCGCGCAGCCGAGGACGTCATGCGCCACGCAGGCCAGGTGCTGCCCTCGACGCAGGGCCACACGCACAAGCGGATCCTCGTCATCCAGGAGCCGGTCGGCGTCGTCGCGGCCATCTCGCCGTGGAACTTCCCGGTCGACATCGCCGGCATCCCGATCGTCTACGGCCTCGCGTTCGGCTGCACCACGGTCTGGAAGCCCTCCGAGCTCGCGCCGCTGTGTGCCGAGCTGTTCGTCGACGTGCTCCACGACGCGGGCTTCCCCGCCGGCACCGTCAGCCTCGTGCATGGGCGCGGCGACGTGGGCGCGCTGCTGACGCGCCATCGCGACGTCGCGTCGGTCGTCTTCACCGGGTCGGTCGCGACGGGCGAGAAGGTCGCGCGCGATGCCGGCCTCAAGAATCGCGTGCTGGAGCTCGGCGGCAACGGGCCGCAGATCGTGCTCGCCGACGCCAACCTCGAGGCGGCCGCGGACGCAGCCGTGATGGGCTGCTTCTACCTCGCCGGTCAGGTCTGCACGGCGGCCGAGCGCGTGCTCGTGCACACCGACGTGCACGACCGCTTCGTGGAGCTGCTGATCGAGCGCACGAAGGCGCTCAAGATCGGCGACCCGCTCGACGAGGCGACCGACATGGGCCCGATGTGCAACGCCGTGACGCTCGCGCGGACGCAGCGGCACATCGAGGACGCGGTCGAGCACGGCGCCACGGTCGTCCACGGCGGCGGCTCGGATGGCATGTACCACGAGCCGACGATCCTCACGGGCGTGACGAGCGCCATGGCGATCGCGCAGGAGGAGACGTTCGGGCCGGTCGCGCCGATCATGCGCTTCGCCACGCTCGAGGAGGCGATCGCGATCGGCAACGAGACGGAGTTCGGGCTCACGGCCGCCGTCTTCACGAACAACCTCAACGACGCATGGCTGGCCGCGTCAGAGCTCCGTCACGGCACCGTGCACATCAACGAGACCACGAACTACTGGGATCAGATGGCGCCGTTCGGCGGAGCGAAGAGCTCGGGCTCCGGCCGCGAGCTGGCCGCGGGCATCGCCGACGCGCTCACCGAGACGAAGCAGATCACGTTCGACCGGGGCTAGCCCGACCGGCACGAGGGAACCGCGAAGAGCCGCCCGCGGCCTGGGAGAGGGAAAGGCGGCACGGCGGCTCTTCGATGGCTCGGCTCTCGGGGGGAGAAACCGACCGTGGAGTGTCGACAAGGTAGCCCGTCCGGGGGCCGTCCGCATGCCGCATTCGAGGGACGCGCATCCCGGCCGCCGAGCGAGCGCCGGAGGGCTGCGCGGGGACCGCTCCGGTCTCCGCACAGCCTCCAGCCTCGTCACCCCGCTGCGGTCAGCCGCAGCCGGAGTTGTCGCCGCAGTCGCGGCACGT
>CAZYYP010000124.1:0-10219 GCA_964651695.1 uncultured Gaiellales bacterium | reverse complement strand
GACGAGGATCACTGCCGCGAGGAACTGCTCGCGAAGCTCAAGTCCTGCTGCGGTGGCGCGGCGGACGAGCAGTCCGCGAACTGACGGTCTGCGCCGGCGCCGGCGTGACCGCGTGAACGGCGTCACCCTCCTCATGCTCGCCCTCTGGGTGCTCGGCATCGGCGGGGTCGTACGCGACTGGCGATCCGGGCCCGCAGATCGCGCCTACCGGCTGCGAGCGTCCGCCCCGCAGGACGGGTCGGCATGGTTCGCGTTCCGGCGCTCGACACTGGTGCAGCAGATCGCGTTCGCGGGCCTCGTCGTGTGCCTGATCTTCCCCGGGCAGGTGCTGCTCGGGGTCGCAGTCGTCGCTGTCTCGATCGTCGTCTGCCTGACGATCGCGCTCTTCAACCGGCCGGGTTTCCTCGTCCCGCCCAAGCTGCGCTACCAGCTCGGCCTGGTCGCCCAGGCCCGCGCAGAGGCCTGAAACGCGTCGCTGTCGCCCGCGCCCCGCGCCCCGCAGGTGCGACGATGAAGGGCGCGTTACGGTCGCGGGACGCGCCGGCGGCGTCTGCCACACTGCGGGCGTGTTCGCGCCCGCCGCGCCTCCCCTCCCCCCGCCGGTGTCGCGCGAGCCGGGGTTCGTCCTTCCGGCCGCCCCGCCGGCGATCCTGCGCGGACGGGCGATCGACGGGATGCGCTGCGCCGCGCGCCGCACGGGCGACGCCGTGCACGTCGAGATCTTCGTCGACCGCAGCGTGCTGCTGCTGCCCGCGGGGATCGGGCTGAAGCCGCCGCTCCGGCGCGCCGGTCTCTCCCGCCTCTCCGGCGGCGCGTGCGCCTATCCCCTCAGCACCCTCGATCCGACCGGCACCGTGTTCGTCGATCGCGCGCGCGGGCACGTGCTCGGGGACCTCTTCGTCGTCTGGGGCCAGCGCCTCGCGCCACGGCGGCTGCTCTCGTTCGCAGGACGCGTGCGGGTGTTCCGGAACGGCCGCGAGTGGAAGGGCGATCCGCGCCAGGTGCCGCTCGTGCGCCACGACTCCGTCGTGCTCGAGGTCGGGGGCTACGTCCCGCCCCATCCCCGCTACCTCTTCCCGGCCGGTCAGTGAAGCTCCATCGCGCCGCGGCGCTGATCGCGCTCGCCCTTGCACTCGCCGCCTGCGGCGGCGGAGGCGGCGGCGCCCTCTCGGCGCCGACTGTCGCCCCCGCGCGCGAATACAGCCTCGCGTGGATGAGTGCGAAGTCGCTGGCCAAGCCCGGCAGGACGACCATGCGCTTTGCCGTGCGGACGCCCGGCGGGGCGATCCTGACCAAGTTCCGCACGGGTCCCGGACCGCACACCGGGGTGCACCTGATCATCGTGCGCGACGACCTGTCCTCGATCATCCACGAGCACCCGGCGATCCCGCCCAGCGGGCGGCTGGCACTGCCCGTGACCCTGCCGCGAGCCGGTCGCTACCACGTCCTCGTCGACGTGTATCCCGCCGGCTCGAGCGGGTTGCGCAACTTCCAGCTCACGCGTGAGCTGCAGGTCGGCTCGAGCAACGTCCAGACGCCCCTGCCGGCGTATGCGCCGGTCGTGCACACCGCCGGGCTGACGTTCCGGGTCGCCCAGCTGCCGACGCTGCGGCTGGCGCAGCCCGCGTCGCTGATCGTGAACGTCACCGACGCGCACGGCAAGCCGGTGCACTTCAAGCCGTTCTACGGCGCGCTCGCGCACGCGATCTTCTTCAGCGCCGGGTCGCTCAACTACTTCCACTCGCACATCTGCGGCAACGACCCGGCCTGCACCGCGGGCTTCGGCACACCGGCCACCACGGGCCACAGCACCAAGCCCGGCCGTCTGGAGCTCGGGGTGCTGCTCCCGGCCACGGGGCGGTGGAGGCTCTTCCTCCAGGTGCTGTGGCACGGGAAGCTCGTGACAGCGCCCTTCACGTTGCGCGTGCGCTGACCCGGCTGCGCCTCAGGCCAGAACGGAGTGGAGCAGGACGATCGCGATGACGACCGCGGCCACGCCGGCGCCGAGTGCGATCAACGCGGCCGCCAGGCGGAGACGGACATCGGCTGGTGTCTGCCCGGTCATCCGCCCGCCCGATCCGCGACGAGGGCCGTGAACGGCGGGCTGCCCTTGGGCGTCACGCTGAAGCTCAGCCCCCAATGGCCGACCATCACGAGCGCGGGGGTCGCGCGTGAGTAGATGCCGGGTCTCGTCTCGGTCAACTGATACTCCTGATTGGCCATCTGCATGTCGAGCATGGCGAACGTCAGCGTGACGCTGGCGCCGCGCAGGGGCTGGCCGCTCTTCGTGATCTCGACGGCGAACGTATTGGGAACGGCGGCGCGGTTCGGGCTGATCAGCACGCGCAGTGCGTAGCTGCCACGGTGGACGACGGTCGCCACGCGCCCGGGGCCGACGCGGGTGAGCGCCGAGTTCTCCTCGGCGAGTGCGCTCGACGGCGGTGCGATGCTGGACAGCACCGCTGCGGCGAAGATCGCGGCGGTCACGAGCACCACCTCGCCACTCACGACGAGGCGCAGCAGGCGGGCGGCCGGCTCGCCCGCCGCCCCCTGCGTGCGGGCGGCGACGAGGCGCGGCCTCGTGTACAGCAGGTTGATCGCGGCGATCAGCATCGCGGCTGCGAGCAGCCCGATCTTGACCAGGATCGCCTTGCCGTAGGAGGTCTGCCAGAGTGCAGCGACGATCGGCAGGTGCAGGATCGCCGCTGCGGTGCCCGACGCGAGCAGGACGAGCACCGAGACGAACGCGAGGTTCGAGAACCGCGGAACGGCGACGGAGAGGGCCGGGATGCGGCGCGCCGCGGGCAGCCCGGCCCACAACGCCAGCAGCCCGATCAGGCCACCGATCCAGAGCGATCCGGAGACGAGGTGGAGCCAGTCCACGAGCAGGGAGAGGCCGCGGGGCGATGTCTGGCCGGCATGGCCGGATGCGCCCGGCATCACGAGCGCCGCGCCGGCCGCGAGCAGCGCTCCGAGCGTGGCGGCGATCTCGGCGATCGAGCGCCGCTCCCGCTCCGGCCGGTCGAGGGCGAGCGCGATCCATCCCGCGACGCAGAAGAGGGCGAAGCAGATCTCCATGTCGACGAATCCGCGCCCGAACGCGGTTACGCGGAAGAGCGGCGCCAAGCCGCCGACATCGGTGACCGACCGCAGCGCGAAGGTCGCGGTGGAGACGTCGAGGTAGACGGGAATCGCGATCAGGCCGAGGATGGATGTGACGATGAACGCGAGCGAGCCGGGCCACAGGCTCGTGCCCAGGACGCGCCGTGCGAGAGGCCGCGCGACGAACATGCGGAAGACGAAGAGGCCGATCGCCGCCATCACGGTCAGGAACACGGCCCAGCGCGTGATCAGCAGGTCGGGCGTCGTCGCGGTCTGCGAGAGCTTCGGGATCACGAACTGCGGCGCCGGGCCCGCGTTCGGCCCCACGGCGAACGTGAAGGCTCCCTGCACGGGATGCCCGTCGACCGAGATCGCCCGCCAGTAGATCAGGTACCAGCCCTGCGGCAGATGCGGCCGCAACGGGACGACCAGCGTGTCGGGGTTCGACGGTGAGCGACGGACAGGGCTCGTCGTCTCCTGATGCCCGCGGGCATCCGTCACGGAGATGATCGCGAAGCGGGGCTCCACCGCCTCGTCGAAGGTCAGCTCGACGGCGGGGGGCGGGGTGTCGAGGACGCCGCTCGCCGAGGGCACCGTGCGCACGAGGTAGGCGTGCGCGGACGCCGCACCCGGCAGGACGAGCGCCAGTACGGACACGGCGGCCAGCACCGCGACACCCCGCCCCCGGGCGATCATGCGAGCGGCCGCCTGCTGTCACCGCCGCCGCGCGAGACCAGCGCGAACCCGCCGACGAGGATGCCGATGATGCCGGCGATCAGCGCGACGATCGTCAGGACGGGCACGCCGCCACCGCCGAGCGAGCTCTTGACCTCGATGGCAGGGGCCGGGTCCGCGCCCGACTCGGGGTCGGCCCAGGTGACGATCGAGCCGTCCGAGTAGGTCTGCCGCACCTGGAACGTGTAGGTTCCCGTCGAGGCGGGCTGCGCGAGGAACTGGAAGAGCGAGTCCTCCTCGGTGGGAACCTTCCCGCCCGTCCAGGTCACCTTCTGGACGACGGCGTTCTCGCCCGAACCGGTCGACTGGATCTTCCGCTGCCACCCAGGGCTGGGCACGAACGAGTCGATCGAGAATCCCGCAGGCACGGTCAGCTCGATCGCGGTGGTCGACGCATTCTCCTTCTCCGTCGGTACGGCGAGGCTGTAGAGCTGCAGCTCCTTCGAGACGGAGACGGCAGGGCTGATGCGGGCGTGCGCCGAGGCCGTGGAGGCGACGGCGAGCGCGCCGGCGAGGGCGAGCGCAGACAGGGCGGCAGTCCGGCGTGGGCCGCGCAAGCGACGGGTCACGTGAGGAGCTCCTTGATCGAATGCAATCCGGTGTCGACGTTCGACAACGGCTCCGCGATGGCCGCGGATTGCCGTTGACGGGACGAGCGGCGCGGGAACTGCGCTCCGCCGCTCGAGGAAGCGCCTGTTACGTCCGGATCGATGCGGGCGGAGCGCGCAGGCCGCGAAACGAGGCGAGTGGATTGCGAGCGACGGCCGCGAAGCCCCGCGCAGCCGCGGGCGTGACCCGCGCGGCGGCCGTTGCTGTGGGGCGGGGGCCGTCGAGACGTCGCACGAGCAGCGACCGGCCGCGGCTCGCCGAGACGAGCACGAGCGCGGCGAGCGTGATCCCGGCGACCACGACCAGCCACTGGAGCGGGCTGAACTGCGCGAGCTCGAGCGAGCGCGCCGGGATCGAGCGCTCGAGCGTCTCCTGCACGACGAGGAAGGCGAGTGCCTTGCCGGCGAGCCGGCTGACGGCGAACGACACGCCGCCGCTCGGCTCGGGCGGGGCGGCGACGCGTGGTACCCAGGAGGCCCCGAAGCCCGTCAGCCGTGCCAGCAGGACACCCAGCGTCCCCATCAGCGCTGCAACGGAGAGTCCCGCGACGAGCGGTGCGTACCAGCCGAAGTACCCGTGATCGCCGTCGGCCGGCAGCAGTGCGCGATAGACGACCGCGTGGGTCGCAAGCGCGACTGCCGCCACCGGCAGCATCGTGCCCGCACCCGTTCTGAGCCGCCCGCTGGCCGTCACAGCCCCGATCATAGGCCAGGAGTCGCCGCGGATACCCCTCCGTGCAACGCCCGGCGCGCCCACGGCGACTACCGCGCGCGGGGGGCCGGGACGCGACGGGTCGGCGTGCGCGGCCGGCGCGCCTGCTCGTAGAGGCCGATCGCCCCCAGGAGCAGCAGCCAGCCGCCGGCGGCGAGCGCGCAGACCGCCGCCGCGCGCGCGAGGTTCCCCGGCAGGCGGCTCAGCGCATAGCCGTGGGTGAGGACGGGGAGCGACGTCGCGGCGAAGAGCACGCCCAGACCGCCGGTGACGGTTGCCGCGAAGGCGCGCTGGTCCTCGCGCACCAGGACGACCGCCGCCACGGCTGCGGCTCCGAGCAGCGCTGCCGCGCCGATCTCGAGGACTGCGCCGAAGGACGAGTGCGGCTCGTAGAGCGTCGTGCCGACGACCGAGAGCAGCACCGAGGCCACCGCGACGCACGCGAGTCCGACCGCGAGGCGGGGCATCAGGCGCCGGCGCCGGCGCAGCGAGAGCCCGGCAGCCACCGCGACGGCGAGCAGGGGGACGACCCATGTCAGCGCGTTCGGCGCGCGTGCATAGCGCGAGGTGCCGACGAGCGTCGCGCGCGCTCCGTCGACGCGCAGCGGGATCGCGATCGCTGCCGCCACGCCGTCGTGGGTCGCAACGGCCGGGCGCAGCCGCTGCTCGTGCCAGCGGAACGAGAGCCCGCGGTGGACCGCCCGCCAGAGCGGCGGGCCGTTCAGGTGACTGCCCGCGAGCGTGATGACGCGCGCAGAGCCCGCCGTGGGCGAGCGCTCGTTGGCGTACACGACGCCGGCGTGGAAGCGCAGGAACGGCTCGCCCTCGACGCCCAGGACGACGATCGTCCGGCCGGCCGGTACGTGCAGCACGAGATCGATGTCGCCGCCCGTGACGGCGGTGGTCAGCCCGCTGACGGCCGGCCGCACTCCGGTCAGGTGCGCCTCGTAGTCGCTCGCGACGCTCGCCGGCGATCCGCGGTGGGCGAGCGCGCTCGCGGGCCAGGCGAGCAGGGCGAGCGCGGCGAGCGCCGCGCAGGCGAAGCGGGAGGGAAACGTGAGAGCGCGCATGGATGGAGGGGGTCACCGCCGGGGGCCGGGGATCGTCGCCGCAGGGTAGAAGCTCTCACGCCGCACGCGGCGCGCGCGATCCCGGGTACCGTGTGGTCGTGCTCCGGCGCGCCGCCCTCGGACTGCTCCTCGCTCTCACGTTCGTGCCGGTGGCGTTGGCCGACGGCGACCCCGCGAGCGACTACCTGCAGCCGCCCGACGTCCGCGTCTACATGACGAACTCGGCGACCGACCAGAACCTCGTGAAGGGGCTTCAGAGCACCGCCCAGCGGGTCAGCGACGCGGGCCTGCCGATCAAGGTCGCAATCATCGGCAACAAGACCGACCTGGGCGCGGTGCCGCAACTCTGGGCCAAGCCCCAGACCTACGCGACGTTCCTGGGTGCCGAACTGCGCTTCGTCTACAAGGACACGCTGCTCGTCGTGATGCCGCAGGGCTTCGGCATCAACGGCCCCTTCTCGCAGAGCCGCGCCATCGCGGCGCTCAATGGCATCGACCCGCGCAGGAACGTCACGCCCGCGGGCCTCACGGCCTCCGCCGACAAGGCGTTGCTCGCGCTCGCCGCGGCCGACGGCCACAAGCTCGGGGGCAGCGGGGGCGGAGGCGGAGGCGGCCTGCCGTGGCCGTTCATCGCGGCCGGGGTCATGGTCGTGGCGGGCGTCGGCGGCGGCGCGCTGATCCTGCGCGGCGACCGCAAGTCGCGGCGGCGCTAGCCGCTCAGGTCGGCGGGTGTGTCGGCGTCGCCCGGGGCCGGGAGATCGCTGCAGTCGACCAGGACTGCTGGAGCCCCCAGGACACGCGCACCCTGCTCGCCCTCGGCCGGGAGCTCGGCCCAGAGCGCGCGCGGGATCGCCACCGGATGCCCGTTGCGATCCCCGTAGCGGGCACTCACGAGGCCCTCCGCCCCCTCGGCGGCCACGGCGACCCTGCGGATCGCCTCGGCCGAGAGCGCCGGCCCGTCGCCGAGCACGACGACGGCAGCCGTGCAGGCGGGATCGAGCGCCGCGAGACCGGCACGCAGCGACGACGCCATGCCGCGCTCCCACTGCTCGTTGCGCACCGGACGGGCACCGTGCAGGTCGATCGCAGCCAGGACGTCGTCGGCATGCGCACCGACCACGAGCACGCGGTCTCCGAGCGGAGCGGCCGCCAGCGCGGCGAGCGCCCACTCCACGAGCGGCCGCCCGTCGACCGCCGCGAGCACCTTGACGCCGCCGCCCGCCGCCGCGAAGCGCGACCCCGCACCGGCCGCGAGCAGCACGCCGCCGATCATCCGGGCCCGCGACCGCCGCCGACGCGGTCGCCGCGGCGCGCGAAGCGCCCATAGGCGAATACCGACCAGTCGAAGCTGCGCACCACGCCGTCGACGACGAGCTCGGCCGTGCCGAGGCCGAGCGACGGCGCGAGCTTGAAGCAGTGTCCCGACATGCCGGTGGCGGTGATCAGGCTCGGTCGCCCCGGAACCTGGTCGATGACGGGGTTGCCGTCGGGCGTGAAGTCGTAGAAGCTCGACCAGCTGCCGCGCCACACACCGCCGGCCGTGCCGGGGAAGCGGTACGCGAGCTCACCGGCGAACGTCTCGAGGGTCGAGTCGTCGGCGCCGGCCTGCCCCGTCTGCCGCTGATGCGGACTGCGATCGAGGCGCCCGCCCCGACCGCCGATCAGATAGTGGCCGTCGTTGCCCTCGGGCTTGATCCAGAGCTCCTGGGCGTGATCCGAGATGATCGGGCCAGGCGGGCCGAACGCGTGGGGCGGCCGGAAGCGCCCCGCCTGGCCGCGCGAGAGCGCGAGCGGCACCACGCCGCCGAGCCCGCGCGTGAGGTTGTTGGCCCACGGGCCGCAGGCCACGACCACGACCTCCGCGCTCGCCCGCGTGCCGTCGCTCAGCCAGAGGCTCCAGCCCTGCCCGTCGGGGCGCAGGCCGGTGACGCGCGTGCCGAGGCGGATCGTCGCGCCGTCGCGCTCTGCGGCGCGCACGAACCCGTCGGCGACGAAGAGCGGCTGTGCATGACCGCCCGTCGGCTCGTAGGAGCCGATCGCGAGGTCCTGGCTCGCGAGCCGCGGCTCGAGCTCGAGGATCCGGTCGACGTCGCACAACTCGACCTCGACGCCGCGCTCGCGCATCGTCTCGTGGGTCGAGCGCATTGCGGCCTCGCGCTCCGCCGGGGCGACGACGAGGTAGCCCGAGCGTGCGAAGCCCGACTGGAAGCCCGTGCGCGCCTTCATGTCGGCGATGAACTCGCAGCCGAAGCGGGCCATGTCGATGATCGCCGGCTGGGCGTAGTGCGCGCGACACATGCCGGCGGAGGCGCCCGACGGGCCGCCGGCGGCCCGCGTCTTCTCGAATACGACCGGCTTCAGGCCGCGCTGCGTGAGGAAGTACGCGATCGACGAGCCGGTCGTGCCGGCACCGATCACCGCGACGTCGTAGGAGCTCACCGCAGGATTATCGCGACGCGACGCGCGCCAGCGCGCGCTCGCACAGCACCGCGGCGAGCTCGCGCTTCCAGCCCGTCGCCTCGAGCCCGGGGAGGCCGGCCAGCGGTTCGGCCGGATCGAGCAGGCGGGGCTCGTTCGTGAGACCGATCGCGGCCAGCCGCACCGTCTCGCCGAAGCGCGCGGCGGCGATGCCCGTGAGCGCGAACGACCACGCCGCGCGCTCGCCCGCGCGCTCGTAGGCCGAGGCGGCGGGCGGAGCGGGCAGCTCGACAGCCGTGATGAGCTCACCGCGCGCGAGCTGCACCGCCGATCGATGGCTCTCCGTCGGACGCCCGTAGAGGTCGGCGATCGGCACGGTACGCACGCCCGCCGCGCCCGCGACGCGCACGCGGGCGTCGAGCGCCAGCAGGGCGCCGGCGAGATCCGACGGTGCGACGGAGATGCAGTCGCCGGGCTCGAGGCCGTGCTTGCGGTGGTCGCCGATCTGCGCGTAACAGGTGTCGCCGCCGCCCAGCCAGCACGTGAGGTCGGGATGGCGGAAGTACCAGCAGCGCACGTGCTGGGCGAGGTTGCCGGCCACGGTGCCCTGGTTGCGCAGCTGTGGCGAGGCGGCCAGGCCGGCGGCCTGCGACAGCACCGCGTAGCGCTCGGCCACGCGCGCGTGGGCTGCCACGTCGGCCACCCGCGTCGCCGCCCCGATCACGAGACCGTCGCCCTCGACCTCGATGGCGTCGCCGAGCAGGGCGCGGACGTCGACGAGCGCCCCGGACGCCTTCCCGCGCGCCTGCAGCGGCACGAGATCGGTGCCTCCGGCGAGAGCGTGCGTGTCCGGCTCGGCCAGCAGCGCGAGCGCCTCGTCGATCGTCTCTGGGCGGACGTAGGTGCTCATCGGGCGCGCGCCTCGAGGAAGCGGTGGCGCGTGATCGGCGAGCTGCGCACGCGCACGCCGGTCGCGTGGAAGACGGCGTTGGCGATCGCGGGCGCGGTCGGCACGATCGGCGGCTCGCCGAGCCCCTTGAGGCCGAGCGTCGAGGCGTGCGGATCCGGCTTGTCGATGAACTCCACGACGATCTCGGGACAGTCGGCGTGCGTCGGGAGCTTGTAGTCCTCGAGGTTCCCGTTGACGACCGTGCCCGTGGTCGGGTCGATCACCCGCTCCTCCATGAGCGCGAAGCCGAGCCCCTGCAGCACGCCCCCCTCGACCTGGCTGCGCGCCTGCAGCGGGGAGATCACACGGCCGATGTCGTGCACGGCGACGATGCGCTCGACTGCGATCTCGCCCGTGGCGACGTCGACTGCGACCTGCGCGATCTGGCAGCCGAACGTGTTGACGCGCATGCCGTCGGGGTTCGGGCCGCGCGAGCCGGTGCCCACGAGCTGGGCGCTGCCGAGCTTGCCCGTGATCTCCGTGACGGGTTGGTGCAGTGCGCCGTCGAGCGAGACGAATGCGCCGTCGACGATCCGCAGGTCGTCCGCGGAGACCTCGAAGACGTCGCCCGCGAGCTCGAGCAGCTTGCCCTTGAGGTCGTAGGCGGCCGCGCGCACCGCCGGAG
>CAZYYP010000123.1:0-10237 GCA_964651695.1 uncultured Gaiellales bacterium | reverse complement strand
GTGCTGACCGGCGGCCGGCGCGACGAGATAGCTCGCGACCGACGTCGCGAGGACGGCCGGCTGCGGAAGCGCGACGGGCAAATCAGTCGAGCACGTCGGCGAGGCAGGCGGCGACGTACACCTGATCCTCGGCTGCGAGGCGCGTGTGGAACGGCAGCGCGAGCGTGGAGCGCGCGATCGCCTCGGCCACCGGGAACTCGCCGGCGGCGTGCCCGAGACTGCGGTAGAACGGCTGCAGGTGGACGGCCGGCAGGTACGGCTTGCACGCGACGCCGCGCGCCTGCAGCGCGGCCATCACCGCATCGCGGTCGATTGCGGCGTCGAGGCGCACCACGTAGACGAACCACGACCGCTCGTCGCCGTCGGCGGTCGGCGCCGGGATCGTGACGCCGTCGATCGCTGCGAGCAGGGCGTCGTAGCGCGCCGCAACGGCCGCCCGCGCCGCCAGGATCTCCTCGAGGCGCTCGGTCTGCGCCAGGCCGACGGCCGCCGACAGCTCGTCCATGCGGTAGTTGAAGCCGAGCTTGTCGTGCTCGAGCCAGTCGCCGGAGTCGGAGCGACCCTGGTTGGCGAGCGAGCGCAGCAGCCCCGCGAGCTCGCCGTCATCGGTCGTGACCATGCCGCCCTCGCCCGTGGTCATCTGCTTGTTCGGGTAGAAGGCGAAGACCGCCGGGGTACCCGTGCCGCCGATCCTGCGCCCGCGGTAGACGCTGCCGACGGCCTCGCAGGCATCCTCGATGATCGTGAGGCCGTGGCGCTCGGCGATCGCGCCGAGCGCGTCCATGTCGCACGGGTAGCCGAACACGTGCACGGGGAGGATCGCGCGCGTGCGCGGCGTGATCGCGGCCTCGACGGCCGCGGGATCGAGCACGAACGTGTGCGGATCGACGTCGGCGAAGACCGGCGTCGCGCGCTCGTAGAGCATGCAGTTGGCCGAGGCGACGAACGAGATCGGCGGCGTGATGACCTCGTCGCCCTCGCCGATGCCGGCGGCGCGCACGAGCAGGTGCAGGCCCGCCGTGCCGCTCGAGACCGAGACGGCATGCTCGCAGTCGCAGAAGGCCGCGAACTCCTTCTCGAAGTTGCGCGCGTAGGGGCCGAGCCCGAGGATGCCCGAGCGCAGCGCGGCGAGCACGTACTCCTCCTCCTGCGGCCCGATGTCGGGCCGCGAGAGGGGGACCTGGCGCGTCGTCTCGACCTTCACGCCTTGGCGGGCGTCGCGGCGGGATAGTCCATGTACTCGGCCGAGAGCTCCGAGCGGCCCGCCGTGATCGCGAAGAACTCGCTCTGGATGCGCTTCGTGACCGGGCCCGTGCCGACCTCGTGATCGTCGACCGAGCGGATCGGCGTGATCTCGGCGGCGGTACCCGTGAAGAAGACCTCGTCGGCGTGGTAGAGGTCGGTGCGCACGACGTCGGCCTCGCGCACCTCGTAGCCCATGCCGCGCGCCAGGCGGATGACCGTATCGCGCGTGATGCCCGGCAGGCACGAGGCCGTGGTGGGCGGCGTGACGAGCGCGCCGTCGCGCACGACGAAGACGTTCTCGCCCGAGCCGTCGGCCAGGAAGCCCTGCTCGTTGAGCAGGATCGCCTCGTCGTAGCCCGAGTTCATGGCCTCCATCTTCGCGAGCTGCGAGTTGAGGTACTGGCCGCTCGCCTTGGCCGCGGCGGGCAGCGTGTTGGGGCCGATGCGGCGCCAGGACGACGTCATCACGCGCACGCCGTGCTCCAGCGCCTCCTCGCCCAGGTACGCGCCCCAGGGCCAGACGGCGATGATCACGTCGACCGGGCAGGTGAGCGGGTTGATGCCGAGCTCGCCGTAGCCGCGGAACGCCAGCGGCCGGACGTAGCAGGCGTCGAGTCCGTTGACCCCGATCACGTCGTGCGTGGCCTGGCGCAACTCCTCGACGCTGTAGGGCAGATCCATGAAGTACACGCCGGCAGAGCGCTCGAGGCGCCGCAGGTGGTCCATCAGGCGGAAGACGGCCGGACCGCGCTCGGTCGAGTAGGCGCGAATGCCCTCGAAGACGCCGGAGCCGTAGTGCAGCACGTGGCTCAGGACGTGCACCTTGGCGTCTCCCCAGGGCACGAGCTCGCCGTTCATCCAGATCTTCTCGGTCTCGTGCATTCGACACTCTCCAAGGGCGGGCGGATTGCCGCTCACTGTACCGCGCGCACGGACGCGCCTTAACTGAGACGGACGAAGAGCGGGGGCGCGAGCACCCCGGGAAGCGTCGCGAGCGTCGCCATGAGCGGTGCGGGCGGGTCGTCGTCCAGCGCGAACGCCATCATCGCATCGCCGCCCGCCGCCGAGCGCGAGAGCGTCATGTTGGCGATGTTGACGCCGGCATCGCCGAGCAGCGAGCCGACGCGGCCGACCATGCCCGGCACGTCGTCGTTGCGCAGCAGGAGCAGCCGGCCGGAGAGCTGGATCTCGAGCGGCAGGCCGTGCACGCGCACGAGCCAGGGCCGGTGATCGGCCCCCAGCACGGTGCCCACGACCGTGCGCTCGTCGGGGTCGCGCACCGTGACCGCGAGCAGGTTGGTGTAGTCGGAGGCTCCGGAGCGGTGCTGCTCGGCGACCTCGACGCCCAGCTCGGCGGCGACCGAGAGCGCGTTGACGTCGTTGAGGCTCTCGTGCGCCGATCCGAACGCCCCGCGCAGCGCGGCCGAGGTCAGGAGGCGCGAGCCCGTGCTGGCGAGGCGGCCCGCGGTGGCGATCTCGATGCGCTTGACGGGACCGCCTGCGAGCGCCATCGCGAGCCGGCCGAGCCGCTCGGCGACGGGCAGGAACGGCTCGAGCATGCGGCGCTCGTCCTCGGGCACGAACGGCAGGTTGAGCGCGTGCGCGACCGGCAGGCCGACGATCGCCGCCACGACCTGCTCGGCGACGACGACGCCCGCGCGATCCTGCGCCTCGTGCGTCGAGCCCGCGAGGTGCGGCGTGAGCACGAGGTTGGGCGCAGCGCGCAGCGGCGAGTCGGCCGCCAGCGGCTCCTTGGCGAAGACGTCCAGCGCCGCGCCGGCGAGCCTGCCCGAGACGAGCGCGTCGACGAGCGCGCCCTCGTTGACGAGCGCTCCGCGCGCGGCGTTGACGAGCAGCGCGCCGGGACGCAGCAACGCGAGGCGGTCGGCGTCGATCAGGCCGCGGGTGGAGTCGGTCACGGGCAGGTGGAGGCTGACGACGTCGGCGGCCTCGAGCGCCGCCTCGATCGTGGCGGCGCCATCGACGCCCAGCTCGCCCATGCGCTCGACCGTCACGTACGGGTCGTAGGCCACGATCTGCATGCCGAGCGCACGCGCACGCGTGGCCACGAGCCGTCCGATGCGGCCAAAGCCGAGCAGCGAGAGCGTCTTGCCGTCGAGCTCGATGCCCGCGAAGCGCTCGCGCTCCCAGAGGCCGTCGCGCAGCGAGCGCTCGGCGGCGCTGACATGGCGCGCGAGCGAGAGCATGAGCGCCAGGGCGTGCTCGGCGGCCGAGACGACGTTGGCCTCGGGGGCGTTGCAGACGACGATGCCCGCGGCGGTCGCCGCCGGCACGTCGACGTTGTCGACGCCGACGCCCGCCCGCCCGATCACGCGCAGCCTGGGAGCGCCGGCGATCAGCGCGGCGTCGACGGGCGTCGCGGAGCGCACGACGAGCGCGACGGCCTCGGAGAGCGCCGCCGTGAGATCGGCTCCGGGCGCGAGCTCGACGACCTCGCAGGCCGCGCGCAGCAGCTCGAGACCCGAGTCGGCGATCGGCTCGGCGACGACGCAGAGGGGCTTGCTCATTGCCGCAACGCGGCCAGCAGCGCGTCGAAGCCGGCGTTGAGGGCGCCCTCGTCGGTCGCCCCGAGGTGGCCGAAGCGCAGGACCTTGCCGGCCGTCTGGCCGCGCCCGCCCTCGATGATGTAGCCGGCCGCCAGCACCGCCCGGCGCAGCTCGTCGGCATCGGCGCCCTCCGGCACCGCGACCGCGGTCACGAGCGAGCACGACGGGTCATCCGGCGAGTACAGCTCGAGACCCGAGGCCAGCACGCGCGCCCGGAAGCGTCCCGCCATGGCCTGCGTGCGCGACCAGATCGCCTCGAGGCCTTCCGCGAGCACGAGGTCGAGCGCGACGTTGAGCGCGTTCACGGTCGCGGTGGCGGGCGTGAACGGGCTGCCGCCGCCGTTCTGCGCGTCGAGCGTGCGCTTCCAGTCGAAGTAGAAGCGCGGCGTCTTGGTCACGCGGCTGCGCTCCCAGGCCGCCGGCGAGACGCTCGCGAACGAGAGCCCGGGCGGAGTCGACATGCCCTTCTGGGTGCCCGAGACGACGAGGTCGAGGCCCCAGGCGTCGGTTTCGATCGGCACGGCGCCGAGGCTCGAGACGGCGTCGATCGCGAGCAGGCACGTGCGCCCGCGCGTGAGCTCGCCGATCGCCTGGATGTCGGTGACGGTGGCGGTCGAGGTCTCGGAGTGGACGACGACCGCGAGCGTCAGCGACTCGTCGGCCATCGCCTCGGCGACCCTCGCCGGATCGGGCGGGCGGCCCCATTCGCACTCGAGCGCGACCACCTCGGCGCCGAACGCCTTGGCCATCGCCACCCAGCGGTTGCCGAACGCCCCCGCGGTGACGCACAGCACGCGATCCCCGGCCTCGACGGTGTTCGCGAACACCGACTCGAACGCCCCCGTGCCCGAGGCCGTGAACAGCAGCACGTCGTGCTCGGTGCGGAAGACGAGCTTCAGCTTGCGCAGCACCTCCCCGTAGGTCTCGACGAACGCCTTGCTGCGGTGGTGCTGCTGCGGCGTGTCCATGATCGCGAGCACTGCGGGGGGCACCGGCACCGGGCCGGGCGTGAGCAGGAAGGGGCTGTCACCCACGGGCGATCTCCTCGCGCAGAAGCGTTTGTGCGACTTGCGGCTCCGCGCGGCCGCCGGTCGCGCGCATGACCTGCCCGACGAAGAAGCCCATCAGGGCCTCCTTGCCCGAGCGGAACTGCTCGGCCTGCCCTGGGTGAGCGGCCACGACCTCGGCCACGACGGCGGCGAGCGCGCTGGTGTCGGAGATCTGACCGAGGCCCCGCGCCTCGACGATGGCCCCCGGGTCTCCCCCGCTCTCGCCGGCGACCATGGCCGCGAAGACCTGCTTGGCGCCCGCCGAGCCGAGCGTGCCGTCGGCCACGAGGCCGACGAGCGCCGCGAGCGCCGCCGGGCGCACGGGCGACTCCGCGGGGGTCGTGCGCGCCTCGTTGAGGTGCGCCGAAAACTCGTTGAGCACCCAGTTGGCGGCCGACCGCGGGTCGTCGGCCGCTGCCGCGACCTCCTCGAAGTAGACCGCGAGCCCGCTCGCCACGCCGAGATCGAGCGCCTGGGGCAGCGGCAGCGCGTACTCGCGCTCGAAGCGCCGCACACGCGCGGCCGGTAGCTCGGGCAGCGCGTCGCGCAGGCCGGCGATGAGCTCGGCCGAGGGCTCGATCGGCACGAGATCGGGCTCGGGGAAGTAGCGGTAGTCGTGCGCGAGCTCCTTGGAGCGCAGCACGGTCAGCTCGTCGCTCGCCGGGTCGTAGTGCAGCGTCTGCGTCGTGATGCTCTCGCCCGCCTCGTAGGCCGCGGCCTGGCGGCGCAGCTCGCGCGCGATGCCGCGCTCCAGGTAGCTGAACGAGTTCATGTTCTTGAGCTCGGTCTTCGTGCTCAGCTCGGTCTCGCCCGGGCGGCGCAGGCTGACGTTGGCGTCGACGCGCAGCGAGCCCTTCTCCATGTCGCACTCCGAGACGCCGAGCGCGATGATCGTCTCGCGCAGGAAGGCGGCGAAGCGCGAGGCCTGCTCGGGCGTGCGCAGGTCGGGCCGCGTGACCATCTCCATGAGCGGCGTGCCGCAGCGGTTGAAGTCGACGACCGCGCCGTGCGAGCCGGCCAGCCGTCCGCCGCCACCACCCTCGTGAATCGTCTTGGCCGCGTCCTCCTCGAGGTGCACGCGCTCGAAGCCCACGACGTCGTCACCCTCGGCGGTCGGCACTGCGAGCTCGCCGCCGTTGCAGAGCGGTTCGTCGTACTGGCTGATCTGGTACGCCTTGGGCGAGTCGGGATAGAAGTAGTTCTTGCGGTGGAACGTCGAGTGCGGCGCGATCTCCGACCCGAGTGCGAGGCCCACTGCGATCGTGCGCTCGACCGCGGCGCGGTTGGCGACCGGCAGGGCGCCGGGCTGGGCCGTGCAGACAGGGCAGATGCGCGTGTTGGGCTCGCCGCCCGACTCGTTCGGGCAACGGCAGAACATCTTGCTGCGCGTCGAGAGCTGCACGTGGATCTCGAGCCCGATCACGGCCTCCCAGCCCTCGGGCACGCTCATGTGGCACCCATCAGGGCGGGCGGCCGCGGGTCGAACGCGAACGCGCCCTCGAGCGCATGCGCGGCGGCCAGCAGGCGGTTCTCGCTGAACGCCGGGCCTGCCAGGTGGAGGCCGACCGGCAGCCCGTCGGAGAGGCCGCTCGGGAGCGAGATCGCGGGCAGGCCGGCGAGATTGACCGGGAGCGTGAAGAGATCGCAGGCGTACATCGCGAGCGGATCGTCGACGAGCTCCCCGATCCGGAACGCGACGGTCGGCGCCGTGGGCGTGAGCAGCAGGTCGCAGCTCGCGAACGCGGCGTCGAAATCGCGCCGGATCAGCGTGCGCACGCGCTGCGCCTGTCCGTAGTAGGCGTCGTAGTAGCCCGCCGAGAGCGCGTAGGCGCCGATCAGGCAGCGTCGCTTGACCTCGCGACCGAAGCCCTTCTCGCGCGTCGCGTCGTACATGGCGAAGATGTCGTCGCCCGCGACGCGCAGGCCGTAGCGGACGCCGTCGTAGCGCGCCAGGTTCGCGGACGCCTCGGCGGGGGCGATGAGGTAGTAGGCGGCCAGCGCGTGCGGGGTGAGCGAGAACTCGAGCTTCGCCCCGACGAGCTCGCCGCCGAGCGCGCGCACCGTCTCGAGCGCGGCCTCGTAGCTCGCGCGCACCCCGGGCGAGACGCCCTCGATGCCGTCCAGCGCGATGGCGCCCACGCGCAGGCCGCGCAGATCCTCGCGCTCGGGCAGCTCGATCGGCTCGGGCGGTCCGACGCAGGTGGAGTCGCAGGTGTCGGGGCCGGCGATCACGCGCAGGGCGAGCGCGCAGTCGCGCACGGTGCGCGCGAACGGGCCGATCTGGTCGAGCGAGCTCGCGAACGCGACCGCCCCGTAGCGCGAGACCGCGCCGTAGGTCGGCTTCATGCCGACGACACCGCAGAGCGCCGCGGGCTGCCGGATCGAGCCGCCAGTGTCGGTGCCGAGCGAGAGCGGGGCCATCGAGGCCGCGACCGCGGCGGCGGATCCGCCGCTCGAGCCGCCCGGGACGCGTTCGCGATCCCAGGGGTTGCGGGTCGGGCCGTAGGCCGAGTTCTCGGTCGAGGAGCCCATCGCGAACTCGTCCATGTTGGTCTTGCCGAGCTCCACGAGCCCCTCGGCCTCGCAACGGCGCACGACGGTGGCGGTATACGGCGGCCGGTAGCCCTCGAGCACCCGCGAGCCCGCGGTCGTGGGCACGCCTCGGATGCAGAGCAGATCCTTGTAGGCGATCGGCACCCCGGCGATTCCGCTGCGCCCTTCCGTGTCGAGCGCGCGCGCACGCGCGAGGACCCGCTCGGGATCGACATGCAGATAGACGTGCAGATCGCCGTCGAAGGTCGCGATGCGGTCGAGGTAGGCCTGCGCGACGTCCTCGCAGCTCAGCTCGCGCGCATCGAGCAGGCGCGCGATCTCCTCGGCGCTCGTGCGCTCGACGTCCAGGCCCGTCATCACGCGCCGATCGGAGGGACGAGGAAGCCGTCCGCCGTGCGCTCGGGCGCCAGTGCGAGCAGCTCCTCGCGCGGCCAGGGCTCGCGCGGGACGTCTTCCCCGAGCACGTTCACGAGGTCGAGCGCGTGCGAGGTCGGCGGCACGTCGGCGAGGTCGAGCGTCGCAATGCGCCCGACGTGGTCGAGGATGCCCGCGAGGTCGCGCGCGAGCGCCTCGAGTTCGTCCGGCTCGAGCGCGATATGCGCAAGGGCGGCCGCGTGCCGCACGTCGTCAGGGGTCAGGCTCACGAGCACCGGAGTCTAGACAGGCCGCCCTTCCCGCCTGGCCAGCGGGCCTGGTGCCATCGAATCGTTGGCATTTCAGAACTACCGCGCACCCGGGGTCTGACCCCGGATGTGCGGTCGTTGGTGATTCAGAACAATTACGCGCCAAAATGCGCCTCAGACCGAGGCGCGCGCGGCCTGCAGCGTGTTCGAGAGCAGCATCGCGATCGTCATCGGCCCGATGCCGCCCGGTACCGGCGTGATCGCGCCGGCGATCTCCGATACGGGTCCGTAGTCGACGTCGCCGACCACGCCGTCATCGGTGCGATTGATGCCGACGTCGATCACGACGGCGCCCGGGGCGACCATCTCGGCCGTCACGAAGCGCGCCCGGCCGATCGCGACGATCAGCACCTCGGCGCGGCGCGTGACCGAAGGCAGGTCGCGCGTGCGCGAGTGCACGATCGTCACCGTCGCGTTGCGGTGCAGCGCGAGCAGCGCGACCGGCTTGCCGACGATGTTCGAGCGCCCGACGACCACGACTTCCTTGCCCTCGAGCGCGATTCCGTAGTGGTCGAGCAGCTCGATCACGCCGGCGGGCGTGCACGAGCGCAACCCCGGGCGGTTGAGAACGAGCTGGCCGACACTCTGGGGGTTGAACCCGTCGACGTCCTTGGCCGGGAGGATGCGCGCGAACGCGCGGGCCTCGTCGAGACCCTCCGGAAGCGGGCTCTGCACGAGGATCCCATGCACCGCGGGGTCGGCGTTGAGGCGGTCGATCAACGCGTCGAGTTCGGCTTGCGGCGTGGAGGCAGCGAGCTCGTGGTGGAAGGACTGCATGCCGGCCTCGGCCGTCTGCTCGTTCTTGCGGCGCACGTAGATCTGCGAGCCGGGATCGGAGCCCACCAGCACCGTGGCAAGGCCGGGTTGCGGGCCGCCGCCCGCAACGAGCTCGCGGACGCCCTCGGCAACGCGCTCGCGGACGGAGGCGGCGACGGCCTTGCCGTCGAGGATCTGTGCACTCATGGCGGCCGAGGGTAAACGATCGGCGCGCGCCTCCGCCCCAGCCCTCGCACGCCCCCACGCAGATCATCCAGAGGAGTGATGGCGCGGCGCCGCGCAGCCGGGATACTGCCGCCACGCTGGCCCAGCGGGGCCCTGGCGGAGTCACGGGCCGGTGGCGCGCTGTTCAGCGGATGCGCGGCGCGCCGCCGGCTCTGACGCGCGTTTTTTCGGCCTTTGCCAGGGATCCCCCAAAAGGGGGGCTAATCCCCGGCCGGGTTAGAGCCGATGGTGCCAATACAAGGGGCCTTGGAACGTCCAAAGCGGCACGAGCCGCCGCGGCCCATCCGTCTTCTGTCTACCACGAGGGGCCATGAACTACAGCATCCGCAATCTGGTCATCGCCGGCGGGCTCGCGATCGTGGCGATCGTCGCGGTGCTCGTCTACACCAGCAACGTGCAGCAGGCCGCGAAACAAGGCCAGGCACGCGTCAAGGTGTACGTCGCGCGCGTCGACGTCCCGGCCGGCACCCCGGCCAACGACGTGATCGCGCGCGGCGACCTCATCCAGAAGGACGTCGTGCAGAACGACCAGCTCCCGGGTGTCCTGACGGCGACCGCAGGCATCAAGGACATGGTGCTGAAGCAGGATCTGTTCACGGGCCAGCAGGTTGCGGCCCAGTCCTTCGTCCCGGCCAACCAGGCCGCGACCGCCGTCGCCATCCGCGGCGTCATGCGCGCCGTCAGCGTCGACGTCACGGCCTCGAACGGCCTCGTCGGCACGCTGCAGGACGGCGACCACGTCGACGTCTTCGCGCGCATCGGCACCGGCAACACGCGCTTCGTGAAGAAGATCCTCAGCAACGTCACGGTGCTCAAGGCGCAGATCGGCGCGGCCAACACGAGCTCCGTCGGCTCGGCGCACATCCTCTTCGCGCTGAGCGACCGCGACGCGCAGAAGATGATCTGGCTGTCCGACAACGGCGACGACGACTTCTGGCTCACGCAGCGCCCGAGTGAGAACGCGCTGAACTCGCCGCCGTCGGTCGAGACCCTCCAGTCGCTGCTCGGTCAGGGCCTCCCGGCCAACATCGTCAAGCTCATCCAGAGCCTCTCCGTTCAGGCCGGGGCGACTAAGTGAGCGATCCCATCCGCATCTTCATCTCGGGCTCGTGCGCCGGGCTGGCTGAGGTACGCCAGG
>CAZYYP010000122.1:0-10242 GCA_964651695.1 uncultured Gaiellales bacterium | reverse complement strand
TCGCGCGCGTCGACATCGCCGCGATCTCGGTGGGCCTCGCCGCCGAGGCGCTCGCGGTCGCGCTCGACTACGCCAGGAATCGTGCGGCGTTCGGCGGGACGCTCTTCGACCTGCAGGCGATCCAGTTCGCGCTCGCCGACGTCGAGACCGACGTCGTCGCGGGCCGCATGCTCTACCGCGCGGCGGCCGCGGCGCTCGACGAGGGGAACGGCAGCGTGCTGGCGGCGCATGCCAAGCGCTTCTGCCCCGACGCGGCGCTGCGGGCCGCGATCGCGTGCAGCGAGGTGCTCGGGGCATACGGGCTGCTGCACGAGTATCCGCTCGCGCGCTTCCTCGCGCACGCGAAGATGCTGCAGGTCGTGGACGGGACGACCGAGGTGCAGCGCATCGTCATCGCGCGCGATCTCGCGCGCCGCTGACACCCCGCAACCCGCGAAGCGCAAACGCGCCGCGCAGCCGGCGGCGGCGTCCGAGCGACGCCCGCAGCGCCGCCAGCAAGCCCGCGGTCTCGCGCTCGAGGCCGGCCCTGCCGTTCGCCTCGGGCGCCGCGTACGCGAGGCGCTCGAGCGCGCTCGCGAAGCCCTCGGCCGGTACCCCGAAGCGGCGCTCGAGTGCACCCGCGAACTCGCGCGGCGTGAGTGAAGGGCCGAGCTCCGCGCCCTGGTCGGCCACGAACGCCCCCACGCGGACGCGCGCCGCACTGGCCGCGTCACCGGGCAGCGCCAGGCGCACGAACACGCGCTTCGCGACCACTGCGGCCGCGAGGATCAGGGCGAGCAGACCGACCGCCAGGACGAGGCCGCCGTTCCACGGCGCGCCGCCGCCGCTCGCCGCCGAGCGGGCGGCCGCGCCGGTCGCACGCAGCCGGCCGAGTGGCAGCTTCAGCGCCGGGAGCCCCCCACTCCCGCGGGTGCCGGACGGGCGCGCCTGGGCGGCCGCGCCGTCGAAGGAGAGCGAGGACGAGGAGGCCCGCTCGGGCAGCGAGCGGCCAGGCGTCGCATCGAACGGCAGCCACCCGTACCCCGGGAACCAGACCTCCACCCACGCATGGGCATCGCGATCGGTGACGTGGTAGGTGCCGCCGCGCAGATCGCCGGTCGCGAATCCTTCTGCGACGCGCGCGGGGACACCCGAGAGGCGCGCGAGTGCCGCCAGCGACGCGGCGAACATCTGGCAGTACCCCGCCGTCCCGGACGCGGCCCAGCGCGCGAGCGCATCGGAGCGGTCGGGCAGGCTCGCATGGTCGTCGTAGGCGCGTGTCGTGCGCAGCCAGGCCTCCAGGGCCACCACCGCCTGGTACGGCGACGACGCCCCGCGCGTGACGGTGCGCGCCTTGGCGTAGGCGACCTCCCACGCCCGCCAGGCCGGGTCGCCGCGGTGCTCGCGGAAGAGCGCCGCGACCCGCTGTTCGCGCCCGGCGCTGCCGAAGGCCGGCAGCTCGGCGCCGGCGAAGCCGAGATCGGCGGCGACGGCCGCCGGGTAGTGCGCGGGCAGGGAGCGCAGCGCCTGCGCCGTCGGATCGCGGTCGATCCCCTCGGCGGTGTAGGCAAGCCCCGCGGCGGGAGTGAGGCTGAGCTCGGCGGAGCCGTCCGCGCCGAGATCGACCGCCCCGGCGGACGGCGGCAGCGCGTAACGCGCGGGCTGCCCGGGTGCGATCAGGAACGAGCCGACGAGCGTCGTGACGGTGACCCGCGCCCGCAGCGGCGGCCCGGCGGGTGCGTCCGGCACGCGCACGATCCCGCCGCGCCCGCGGGTCTCCGTGATCCCCACCAGGTCGCGGGTGAAGCGGAGGCCGTCGAAGCCGGCAAGCACGGTCGCGCGCCAGTAGGACGGGCGCGCGGCGCGCACCTGCAGCACCTCCACCGGTGAGGGCGGGTAGACGAGCGGCTGGTAGCGCATGTCCCACACCAGACCCACGGCGCCCGGATCGCCCACCTCGTGCGCGAACGTCCACGTCGTCCAGGGCAGGAGCGCCGGGCGCGACGCGGCGGGGACTGCGCTCCAGCCGGCGCCGATCACCAGCGCGAGCGCCGCGAAGACCACCGCGAGCATGGCCCTGCCACCCTCGGGGCGCCCGCTGCGCAGGAAGGCCAGGAGCAGCGCCCCTGCCAGGAGCGCACGCCAGGGACGCTGCGGCAGGTCGTAGACGGTCGCGGCGAGCGCGAACGGGAGCAGCGCGAGCAGCCCGGCCGCGAGCGGCCGCGGACGGGCGATCCAGATCTGGGCGAGCACGGCGAGCCACGCGAAGAGCGCGATCAGCACTGCGGCGCGCAACTCGGGGTGCTCGCCGTCGAACGGCAGCACGACCTGTACCCAGGCCCTCGGCGCGTCGAGCAGCTCGGCGCCGAGACCGCCGAGCGGAGCGCCCGGGGACGGCAGGTGATCGGCGGAGATCCACGCGGCGAGGAGCGCAGCGGGCGCGAGCGCGAGCAGGCCCAGCCTGCGCCCCGCGCGGAGCGCGACGAGCGCGGGTGCGGTCGCCAGGAGGGCGAGAGCCGCGAGGCGCGGCGCCGAGAGCGACGGGACCTCGAGGTCACGCGCGTGGAAGAGGCCGTAGCCGGCGGCGAGGGCGAAGAGCGCGCCGCGCAGCCCGAGGTCGCCCCGCGGGCGCGCGGTAACGACCGCTTCCCGCACGCGCTCGGGCCGGCGTAGCTCGAGGACGCGGGAGCCTGCCGCGCGCAGGGCCTCGAGCGCGCGGTCGTCGCGCGGGACCGCCGGGTCGTAGCTCGAGGGATCGATCGCGACGATGCCGAGCCGGCGCGCCGGTCCGGCGCCGACGAATGCCGCCGGCCGACTCGTCACGACCTCGACCCGCTCGGCGGCCAGCCGCGCGACGAGGTCGGCCGGCGAGCGCTCGCCGGCCGGGCGTACCCGCGCCAGGAGCCTGCGCACGGCGGCGCGCTCGGTCGCGCTCGCGGGCTCGCCGTCGGCGCCCGCCACGACGACCCGCACGCGCCGCGAGTCGGCGTGGGCGCGCGCCGCCAGCGCGCCCGCCGCCGCGACGGCGAGCTCGAAACTCGAGTCGGGCGACGCCCCGATGTCACCCGAGGCGCGCGCGTCGAGCACGATCGCCAGCTCCTCCCCCGCGGGGTCGTCGAGCTCCTTGACCATCAGACGGCCGTGATGCGCGGTTGCCGGCCAGTGGACGCCGCGCAGTGACTCGCCCGGCTGGTGCTCGCGCACCCCGTGCAGCTCGTGGCCGCCGCTCCGCAGCCGCCGGCGCGCGCGGGCGATCTCATGGGTATCCGAGAGCACCCCGTCCGGCAGGGCGAGCGGGGGCGCGATGACCGTGAGCTCCGTGCTCCCGCGCGTCGCGTCGACCCGCCGGGCGAGCCCGAACGGATCCTCGCGCACGAGCTCTCCCGCCCCGAGCTCCCGGATGCCCCGGGGGAGTGGCCCGAGCTCGTAGGTCCCGCGCAGAACCCGCAGCCCTCCGGCCGACACCGGCCGCAGCGCACAGGCCCCCGCGAGACCGGATTCCCGGAAGGCCGCTCGCCCCGGGCGCGCACCCTCCAGCGGGCGCAGCTCGACTGCCACGTGGACGCGGTCGCCGGCATGCGCGAACGGCGGGAGCGTGCGGACGGCGATGTGCGGGCCGCCGGCGAGCCCGACCCACACACGCGCGAGCAGCGCCGCGGCGACGACCATCGCTCCGAGGAGCGCGATCTCGGTCGCGCCGAACAGGCGTCCATAGGCGATCGCGGCGAGACCGCAGCCCAGGGCGACACGCCCGCGCGCGGTCAGCGCAATCGGGCGCGCGGCGCGGCTCACAGCGGCACGGGCACCCGCGCCAGCAGCTCCTCGACGACGGCGGCGACATCCGCGGGCGCGCCCGTGGCGGGCAGCAGCCGGTGGCTCAGCGCCTCCGGCGCGAGCTCCTTGACGTCGTCGGGCAGCACATGGTCGCGCCCGCGCACGAGGGCGTGCGCGCGCGCCAGGCGGATGAGCGTGACACCGGCGCGCGGGCTGGCGCCGAGCGCGAGGCGAGCGTCCTCGCGCGTCGCACCGCAGAGCGCCACGACATAGGCGTGCAACGACGGGGCCACGTGCACGCTGCGGCAGGCGTGCACGGCCGCCACGAGCTCGGACGCATCGGCGACCGCAGCGAGCGTCTCGAGCGGCGAGCCGCCCGGGGCCGTCTGGTCGGCGAGCATGCGCGCCTCGGCGCCCGGATCCGGGTAGCCGAGCGCGAGCCGCAGCGCGAAGCGGTCGAGCTGGGCCTCGGGCAGCGGGAACGTGCCGTCCTGCTCGATCGGGTTCTGCGTCGCGATCACGAAGAAGGGGGCGGCCAGCGGGCGCGCGATGCCGTCGACCGTGACCTGGCGCTCCTGCATGCACTCGAGCAGGGCCGACTGGGTGCGCGGCGAGGCGCGATTGAGCTCGTCGGCCAGCACGATGTTCGCGAAGACCGGGCCGGGCCGGAACGCGAACTCGCTCGTGCGCTGGTCGAACACGCTCACGCCGGTGACATCGCTCGGGAGCACGTCGGGCGTCAGCTGGATGCGCGCGAACGAGCAGTCGAGCGAGCGCGCCAGCGCGCGTGCGAGCGTCGTCTTGCCGACGCCGGGAACGTCCTCCACCAGCACGTGGCCCTCGGCCAGCAGCGCGACGACGGCGCGCTCGACCGTTCCCGGCCCGCCGCTCACGGCGCGCCGGACGTTCGCGATCACGCGCAGCGCGGCCTCGCGGGCGCTCGCGAGTTCCCGCGGCTCGGCAAGAGCGGCCTCCATCGGCCTCATCGTACGTCCCTCAGGCGTCGAGGAACCCCTCGACGCGGTCGAGCACGGCGGCGGCGATCTCCCGCTTGGGGGCCCGCGCCACGTGCTCGGCGCCCGCGGCGGAGACCAGCACGACCTCGTTGTGACCGGCATCGAACCCGATGTCGGCGCGCGAGACGTCGTTGAGCACGATCAGGTCGACGCCCTTCCGCTGCCGCTTCGCCTCGGCGCGCTCGACGTCGGCGCCCGCCTCGGCCGCGAAGCCCACGAGCACCTGCCCCGGGCGCCTGCGGGCCGCGAGCGCCGCAAGCACGTCGGCGGTGGGCTCGAGCTCGAGCGACCAGGAGCCGGCCCGCTCGCGCTTGCCCACCTGCTGTTCCGCAGGCCGGTAGTCGGCGACGGCGGCGGCCATCAGCACGACGTCGGCCCAGCCGGCGCGCGCGAGCGCCTCGCGCTCGAGCTCCGCGGTAGTCTCAACCTCGACTACAGATCCAGCGTTGGGGCGGGCGATGCCGTTGGCGAGCAGCGTGACGACCTCCGCCCCGCGCGCGGCTGCCTCCTCCGCCAGCGCCGCGCCCATGCGGCCCGACGAGCGGTTGCCGAGAAAGCGCACGCCGTCGAGCGGCTCGCGCGTCCCCCCGGCCGTGACCAGTACGCGACGGCCGCTGAGCGTTCCGGCGCCACGGCCGATCAGGGCCTCGATCGCCGCGATGACCTGCGCCGGCTCCGCCATGCGCCCCGCACCCTGCTCGCCCTCGGCGAGCGCGCCCGACTCCGGCCCGACGAAGGCGACGCCCCGCTCGCGCAGGCGGGCGACGTTGGCCTGGGTCGCCGGGTGCTCCCACATGCGCACGTTCATCGCCGGGGCCACGAGCAGCGGCGCAGCCGTCGAGAGCGCGCTCTGGGTCACGACGTTGTCGGCCAGGCCCGAGGCCAGCTTCGCGAGCGTGTTGGCCGTGCACGGCACGATGCACATGACGGCCGCAGCGCGCGCGGCGTCCAGGTGCGGGTAGGTGCCGTCGAGCACCGGACGATCGTCGAGCACCGGGCTGCGCGTGAGCGCGGCCAGCAACTGCGGCCCGAGGAAGCGCTCGGCGCCGGGCGTGAGCGCGCAGCGGACGTCGCGACCGGACTCGACGAGGCGGCGCACGACCTCACACGTCTTGTAGGCGGCGACGCCGCCCGTGACGCCGATCAGTACGAGTGGCGGTGCAGCCCGCATCGCACGATCCGAGCGCCGGCGCTAGGAGGTGCGCTCGGGGAGCTCCCAGTGGAGCTTGCCCTGGGCGATCTCCTCGAGGGCCATCGTCAGGTAGTTCTTCGACCGCGACTCGACCATCGGAGGCGCGAACGTGTCGATGTTGCCCTCGCCGAGCTGGTGGTGGTAGGTGTTGAGCTGCCGCGCGCGCTTGGCCGCGACGATCACGAGTGCGTACTTGGAGTCGATGCGCTCGAGCAGCTTGTCGATGGGCGGGTGAATCATTCGGAGCCCTTCACGGAGTCGGCGTCGAGCAGCGCGTCGAGCCGTTCCTGCAGCTCGCGGGTCGCTCGTTCAGCGTCGTCGTTGATGATCACGATGTCGAACTGGTCCCGCTCGCGCAACTGCTCGTGCGCGATCGCGAGCCGGACTTCGATCTCCCCGGCGGAATCGGTCGCCCGCGCGCGCAGCCGCCGTTCGAGGTCGTCGAACGACGGGGGACAGACAAAGACTAGCGTGGCGTCCGGTCTGCGGCGGCGCACGGCGAACGAGCCCTCGACCTCGAGCTCGAGAATCACGCCCTTGCCGGTCGCGAGCAAGCGGTCGGCCTCAGCCGCCAGCGTGCCGTAGCGCCCGCCCGCGTAGGCCACGTATTCGAGGAACTCGCCATCGTCGACCAGCCGCTGGAACTCGTCGTCGGTCAGGAAGTGGTACTCCCGCCCGTCGACCTCGCCCGGTCGCCGGGGACGCGTCGCCGCCGACACGGCCACCGCGTAGCGATCGGACCGCTCGAGCAGCCCGTGGATGAGCGTGCCCTTCCCGGCCCCCGACGGGCCGGAGATGACGAACAGACGGCTCAGCGGGAGCGTCCCGGCTCAGCGTGCCCCGAGCAGCGCGACGAGTTCGTCACGCTGGCGCTCGGAGAGACCGCCGACCGTCTTGGACTGGCTGATGCGGCACTGGTTGAGGCAGCGGGTCGCCTTGACGCGACCGAACTTCGGCAACGACAGCAGGACGTCGAAGACCTTCGCCGTCATCAGGTACTCCGGCGGGCGCGTCAGCACCTCACGCGCCGAGACGTCACCGGCCTTGAGCTCGCGCTTCAGCCGCGCCCGCTCGACCCTGACGGCATTCGCACGGCGGAGCGCCTCCATGCGCTGGTCGAGCGATCGGAGCGGTGCTTGGGTCGGGATCTTCTGGCCAGTCGACATCGTCGGCTGATCGTAGGCACCCCATGAGGGGTGGCGCAAGCGGTAGAGGGCAGAAAACCCGCTCGGGAGCGGGAAAAACGTGAACCTCTAGTCGAGTGTTGTTGTTTTCACCGCGGAAACGGCCGTCAACCCGCGCTCCTCGAGTAAGGTCGCGAGTTCCTCTCGCACACGACGGGCGAGCAGGGGCTCGCGGAATGCCGCGCTGCCGACCTGCACCGCGCTCGCGCCGGCGGCGAGAAAATCGAGCGCGTCCCACCCACTCGCGATCCCCCCCACGCCCACGATCGGCAGCTCGCAGGCCGCGCGGCAGGCGTGCACTGCCGCGAGCGCGACGGGCTTGAGCGCCGGCCCCGAGAGACCTCCCGTCACGCCGCCGAGCAGCGGCTTCAGCGTTCCGTGGTCGATCGCCAGCCCCCGCAGGGTGTTGGTGAGCACGAGCGCATCGGCGCCGCCGCGCTCGGCTGCGAGAGCGATCTCCGCGAGGTCGGCGACGTTGGGCGACAGCTTGACCCACAGCGGGAGGCCCGTCGCCGCGCGGCAGAGGCGCACGACCGCCTCGGTCTCGGCCGGATCGCTGCCGATCGAGATGCAGCCGCTCTTGACGTTCGGGCAGGAGACGTTGAGCTCGAGTGCCGCGATGCCGGGCTCGCCGTCGAGCCGCCTGCACGCGAGCGCGTAGTCGCCGTGCTCGAAGCCGCCGATCGAGACCACGAGCGGCCTGCCGAGCGCGCGGGTCGGCGGCAGCACGGCGCTCGCGAAGGCCTCGAGTCCCGGATTGGGCAGCCCGATCGAGTTCAGCATGCCGCCCTCCACCTCGCAGATACGTGGCGCCGCGTTGCCCTCGCGTGCCTGCGGAGTGACGGTCTTCGTGACGAGCAGGGCGAGCTCGCGGTCGATCTCGAGGCCCGCCGCCCGCGCGGCCAGCGCATCGAGCGTGCCGGACGCGTTCATGACCGGGTGCCCGAGCGGGAGCGCCCCGATCCGGGTCGCGAGCACCGTGCTCACGCTGCGGCCAGGCGCTCGCCGGCCACGACCGGACCCTCGACGCAGAGCCGCACGAGCGCACCGCCGAGGCTGACGGCACAGCCGTAACAGGCGCCGTAGCCGCACGCCATGGGCGCCTCGAGCGCGACCTGGCAGGGGACGCTCGCCGCGGCACAGGCAGCGGCAACGGCGCGCACGAGCCCATCGGGCCCCGCGGCGAGCACGCACGAGCTACCGGCGAGCCGTGCCGCGAGGGCGTCGAGCACGTTCGCGGGCGGCAGCGCGATCTCGCGCTCGGCGGCCGGGACGAGCTCGGCGGCACGGGCGGCCTCGGCGTCGCGGAAGGCCGCGAGCAGCGGCGCCGCCGGCAGAAGGCGCGAGAGCGGCGCGAGCAGTGCGACGCCGAAGCCGCCGCCGACGAGGACGGGAGCCGGTCCGGCCGCACCGGCGTCGAAGCCATGGCCGAACGGGCCGAGCACCTCGACCTCGGCTCCGACCTGCGTCAGCGCCGCGAGCGCCGGGCCGCGAGGCTGGCACAGGAAGGTCACGCTGCGATCGTCGGCCGCGACGGCCGAGAGCGGCCGCGCCAGCAGCCCGTCGTGGGCGAGCGCGCGCAGCATGTGAAACTGCCCGGGCTCGCCGGGCGGGAACGTTCGCTCGAGCCGCACCTCGGTGAAGGGCCCGAGCGGCCGGCACCCGGCGACGAGCGCGAGCGTCAAGCGTGCAGCTCCTGCAGGCTCTTGGGCTCGACGTGCCAGGCCCGCGCGATCGCCTGCACGGCCGCGCTGGCGCCCGCGAGCGTCGTGATGCACGGCACCTTGGCCGAGATCGCGGCGCGGCGGATGTGGTATCCGTCCGTGCGCGCGCCACGCCCGACCGGCGTGTTGACGATCAGGTCGACCTTGCCGCTGCGCACCAGGTCGACGACGGAGGTGCCGTCGTCGGCGCCCACCTTGGCGACCTCGGTCACCTCGATGCCGAGCTGCGCGATGCGGCGTGCGGTCCCGGGCGTCGCGACGAGGTCGAAGCCGAGATCGGCGAGCCTTTGGGCGAGCAGCGTGGCCGCGGGCTTGTCGCGGTCGCAGACCGACAGGAAGGCCACCGCGCGGTGGCCGTTGGGGCGCTCGGGCAGGCGCAGACCAGCGGCGCGCATCGCCTTGGCGTACGTCGTGGCGAAGTCGGGCGCGATCGCCATGACCTCGCCGGTCGAGCGCATCTCCGGGCCGAGCACGGGATCCGAGCCCGGGAAGCGCGCGAACGGGAGCACGACCTCCTTGACGGCGACGCCGCGCGGCTCCGGGATGACCACGTTCATGTCGGCGAGGCGCGAGCCGGTGGTCACGCGACAGGCCAGGTCGACGAGGTCGATGCCCATGGCCTTGCAGACGAACGGCACCGTGCGGCTCGCGCGCGGATTGGCCTCGAGTACGTAGATCGTGCCCTCATGGAGCGCGAACTGCACGTTGCAGAGGCCCTGGACGCCGAGCCCGCGCACGAGCAGCTCGGTCTGGCGGCGGATCTCGCTCTCCAGCTCGGGCCCGATCGAGAGCGGCGGAATGACGCAGGCCGAGTCGCCCGAGTGCACGCCCGCCTCCTCGACGTGCTCCATGACGGCCGCCACGATCGCGTCCTCGCCGTCGCCGACCGCGTCGACATCCACCTCGACCGCGTCCTCGACGAAGCGGTCGACGAGCGTGTTGGGCGCGACCGGCGCCGAACGCAGGTCGCCGGCCGAGTAGCAGACGCGCATCGCCCGGCCCCCGAGCACGTAGGACGGGCGCACGAGGACGGGGTAGCCGATCCGCTCGGCGGCCGCGACGGCCTCGTCGGCATCGCCCGCGATCGCCCAGTCGGGCGCGCGCAGGCCGAGCTCCGCGAGCAGGTCGCCGAAGCGCTCGCGATCCTCCGCGAGGTCGATCGCGGCGGGACTCGTGCCGAGGATCGGCACGCCGTGCTCGACGAGGCGGCGCGCGAGCTTGAGCGGCGTCTGCCCGCCGAACTGCACGACCACGCCGACGGGCTGCTCACGCTCCACGACCTCGAGCACGTCCTCGGCCGTGAGCGGCTCGAAGTAGAGCCGGTCGGCCGTGTCGTAGTCGGTCGAGACGGTCTCGGGGTTGCAGTTGATCAT
>CAZYYP010000121.1:0-10267 GCA_964651695.1 uncultured Gaiellales bacterium | reverse complement strand
TCAGTCGACGAGCAGGACGAACGCATTGCTCGAGGGGTCGCGCGCCAGCGGGCCCTGGGCGTGTTCCTCGATCTCGTGGCCGCTCGCCTCGAGGCGCTCGAGGACGGCGTCGCGCCCGGCCGCGTCGGGCAGCACGATCTCGAAGTGGCGGAGCGCCGCGGCCCCGGGCTGCGGCGGGCCGGCGCCGCCGCTGCGCCAGGTGTTGGCGCCGATGTGGTGGTGATAGCCGCCGGCCGAGAGGAACACGGCCTGGCTGCCGTACTCGACCTGGAGGCCGAATCCGACGACGTCGCGATAGAACTCGGTGGTCGGAGGGATCTGCGCGACCTGGAGGTGCACGTGGCCCATGGTCGTGCCGAAGGGCTGCTCGTCGAACGGCTCGGTCGCAGGATCTTCGAGCTCGACCAGCAGGCCCTCGAGGTCGAGCGGGTCGGTGCCCATGGCGGCGACCTGGGTCTCCCAGAGCGCGCGCGGCCGGTCGGCGTAGATCTCGATGCCGTGGCCGTCGGGATCGCTGAGGTAGATCGCCTCGCTGACGAAATGGTCGGAGGCGCCCGCGAGACGCACGCGCTCGCGGATCGCGTGGGCGAGCCAGCGTGCGAGGCTGCGGCGATCCGGCAGCAGGAGCGCGAAGTGGAACAGCCCCGTGCGGCTGGGAGCGGGTCGCGCGCCGGGCACCTCGACGAGCTCGAGCAGGCGCTTCTCACCGATCCCGAGCGTGACCGCCTCGCCGTTCCGGGCAAGCACGTCGAGGCCGATCGACGCGCGGTAGAACTCGAGCGAGCGCTCGAGATCCGCGACGGTCAGATGCACCGCTCCCATGTGCGTGGCTGCCGGAATCGTCACGCTCGTCGCCTCCCGATCCTCATTGCGCTTCCGCGACACGCGGCCGGATCCACGCGGCGAGCGCGTCGAGGTCGCCCTGTACCAGTCCGTGGCCCGTGGCCTGCCTGGCGACCTCCACCGCGGCGCCGCCTTCCGCAAGCAGCTCGGCGAGCTCCACCACCTGCTCTGCCGGACTGTACGGATCCGAGTCCCCGGCGGCGATCAGCACGTCCGTGCCTGTCAACTCGAGCGCCCCCACCGGGCGGTAGGGCAGCATCGCGCGCAGCAGCGCTGCGCCGCGCAGCACGCCCGGGTGCCGGAAGAGCAGCTCGACGGCGATGTTGGCGCCATTCGAGTAGCCCACGGCGATCACGCGCGCAGGGTCGCGCTGGTAGGCGACACACGCCTCGCCCACCCACGCGGCGAGGTCGTCGCCACGCCGGCGCAGGTCGTCGAGATCGAGGTCGCCGACGCCCCGGCGCGCGAAGAAGCGCGCGGCCACGCCGTCCTCGAGCACCTGACCGCGCGGGCTGAGCAGCCCCGCCTCGGGCGCCAGCTGGCGCCCGAGATCGATCAGCTGGTGCTCGTCGCCGCCGGTGCCGTGCAGGAGGAGGAGCGTCGCGGATCCGGTGCCCGCGACGTGGCGGTGGACGAACGCGTCGACCGCGCTCATGCCGTCTCGGGCCGCCACGCGCGGATGTCCGGCAGCGGCGTCAGCGCGGGCTCGATGCGCTCGCGCAGGTGCTCGAAGTCGGGCGGCAGCGAGAGCTGCTCGCCGAGCGACTCCGACGGCTCGTCGGCGGTGAAGCCCGGCCCGATCGTCGCGATCTCGAAGAGCACGCCGCCCGGCTCGCGGAAGTAGATCGAGCGGAAGTAGAAGCGGTCGATGACGGGCGTCGGGTTGAGGCCCAGCGCGCGCACGTTCTCGCCCCAGGCCGCGTGGTCGTCGAGCGTCGACGCGAAGGCGACGTGATGGACGGTGCCGGCTCCGGGGATGCCGCGCCCTTCGGGCACCGGGTCGAGCGCGTAGAGACCACCGCGCACAGCGCCGCGCGCCTCCCACACGGCGTCGCCCGCCGGGACGAAGTTGAGGCCCTCCTCGAGGATGCGCCGCGTTGAATCGGGTCGCATGCTGGAGGCGCGCACGGCCTCGAAGCCCTGCAGCGCGACCTCGGCCGGGATCTCGCGGTGGCGGGCGATGAGCGGCGCGTCGGGCCGGTCGACGACGGCCAGCTCGTGCTCCATGCCCTCGGGATCGGCGAACACGAGGCTGTCGCCCGAGCGCTCGCTGGCGATGCCCTCGCCGTCGAGGCGCGCCGCCCAGAAGCCGAGCGCGTCGCTGGACGCGACGCGTGAGACGATGCGATGCACCATGCCGGGCCCCGGGCGGCCGCGGGCGGCGCCGGGATATTCGAAGAACGTCAGGTCGGCGCCCGCGCTGCCGAGCTCATCGGCATAGAACAGGTGGTAGACGCTCGGATCGTCCTGGTTGACGGTCTTCTTGACCATCCGCAGGCCGAGCACGCGGACGTAGAAGTCGACGTTCCTGGGCGCGTCGCCCGTGATCGCCGTGATGTGGTGGATGCCTTCAAGCTGCATAGGACACGTATTCTTGCAGAGGCAACCACCCCCTCCGCGCCGTCTCAGGCAGCGCCGGGGAGCGGGAAGAGATCGTCCCCCAGCTCGCGTGTGCGCCGGCCGACGAACTCGTTCAGCTCGGCGAGCACGGCGTCGTCGAGCGCCGGCTGCTCGTAGCGCTCGAGCGCCGCGCGCCAGAGCTTCCCGGCGCGCGCCTGGGCGTCGTTCGATCCGTTCCTGACCCAGCGCTCGAAGTTCTCCGTGGATGCGAGCTCGGGCCGCCAGAAGCACTCGCGGAAGTGCTCGATCGTGTGCTCCGCACCGAGGAAGTACCCGCCGGGACCGATCTCCGCGTGCGCCGAGAAGGCGAGCGAGTCCTCGTCGAACGTCACGGGGGTGAACTGGCGGCGCAGCAGCTTGAGCAGCTCGAGGTCGAGCGCGAACTTCTCGAAACAGGTCACGAGACCGCCCTCGAGCCACCCCGCGGCCTGCCAGACGACGTTCGCGCCCGCCATGAACGCTGCCAGCAGCGTGTTGAGCGATTCGTACGCGGCCTGCGCGTCGACGGTCTGGCTCGCGGTCAGCGTGCCGCCGCCGGCCCGCCACGGCAGGCCGTAGCGGCGCGCCATCTGCCCCGATGCGTAGAGCCCGAACGCCGACTCCGGGCCGCCGAAGCTCGGCGAGCCGTTCTGCATGTCGACGGTCGAGAGGAACGAGCCCAGGATGCACGGCGTGCCCGGGCGCACGAGTTGCAAGAGCGCGATGCCGGTGAGCGCCTCGGCCGCCTGTTGCGCGAGCGCCGAGGGGATGGTGACCGGCGCCATCGCGCCCATGAGCAGGAACGGCGTCACGATCACCGGCTGGTTGGCGGCGCCGTAGGCGAGCATCGCCTCGAGCATGCGGATGTCGTAGCGCAGCGGTGAGTTCACGTTCACGTTCGCGAACATCACCGGCCGCTGCTCGATCGCCTCTCGCCCGCCGAACAGGATCTCGCCCATGCGGATCGAGTCCTCGCTCGCGAGCCGCCCGAACGGCACGCCCTCGAAGACCTTGTCCGAGTGCACGATCAGCGCGAGGTTCTGGACGAGGTGGCGCGAGTCGAGCGGCACGTCGTCCGGCTCGCAGATGTTGCCGCCCGGCGTGTCCAGCTCGGGCTGCATCTGCGTGAGCTTGATGAAGTCGACGAGGTCGGCGAGCGTCCCGTCGCGGCGCAGGTCGCCGATGCGGACGAACGGCGGGCCCTGGGCCGGGGCGAAGATCATGCGGTCGCCGCCGATGTGCAGGTCGTGGGCGGGGTTGCGCGCGTGCACCGTGAACTCCGACGGGGCCTTCGCGACCTGCTCGAGCACGAACTCGGGATCGAACTTCACGAGGTCGCCCTCGACGGTCTGGCCGGCCGCGCGAAAGAGGTCGAGCGCACGCGGCTCGTCGAACTGCAGGCCGATCTCGGAGACGAGGCGCTTCCAGCCGCGCTCGACGAGCTCGATGGCCTCGGGGGCGAGCGGCTCGTAGCGCGGCATGCGGTTCGTGAACATGCGCCGATACTACAACTCCAGTTGCATCTTCGATACTGTAGGTGCGTGAATCCTGGAACCTCCGGTCTCGAACGCGGGCTCGCGGTGCTGCAGGCGCTCGCCGGCAGCGAGGCGGCGAGCAGCGGCGGGCTCGGTGTCGTACGCCTGGCCGAGCTCGTCGGCAGCGACAAGAGCCAGACGTCGCGCACGCTCACCACGCTGGCCGGCAACGGCCTCGTGGAGCGCGATCCGGACACGCTCTCGTATCGCATCGGCTGGCAGGTCTACGCCCTGGCCGCGCGTGCCGGCGAGCCGCGGCTGCTGGCCGCCGCCCCGCGCCTGCTGCGGAGACTCGTCCGCCAGCTCGGCGAGAGCGCGCACCTCTCGGTGCGCCAGGGCACGAGCGTGCTGACGCTGCTCTCGGAGTCGCCCGCGAGCGCGATCCACGCCCCGGCGGTGGTCGGCAGCCTCGCCCCGCTCGCGAACACCTCCGCCGGCCGGGCCCTGGCGTTCGACCTCGAGCCCGACGAGCTGGGCGCACTCGGGCTGGCCGCCTCGGCCGAGCGGATCGCGGCGGCGCGCGCGCTCGGCTACGCCATCGTGCGCGAGGAGTTCGAGCCGGGCCTGGTCGCAGCCGCCGCGCCCGTGCGCGACGGCGCCGGCCGCGTCGTCGCGGCCGTCAACGTCTCGGCCCCGGCCTTCCGCTTCGCCGACCGGCTCGAGGAGGCCGCCGCGGCCGTGGTGACTGCGGCGGCCGAGCTCTCCGCCGATCTGGGCGCGCCACGGCAATCCGCGGCGTAGCCCGTGGCTCAGGCCACCGGTGCTTCCGCGGCGTGCGTCGCGTCGACCTTGACGTTGCGGACGAGGATCATCGTCGCCGCGATGGCGATGACGGTCATCAGTGCGCCCACGAGGAACGCGCGCGAGAGCCCGTCGGTGTAGGCGGTGTTGTGCGGGACGCCGGCGATCATCCGATCGGTGGTGCGGCTCGCGAACACGGTCGCGAGGAGCGCCACTCCGACGGCGCCGCCGATCTGCTGCGAGGTGTTGATGAGACCCGACGCGAGCCCGGCCTGATCGTTGCTGATGCCCTGGAGCGCGGCGATCGTGACCGGGATGAACGAGAAGCCGAGGCCGATCCCGCCGAGCACGAACCCGGGTGCGAGATCGCCGAGGTAGCTCGCATGCGGCGCCGGCGACACGCGCGTGAAGTACAGCAGCCCGAGCGTGAGCAGCGCGAGACCGATGAGCATCACGTTGCGTACGCCGAGCTTGCCGACGAGCACCTGGGAAGCGCCGGCCGAGACGATGATCGTGCACGCGATGAGCAGGTAGCCGATGCCGCTGCGGATGGCGGTGTAGTGCAGACCCTCGGGCTGCTGCATGTAGAGGGCGAGCAGGAAGAACATCGAGAAGATCGCGGCGCCGACCATGAAGCCCACGACGTTCGCGCCGACGATCGTCGGCAGCCGGAAGATCGAGAGCGGCAGCAGCGGGTGCGCCGCGCGCTGCTCGTTGAACAGGAACGCGACCATGAGCGCGGCGGAGACCGCGAAGAAGCCGAGCGTGCGGCCCGAGAACCAGTGGTACTGGTCGGTCTTGACGACGGTGTAGACGAGCAGCGAGAGGCTGGCCGTGACCAGCACCGCGCCGACCGCGTCGAACGACCGGATCGCGTCCTCGACGCGGCTCTCGTTGAGCAGGCGCGGGGCGAGCAGGATCGCCGCGAGGCCGATCGGGGCGTTGACGAAGAAGACCCACTCCCAGCCGACGTACTGCGTGAGCACGCCGCCGAGCAGCACGCCGACCGCGCCGCCTGCGCCGGAGACTGCGCCCCACACGGCGAGCGCCTTGTTGCGCTCGTCGCCCTCGGCGAACGTCGTAGTCAGGATGGAGAGCGCAGCGGGCGCGATCATGGCCCCGCCGAGACCCTGGACGGCGCGTGCGCCGATGAGGAAGTTGTTCGAGCTCGCGAACCCGCACGCGAGCGACGCGACCACGAACAGCGCGAGGCCCGCGATGAAGAGCCGCCGGCGCCCGAGCAGGTCGGCCATCCGCCCACCGAGCAGCAGGAAGCCGCCGAACGTGAGCGCATAGGCGCTCGCGACCCACTGCAGACTCGAGTTGTTGAAGTGCAGGTCATGCTCGATCGTGGGGAGCGCGACGTTGACGATCGAGACGTCGATGATGAGCATGAACTGCGTCGCCGTGAGCAGGATCAGGGCGATCCAACGGCGCGGGTCGGCGGCTTCCGACGACATGGGTCTCCTCCCCCTGGTTTCTGGCACCGGCAGTATTGCCGCGGTCCGCGGCGACGCGACCGATAACGCCGCGCGCACCCCGCGCATTTCCGCGTGGCGTCCGTCTACCGTGGCTGCGTGGCACGCGTACGACGTATCGCGAAGCGCACGGGCATCTGGGTGCTCGCGATCGCCATGGGCGTGACCGGGTGCTCGGCGGTCTACGACACGGTGACCTCGCCGGGCACGAAACCGGCACGCGAGCTCGCGCCGTCGGGGCGCTTCGTCGAGGCCGGGGGCGTGCTGACGCATTACGAGCACTTCGGGAGCACCGGGTCGGCGATCGTGCTGATCGGCGGCTTCCTCGAGCCGAGCGACACGTGGGATGGCGTCGCACGCCTGCTCGCGAAGCACCACCGCGTGTACGCGATGGACATCGCGGGTTTCGGCTACTCGGCGCGCAGCGGGAAGTACCGGCTCGGTGACTGGCAGCGCCAGCTCGACGCGTTCATGCACGTGCTCGGCATCCGGCGCGCGCTGCTCGTCGGCCACTCGCTCGGTGCGGGCGTGATCGCCGCGCAGGCGCTCGCGCACCCCGCGCGCACGGCCGGGATCGTCTTCGTGGACGGCGACGCCCTCGCGACGGGCGGCGGTCCGGCGATTCTGCGCCACCTCATCGTCGATCCGTACCGCACGAGCGCATTCCGGATCATCCGGGGCTCGGACTGGGCGATGCGGTTCATCATCCGCCAGGCCTACGCGCCCGAATCCGTGCACATCGGCCGCGCCGAGCTCGGGCGCTGGCGCAGGCCGCTCGAGGTCGACGGCACCGAGGACGCGCTCGCCACGATGATCCACGACGGCATTCAGGGCCTGCAGCTGAGCGATCTCGCACGCGTGCGGGTGCCTGCGACCGTCGTCTTCGGCCGGCGCGACACCTCGGTGCCGGTGGCGAGCGGCCGGCGCGTCGCACGCGTGCTGCATGCGCCGCTGACGCTCATCCCCGGCGCCGGGCACCTCTCGCAGCTCACGCATCCCGGCGCGGTCGCGGCGGTCATCGAACGCGCCGCCGCGGGGTAGCATCGACCGCGATGGCGACGCCGGTGCCGCAGATCGCAGTCGACGAGGCCGAGAGCGCGGCGCGCAGCGCGCGGTTCCCCGCCGGCGCCGCGCTCGAGTTCGCCGACCTCGAGCTCGACAGCCGCTGCGGCGCGCTCGACCGGCTGCGCGACGCCGAGCCGATCTCGTGGGTGCCCGCGCTCGGTGGCTGGCTGGTGACGGCGCATGGCCTCGCGCGCGAGCTGCTCAGCCGCAGCGACGACTTCACCGTGTGGGCCGAGCCGAACCTCGTGCGCGCGTCGCTCGGCGTGATGATGCTGACGAGCGACGGCGAGGAGCAGGCGCGGCAGCGCCGCCCGTTCGACGAGCCGTTCCGCGTGCGTCCCGTGCGCGAGCGCTTCGCCGAGCCCGTGGCGCGCCACATCGACGCGCTGATCGGCCGCCTCGCGGAGCGCGGGGGGTGCGAGCTCGTCGAGGGGTTCGCCGCGCCGTTCGCGATCGGCCTCGCCGGCGACGTGCTCGGCCTTCCGCTCGACGACGTCACGCGGATCCAGGAGTTCTACGAGGCCTTCGCCGGCGCCATGGTCTACGACGGCGATCCGGAGCCGCAACGCCGGGCGGACCTCGCGCGCGAGGAGCTGAACGCGATCCTGCTCGCCGAGGTGCGGCGCTCGCGCACGCGGCCCGACAACTCGGTCACGAGCGCGGTCGCGAACGATCCCGCGCGCGGGCTCTCGGACGAGGAGATCGTCGCCCAGCTGCGCGTGATCCTGTTCGGTGCGATCGAGACCGTCGAGTCGACGATCGCGAATGCCGTGCTGCTGCTGTTGCGCCATCCCGATCAGCTGGCGCTCATGTGCGCCGAGCCGGCCCTGGCCGCCAACGCGATCGAGGAGGGCATGCGCCTGATCCCGCCCGTCGCGTTCATCGAGCGCTGGACTGCGCGGCCCTGCGCACTCGGCGGCGTCGAGCTCGCGACCGGCGAGTTCCTCGGCGTGAGCACGGTCGCCGCGAACCGCGACCCATCGGTCTTCGCGGCACCGGAGCAGTTCGACATCCGGCGCGGCAATGCGCGCCACCACCTCACGCTGAGCCACGGCAACCACCATTGCCTGGGCTTCAACCTCGGGCGCATGCAGTGCACGGCGGCGGTGACGGCGCTCTTCGAGCGCCTGCCCGGTCTGCAGCTCGTGCACGCGCCGGAGCCTGCGGGGTTCGCGTTCCGGCGCCCTGCGACGCTCGAGCTGCGCTGGGATGGCTAGAGGCTCGGGACCTCGCCGATCGTGCCGGCGACCGCGCGCAGCGCGTCGACGAGGTCGGCCATCTGCTCGACCGGCACGTGCTCGGCCCCCAGGCGGAGTGCTGCTGCGCGCCAGCCGCCGATCGCGCCGGCGCGCTGGGCGTCGTCGACCGAGCGCTCGAGCCCGCGGCGCACGGCGTTCTCGAGCTCCTGGTTGTCGATGTGGTGCCGGCGCGCGAACTCGGCGCGCGAGCCGGAGCTGGCGAGCGCGATCGTGAGCGTCTCGCGCGAGACGCCGAAGTGACACGCCGCGCCGTCGAGTGCCGAGAGCGCGATCTGCTCGGCCACCGCCTGCACGCTGCCCGGGTCGCGCCAGGATCGCTCGGCACACGGGTTGCGCACCGACGTCGGCGAGTACGAGCCGCCCCCGAGCGCGAGGTAGGTGCCGGGCACCGACAGCGCGACGGCCGCCGAGCACGCCAGCACGGCGACGCTCTGCAGCCGGCCCCTCACAGCGACACCCCGCGCGTGAGCGCGATCGGCACCAGGGCGAGGCCCGCGAGCATCGCCGCGAGCAGGAACGAGCGCTCGAACGAGGAGGTCGCCGCGCGGTCGAGCTGATCGTTCAGCTGGCCCTGGAGCGTCCGCATCGCGGGGCGCTCGCGATCGCTCACCGCCACGGCGGCGAACGAGCGGTTGATGTCGGGGAGCCGGCCCGGCTCGCGCTTGATGTCGCTCGCGATGCGCCGCGCGAGGTCGACCTTCGTGAGCGCGTCGACGTGCGCGTCCAGCACGAGCTCGGCGCCCTTCTGCGTCGCCCGCTCGCGCTGCTTGTCGAGATCGCCGACGAACACGGGCGTGAGCAGGACGAGGCCGAGCACGACGCCCGCGTGGCGCGAGGCGATCGTGACGCCGCCGTGAATCGCCGCCGGCGAGCGGCCGGCCAGCGCGGCCTCCGTGAGCGCGCCGAGCGAGAGCGCGAGGCCGGCGCCCACGAGCAGCTGCGGCGCGAGCGTCCACGCCCAGCCGGCACCGGGCAGCAGCCCGAGCGCGGCCACGCCGCCCGCTCCGAGCAGGGTGCCCGCGGCCGCGCGCGTGCGCGGCCCGGCGACGCGGCGCTCGAACGGGCCTGCGGCGAGCGCCGCCACGGGCATCGCGGTCACCGCCAGGGCGGCGGCGATCGGCGGCATGCGCCAGCCTTCCACGAGCAGCAGCACGAGCAGGAAGAGCACCGCGGCGAGCCCGGCGGAGAGCAGGCCGAGGGCGACGTTGGCGGCGATGTGCGGCAGGCCCGCACGCCGGGCGAGCACCGGGGCGCCGCGCCGGAAGACCACGATCGCCGGTATCAGGGCGAGCGGCACCTGGGCGACGAAGATCGACTGCCACGAGATCAGCTGCGTGAGCAGCCCCCCGATCGCCGGGCCGAGCGCCGCCCCCGCGACGCCGGCAGCGGCCCACACGCGCACGGCCCGCCGCTCCCCCCCGGCGATCTCGGGCAGCAGCTCGAGCGCTGCGCACACGGCCGCCGCACCGCCGACGCCCTGCACCGCGCGGGCGCCGATCAGGAATCCGAGCGAGGGTGCAAGCGCACAGGCGGCCGAAGCCGAGGCGAAGAGGACGAGGCCCCCGGCGCAGACCTGCCCGGCCGGCCGCCGGGTCGCAATGCGCGCCGCGGGGACCGCCGAGATCGCGATCGCCAGATTGAACGACGTGACGACCCACGCCACATCGGCGACCTCGGCGTTGAACTCACGGTAGATCGCGGGCAGGGCCAGGATGACGACGGACGCGTCCGCGAGCACCAGCCCGAC
>CAZYYP010000120.1:0-10347 GCA_964651695.1 uncultured Gaiellales bacterium | reverse complement strand
AGCTCGCGGTCGCGATGCCGCCGAGGATGAACGAGTAGATCTCCTGCAGGTTCTGGACGGAGTGCTGCTGCACGAACGTCTGCAAGGCCGTGAAGAACGCGCCCACGGTGACGCCCGCGAGCACCAGCACCCCCGGCCCCTCGCCCGCGCTGCGCCCCAGCGCGTAGGTGCCGGCGACCGCGACGAGCGAGCCGACGAAGGCCGCCAGCGGCAGCGTGTCGATCGGCCCGATGGCCCCGGTCGCGCCCAGCGCGATGGCGCTCGTGGCGCCGAACCCCGCGCCCGCGGCCGAGCCGAGCAGGTACGGGTCGGCGAGCGGATTGCGGAAGACGCCCTGGTAGGCGCAGCCGGCCATGCCGAGCATCCCGCCGACCATCAGCCCGAGCACGACGCGCGGCAGGCGCAACTGGTCGAGGATCAGCGCGTCGGTGGGCGGCAGGCCGTGGCCGATCGAGAGGAAGGGCACGTGGTAGGCGAGCTCGTGCAGGACGCCGGTGACGGGCAGCTTGACCGGGCCCACGAGCAGGCCGGCGAGCGTGCTGAGCAGGGCGAGCGCGAGCGCGCCGAGCAGCACGCTGACGCGCAGGCGCGAGCGGCCGGTGAGGAGCACGGCGCTCAACGCGGCGCTTGCCTGGTGATCGCAGTCACGATCAGCCCTTCCTGCGAGGACTCGAATCGGCGGCACGGTGCAGGCGACCTGGCTCGTCCCCATCGGGGCATCGCAGTTGCGGGACAGCGCCGGATTCCCACCGGCTTCGCTGCGTTCCGTGCCGCCCGGCGCGGGTGGCCGGGCAGCGCGATCATACCGCTCTCAGGCCGGAACGACGCGCTCGCGCAGGGTCGGCAGGTAGACCGCGGGGTCGGGGCTGTCGATCTCGCGCGCGAGCCGGTGGCCGTCGAAGACGGTGTCGACGAGCCAGCGCGGGGCGACGCAGTCGCCCGTGCGGTAGACGGCGTGGATGCCGCTCGCCGCGAGCGCGCGGGGATCGGCAGCGAGCTCCAGGTAGAGCGACTCGTTCGAGAGCCTCTGGGTGACGAGCACGACGGCGTCGGCCGCGAGGTCGAAGGCGTCGCCGCCGTGGGCGTTGCGGAAGCGCACGGCGCCCGGCACGATCGCCTCGGGCGAGAGGTCGGCGCGCATCTCGACGCCCGCCTCGTGCAGTTGCGCGCGCAAGCGGGGCGCCTCGAGCGTCCAGGTACACCAGGCCGCGACGGTCTCCGAGGGCGTCGCGATCGTGACCTCGTGCCCCTGCCCGGCGAGGCGCAGGGCGAGGCTCGCCCCGAGGTGGTAGCTCTCGACGTCGATCACGACCACCCGCCGGCCGGGCACGGGCTTGCCGCCGAGCATGATCTGCTCGGGCGTGAGCATGTGGGGCAGCGCGGCGTCGGCACCCGGGATCGGCCCCTTGGTGACGCCGTTGAAGCCGTCGGCCGCCCAGTGCGAGCCCGTCGCCACCACCACGAGCCCGGCGCCGCTCGCGCGCACCTCATCGGCGCTCAGGCGCACGCCCGTCTCGATCTCGAGGTTGGGGAGGCGGTCCGACTCGCGACGCCGCCACTCGACGAAGCGCGACCAGGCAGCGAGGCCCGGCAGTTGCGGGATCCAGCGCATGCAGCCGCCGATGTCGTCGGCGGCGTCGACGAGCCGCACGCGTGCGAAGCCGCGCTTGGCGAGCACGAGCGCGCACTCGAGGCCGGAGGGCCCGGCGCCGACGACGAGCACCTCGCGGTCGGCATTGGCAGCGCGCTCGAACCGCTCCGGGTGCCAGCCCCGGCGGTGCTCCTCGCCGGCGGTGGCGTTCTGCGTGCAGCCGAGATGGCGTCCGCGGTTGGCGAGCGCATAGCAGGCGTTGCAGCCGATGCACGCGCGGATCTCGTCGTAGCGGCCCTCTTCGATCTTGCGCGGCAGGAAGGGGTCGGCGATCGACGGGCGGGCGGCGCCGATCAGATCCCACACGCCGCTCTCGATCACGTCGGCCATCACGTCGGGGTCGACCATCAGGCCGGTGCCGACGATCGGCTTGGCGGTCGCCTCGCGGAAGCGCGCCGTCCATTCGAGCTGGTAGCCGGTGGCGAAGAAGCGCGAGGCGCCGGCATCGAGGCGCGCCGAGCCCGCCAGCCCGCCGACGACGCAGTCGAAGAGGTCGACGAGCGGCTCTGCCGCGCGGATGAATGCGAGGCCCTCCGCGGGCTCGATGCCCGCCCCGTCGAGCGTGTCGGCCGCGATGCGGATCGCGATCGCGCAGTCGTCGCCGACGGCCGCGCGCACCTGCTCGAGCGTCTCGAGCCAGAAGCGCGCGCGGTTCTCGAACGAGCCGCCGTAGGCGTCGGTGCGGTGGTTGTAGCGCGGCGAGAGGAACTGCGTCGGCAGGTAGGTGTGCGAGCCGTAGACGTAGACGATGTCGAAGCCGGCCTCGCGCGCCCGCAGCGCCGCGGCGACCCAGTCCTCCTGGGTGCGGCGGATGTCGGAGAGCTCCATCGCCTTGGGCACGACGAGCGGCTCGAACTCGCTCGCGATCTGGCTCGGGGCGAGCGGGACGGTGCGCGACTCGCGCGCCTCGACGTGGATGCCCCCGTGCCACAGCTCGACCGCGGCGAGCGCGCCGTGCTCGTGCGCGGCCTCGGTCATGAGCCGCAGCGCGCGCACGTCGCCGTCGTCCCAGAGGCGCGCCGAGACGAACGGGTACTCGTCGCTCTCGGCGTTGATCGCGCAGTACTCGGTGCACACCGACGCCCATCCGCCCTCGGCCTTGAGCGCACGGTGCCTGGCCTGCGTCCACGGCTTCTCGACACCGAATCCGGTGCAGTGCGGCACCTGGTAGAAGCGGTTGCGCAGCGTCTTCGGGCCGATCTGCACCGGCTCGAAGAGGATGTCGTGACGGGGATCCCGCCCGCTCAATCGTCGAGCTCCCGCTTCCGCTCTGCCATGAACTCCTTCAGCTCCTCGTCGATGCCGTCGTCGATGCCCGGGTCCTGCCAGCTCTCGAGCAGGCGCTTCCACTCCTTCGTCGCCACTTCGGGCGTCTCGGACGCGCCCTGCTTCTGCCACGTCGGATAGGCCTGCGAGCGGAAGAGCGGGCTCATGAAGACCCAGTCCTTGTAGTGCTCGAGCGTGTGCGGAGCCGCGAAGAAGATGGCGCCCGGCCCCTCCTCGCGGATCGTCTCGAGCGCCAGCTCCTCGGCGCCGACGTCGAGCCCGGCGCGCAGGCGCTCGAACATCCGCAGCACCTCGAGGTCGAGCGCGAGCTTCTCGTAGGAAGTGGTGAGGCCGCCCTCGAGCCAGCCCGCAGCATGCAGCACGAGATCGCAGCCCGAGAGGTAGGTGCCCCAGAGCGACATCGCCGACTCGGTCGCCGCCTGCGCATCCAGCGCGTTGGCCGAGGTCAGGCCCCCGCCGCCGCGGAACGGCAGGCCGTAGCGGCGCGCGAGCTGGCCGCCGGCGATCGAGCCGAGCACCGATTCGGGCATCCCGAGCGACGGCCCCCCGCTGCGCATGTCGACGCCCGAGAAGAACGAGCCGAAGAAGCACCCGACGCCCGGCCGCACGGCCTGCGCGATCGCGACGCCCGAGAGCACCTCGGCGACCTGCAGCGAGAGCCCCGCGGCGACCGAGACCGGCGCCGTCGCGCCCGCCAGCAGGAAGGGCGTCAGCGCGATCGGCTGGTTGGCCTCGGCCCACGCCCAGAGCGCGTCGACCATCAGGAAGTCCCACACCAGCGGGCTGTTGGGATTGACGACGCCGATGATCGCCGGCTCGGCCTCGATGGCGGCACGACCGCCGCGCGAGATCGCGGCGAGGTCGACGCTGTCGCGCGCCCGCGGGCCTGACGTGCCGTAGGCGACGTACGGCAGGTCGGAGTAGCGGATCCACGAGTAGTCGAGGTCGAGGTGCCGGCTCGTCGTGGGCACGTCCCCGGCCTCCGTCGCCCCGCTCTGGCCGCACTTCAGGAGCGGCGTGGCCTGCGTCATCTTCACGATCTCGACGTGGTCCGAGTACATGCCGTCGCGGCGTCCGCGCTCGCGATCCGAGACGAACGGCGAGCCGCCCGGCGGCAGCATGCAGAGCGTCCCGCCGCCGAAGCTGACAGCCTTGGCGGGGTTGCGGCCCTGCACGGTGACCTGCGCGGGCGCGAGCTTCAGCTGCTCCATCACGAACTCGCGGTCGAAGCGCACGCGCGAGCCATCGACCTTCTGCCCGAGGCCCGCGAGCAGCTCGCGCGCCGGCTCGTGCACGACCTCGGCGCCGATCTCCTCGAGGATCGTCATCGCCTGGGCGTGAATGGCTGCGAGCGCGTCCTCGGAGAGGATCGTGAGCGGTGTCTCGAACACGCTGCCGATTCTCGCTGACTGGCGAGTCAGGCGGCGCCGGGGCCGACGGCTGTCAGGAGTCGAAGCCCACGCCCATGCGGTCGAGGGCGCGCAGGTAGAGGCTGCGCCGGCCGCCGTTGCGATCGGCGCGCGCGAGCTCGCGGCGGGTCAGCGCCACGCCGGCCGAGCGCAGCGGCTCGGGCGGGAAGCGGCGCGGCTGCTCGCGGACGATCGGCAGCCGCACGAGCGGGCTGTCGCGCCCGTCGGCGAGATCGAGCGCGACCTCGGCGCCGAAGCGCGTCGCCCCCACGCCGAGGCCCGTGTAGCCCACGGCGTAGCTGACGCGCCCGCCGAGCGCCGTGCCGTAGAACGCGAAGAACCGGCTGCAGGTGTCGATCGCTCCGCCCCAGCGGTGCGTGAAGCGGATGCCCTCGAGTTGCGGGAACGTCGCGAGCAGGTGCTCCGCGAGCAGGCTGAAGGTGTCGTGGCGCTGGTCGAGGTGCGGGCCGACGCCGTTGCGCCAGTGGTAGATGGCGTCGTAGCCGCCGTAGAGGATGCGGTCGTCGGCGGTCAGGCGGAAGTAGTGGAACTGGTTGCCGCCGTCGGTGAGGCCCTGCCGGTTGGCCCACCCGATCGCCGCCCGCTGCGCCGGCGAGAGCGGCTCTGTCACGAGCACGTAGTCGTAGACCGGCAGCATCCGCCGCTGCACCGAGCGCAGGAGCGGAGGGTAGGCGCTCGTCGCGAGCACGACCCTGCGCGCCCGCACGCTCCCGCCCGGGCAGGTGAGCACGACGCGACCGCCCTCGACGGCCATGCGCTCGACCCGCGAGCGCTCGCAGATGCGGACGCCGAGCGCGAGCACGGCGCGCCGGAGGCCGTAGGCGAGGGCGACCGGGTCGAGGACGCCACCCGAATCGCGGTGCCAGACGCCGCCGAGGGCGAGCGGGGAGTCGACCTCCGCCCGGATCTCGGCCGCGTCGAGCGCGCGGGCATCGCCGCCGAAGCGCCGGATGAGCTCGACCTCCTCGCCGATCTCCGCGAGCTGGTGCGGCTCGGTCGCCAGCCAGAGCACGCCGCCCGCCTCGTAGCGGGCGTCGATCGCATGGCGCGCGAGTGCGGCGTGCAGCTCGGCGAACGACGCGGCGCCGACGCGCTCGAGCTCGATCAGCTCGTCATCGCCGAAGCGCGCGAGGCCGTTGCGCAACCCGTGGGTGAGCGAGTGCTCGGCGAAGCCGCCGTTGCGGCCGCTCGCCCCGAACGCGACGTGCTCGGACTCCACGACGACGATCTCGCGATCCGGGTCGCGCTCCTTCGCGATCAGCGCCGCCCACAGCCCCGTGAAGCCGCCGCCGACGATCGCGAGATCGCAGTCGGCGTCGCCGGCGAGCGGCGGGCACGGGGCGGGCACCGGATTCGCGTCCCACCAGTACGGCCGCGCGGCCGCAGCGGCGAAGAGGTTGTCGAAGCGACCCGCTCTCACGGGCCGTCAGGGTACGCGCGCGGCTACGGAACGGTGAGCGTGAGCGTGCTCGGCAGGTCGCCGGTCATTGCGACCCACATGTCGCCGGAGCCGCTGTAGAGCCGCAGGCGGAGCTCGTGGCCCGCCGGCAGCGTGCGATTCACCGTGCCGACCGTGATGTCGTGCGACACCCAGATCCCGAGCCCGAGCAGGCCATGCGACGACAGGCTGCCGAAGCCGATCTTCGTGCAGCTCGCGCCGCCCGCCGTGCAGTCGTAGAGATAGGCACCGGCCACGTTGGTGCCGTGTCCGCTGCTCGTCAGGTGCAGGACGACCGGGCCGTTGAGCACGAGCGCGCTCGCGAGGGGGTAGCGCCACGTCTGCGAGCGCCTCGCGTCGCCGCTGTCGCTGTCGTCGCTCGATTTGATCGTGAGGCCCGGGAAGAGGTCGCCGTCGTAGTCCGGCACGATCCCGAGCAGCGAGTTCGCCGGCGAGCTCGTCGACAGATTCCAGACCTCGCTCGAGATCCCGCTGCCGGTGAGGAAGAACGAGGTGCTGCTGAACGCCGCCGGCACCGTGATCGTGACCACGGCGTCGGCCGAGAGCGAGGTCGCGGCGCTGGTTGCGCGGTAGGTGAAGGAGTCGCTGCCCGTGAAGCCGGGCGCGGGGGTGTAGGTGAACGACCCGTCGGCGGCCAGGCCGAGCGTGCCGTGGGCCGGTGCGACGACCGGCGCCGTGGCGACGCTGAGTGCCCCGCCGCTCGAGTCGGCGTCGTTGCCGAGCACGCCGGGGGCGGGCTCGACGAGCGCCACGCCCTGCGACGTGACGTAGGCATCGGCGCTCACCGCGGGCGGGTCGGGCACGGGTGTGATCGTGATCGTGACGGCCGCGGTCGAGGTTCCGCCGTTGCCGTCGGAGACCGTGTACGAGAACGTATCGCTGCCGGCGAAGTGCGTCGCCGGGACATAGGTGAAGCTGCCGCCCGCGTTGTGCGTGAGACCGCCGTAGGCGATCGTCGAGGCGTCGAACGACGCGATGGTGAGCGGGTCGCCCTCGGGGTCGGCGTCGTTCGCGAGCACGTCGAACGTGACGCCGGCCGGATCGTTCTCGAGCACGCTCGGAGCGTCCGCGGTCGCCGTCGGCCTCCGGTTGACGATCGTGATGGAGAGCGTCTGGGGAGCGCTCGTATCCACGCCGCCGTTGGCCGTGCCGCCATCGTCGACCGCTTGCACCGTCACCGTCGTGACCCCATGGGCTCCTGCTGCGGGCGTGTAGGAGAGCGTGCCATCGGCCGCGACGCGAGGCCCACCGCCAGGTGCGAACAGGGACGGATCGCCGCTCGTTGCGGTGAAGGCGAGGATCTGCCCGGCCTCGTCGGCGGGACCGCGCGAGATCGCGGTCGCCCACCCGGGGACGGTCTGGGGCCCGGCATTCTCGAACACGGTCTGGTCGGAGCCCCCCGTGAAGGCCGGGGCATGGTTGACGGGGAGCACCACGGGAGCGGCAGGCGCTACGGGAGCGACAGGCGACGGGGCGATCGGCGGCGCGGGCGGCGGCGGATCCGCGACCGGGGATTGCACGACCGGCGGGGATGCGGCAGGCGTATCCGCCGGCCCGGCTGCGGGCTCGAGCGGATTCGCCGGCGCCACGAGCAGCGCGCTCTTGAGCAGCGGCCGAGCGGAGGGGGGTGTGGGGGCGGGTGCGAGCACACGGCGCGCGTGCCCACCGTGGTGTCCCGGCGCGGCGACCGTCGCGATCGACCCGCCGCGCGACACCTGCGCGATGACGTGCGTCGCGGCCGCCTGAGCAGGGGCGGCGAACGACGTCGGCACGTGCGCTCCGCCGACGAAGCCGGCGGCGACCGATCCGACCACGGCGACGGCGGAGCTCGCAACGGTGACGAGACCGGGCGCGAGCGGAATGCGCCCGAGGAGCGGGGCCTGGGCGAGCCACGACAGCGGGCCCATGGCGAAGCGCAGCCGGCCCAGCGAGATGGTCAGGAACGCGCGCACGACGCGCGGGTCGAACTGGGTGCCCGCGCAACGCGCGATCTCCTCGCGGCCGTCGACGGCGCTGCCCGATTCCTTGTACGAGCGCGACGAGGTGACGACGTCGAACACGTCGGCGACGGCGACGATGCGCCCGCCGAGCGAGATGCCCTCGCCCGCCGCAGCAGCCGGGTACCCCGTGCCGTCCCAGCGCTCGTGGTGGTCGGCGATGGCATCCGTCCACTCTCCGAGCCACGCGCGCAGCGGCTCGGCCAGGCGGGCGCCGAGCTCGGGGTGGAGACGGATCTGCCGCCATTCGTCGTCGCTCAGCCGCCCCGGCTTGTTGAGGATCTCGGCCGGCACCTCGAGCTTGCCGACGTCGTGCAGGAGCGCCGCCCAGTTGAGACAGTCGACCTCGGCTCGGCTGAGGCGGAGTTCCTTCGCGATCATCTGCGAATAGGCGCGGACGCGCTCGGAGTGGCCGCGGGTCAGATGGTCGTGGGCGCTCAGCGCGGCGACGAAGCCGAGCAGGCGCTCGGCGGCCTCGATCGGCGTCTCGGTGGACGCCCCCGCCTTTGCCTCGGCGAGGCGCGCTTCGAGGTCCGCCGCGGTACCGGCGGCGAGCGCCGTCTTGAAGCGCGAAGGCGCCTCGTCGGGGAAGACGAGCGCGAGCTTGAGCAGCGCCGCGAGCGGCAGCAGTTTCCGCGTCAAGCGGTCGAACGCGATCAGCACGCCGGTCGCGCACACGGCGATCCCGAGCCACCAGGCGACCCGTGGCAGCAGCGCTCCGTGCGGCTGCGCAACCAGACCGCTCGCGACGTGTACGAACGCGACCGACGCCGCGATCGGCGTGATCAGGACGAACCCTCGCAGCAGCGCCGCAACGAGCGGATGCGGCCGCCACCGCGGCTGATGATCGGTGACGTGTTCCATCGTCGGCTAGACCGCTTCGGTTATCGGCCGGCGCGGGCTCCGGCTTGAGCGCTGTCTCGCAAGCGCGCCCCTCGCCTATCCTCAGCGCGAGAGCAGCGACCAACACCACGCCGCCGATGGCGTCCAAGGGAATCGAGTGAACGAACAACTGACGCGGCGTGAGGCGCTCGTCACGGCGCTGGCCGCGACGGCTCTCGGTGGCGGGGCTCTTCTGCGCCCCTCCGCCGCGCATGCGGCGCCCGCGACGGCGCGGATCGGCGTCATCCTGCCGCTCTCCGACAAGGCCCTCAAGGCCGATGCCATGGCAGGCAACAACATCCTCAAGACGGCGCAGCTGTGGCGCGACTGGATCAACGGCCGCGGCGGCGTCGACGGCCAGAAGGTGGAGCTGAAGGTCTACGACGACCAGGCCGACAGCAGCATCGGCGCCAGGGCCGTCAAGAGCGCGATCTCGAAAGATCACTGCTCGGTCATCCTCGCCGGGTGGAACTCCCCGGTCGTCCTGGCCGAGATCGAGCTGGCCCACAAGCTCCGCACGCCGTACTTCGTGGCGTACGCCTGGGCGTCCGACATCACCTCGGCCGGCTACCCCGAGGTCGTCCGCATCGGGCCGAACAACGACCAGCTCGCGAACGCGTTCGCGCCGTTCATGAAGGCGCGCGGCTACCGGCGGGTCGGGATCGTGGCCGAGGACACGGCGTTCGGCCAGGGCCTCGGCGAGACCATCCGCGCGGCGGCGACGTCCTCGGGGCTCTCGGTCGGCGCCGCGACCTACAAGCGCGACACGCACGACGTGCGGCCTCAGCTGCGCAGGCTGCTCCGCGACAAGCCGGACGCGATCGTCGTCGCAGGCTACATCCCGCCCGCGCTCACGCTCGCGATCACCCAGGCGCGGGAGCTCGGCTACAAGGGCGACATCATCCTCGGCTGGGACTACGTCGACGACGCCTTCTGGAAGGCGACCGGCAAGAAGGGCACGGGCGTCATCTGGCCGACGTTCTCGGCTCCGAGCCTGCATCTCACGAGCGCGGGCCTGACCTTCAAGCACGCCTACCAGAAGCGCTACAAGCACACGCCGCTGATCTACCAGGCCTTCGCCTGGGATGAGCTGAACGCCTGGAAGTGGGCCGTGGACACGGCCGGCTCGATCACGCCCGCCGACGTCGTGGCCGCCCTCCCGCACATCGACATGCAGGGCACCATGGGCCGCATCACGCTCTCCAACGTGCCCGGCACCGTGCACTTCAACCAGTGGGACGGCGTCACGATCTACTTCGACCAGGCCTCCAAGAAGGACGCCACGGACGCCGACGCGAAGGTGCTGGCGAGCGTCAAGGGGACTGTCGTCAAGATCTACTAGGGCTGCGGCGGCGGGGGCCGCCCTAAGATCCGGCCCCATGCCGCATCGCTCCCTCTGGCTCGACGAGGCGCTCTCGCCGGACGAGCCCGCCGCCATTCCGCTCGAAGGCGCGGCGCGCGCCGACGTCGCGATCATGGGAGGCGGCTACGCGGGCCTCTGGACGGCGATCCGCATCAAGGAGCGCGAGCCGTCCTGCGACGTCGTGGTGCTCGAGCAGGACATCTGCGGCGGCGGCGCGAGCGGTCGCAACGGCGGCTTCGCGCTCTCGGAGTGGGCCAAGCTCGGCACCCTCGTCCAGG
>CAZYYP010000119.1:0-10396 GCA_964651695.1 uncultured Gaiellales bacterium | reverse complement strand
CGCCGCACAACCTGCGCGAGATCATCGCGGGCGCGATCGCGCTGATCGACGACCCGGAGATCACGACCGAGGGCCTGATGGAGCACGTCAAGGGCCCCGACTTCCCGACCGGCGCGCTGATCATGGGACTCCAGGGCATCCGCGACGCCTACGAGACGGGCCGTGGGCGGATCCGCGTGCGCGCCGTCGCGCACATCGAGCCGCAGAAGGGCGGCCATGACGCGATCATCATCACCGAGCTGCCCTACCAGGTGCGAAAGGGCGGCGACGACGGCGTGCTGGCCAAGATCGCGGAGCTCGTGCACGAGAAGGTCATCACCGGCATCCGCGACATCGCCGACCAGTCCGACCGCAACGGCATGCGGATCTGGATCGAGCTGAAGCGCGGCGAGCTGGCCAAGGTCGTGCTCAACCAGCTCTACAAGCACACCCCGCTGCAGACGACGTTCGGTGCCAACGTCGTCACGCTCGTCGGCGGCACGCCGCGCACGCTCGGCCTCAAGGCACTGCTGCGCCACTACGTCGACCACCAGAAGGAAGTCATCACCCGGCGCACCAAGTTCCGGCTCGAGCGGGCGCAGCGCCGCCTGCACGTGCTCGAGGGCTACCTGATCGCGCTCGACAACCTCGACCGCGTGATCGCGATCATCCGCAGCTCGGCCGACGCCGACAGCGCGCGCGAGTCGCTGATGATGGAGTTCGGGCTCTCCGAGGAGCAGTCGCGGGCCATCCTCGACCTCCGCCTGCGCGCGCTGACCGCGCTGCAGCAGGACGAGGTGCGCCGCGAGCACGGCGAGCTGGTCGCGCTCGTCGAGGAGCTGCGCTCGATCCTCTCCGACGAGGCGCGCGTGTACGCGATCGTCAAGGAGGAGCTGAGCGAGCTCGGCGCGCGCTTCGGCGACGACCGGCGCACCGAGATCGTGCCCGCGGAGGGCGAGCTCGACCTCGAGCAGCTGATCCGCGAAGAGGACATGGTCATCTCGATCACGCAGACCGGCTACATCAAGCGCGTGGCCGCGTCGACCTACCGCCAGCAGAAGCGCGGCGGAGTCGGCGTGATGGGCATGGACACGAAGGACGACGACTGGATCGAGCACCTGCTCGTGGCGTCGACGCACGATTTCGTGCTGTTCTTCACGAGCGTCGGCAAGGTCTACCGCCTCAAGGTCCACGAGCTGCCCGAGGGCAACCGGCAGGGCCGTGGCCGCGCCGTCGTCAACCTGCTGCCGCTCCGCGAGGGCGAGCACGTGCGCACCGTGATCGCGACCCGCGACTTCTCCGAGGGCCAGTACCTCGTGCAGGCGACGAAGGCCGGCATCGTCAAGAAGACGCTCTTCAAGGAGTACGACACGCCGCGCAAGTCCGACGGCATCATCGCGATCAACATCCGCGAGGGCGACGAGCTCGTCGGCGTCCGCCTCACCTCCGGCGAGGACGACGTGCTGCTGACCTCGCGCAAGGGCCAGACGGTGCGCTTCGACGAAAATGAGGCGCGTGCCATGGGCCGCGCGACCGGCGGCGTGATCGGGATGAAGCTGCGCAAGGGCGACGAGGTCATCGCGATCGACGTCGCCGACGACGAGGCCGACCTGCTCGTCGTGACCGAGAACGGCTACGGCAAGCGCACGCGCGTCGCCGAGTACCCGCGCAAGGGCCGCGGCACGATGGGCGTGCTCACGATCCGCCTCGTCGAGGCGCGCGGCGCGATCGTGCGCGCGCTCGTGGTCGGCCCGCGTCAGGAGATCCTCGTCATCACCGAGTCCGGCACGGTGCAGCGCACCTCAGTGGATGGCATCTCGCAGATGAGCCGCGCGACCCAGGGCGTGATCGTGCAGCGCCTCCGTGACGGCGATCGCATCTCGGCCGTGGCCATGGTGGATTCGGCCGCGGTCGACGGCGACGCCGACGGAGCCGAGCCGCTCCCGCTCGCGGGTCTCTCCGATGTCGCGCCGACGATCGCGCCGTACGTGTCGGCCGACGCCGCTGAGGTCGCCGGTGAGGTCGCCACCGAGGACATCGACGACGATGAGCCCGCGGCCGACGACGGAGACGACGGCCCCGACTACTAGTGTCCTCCGCCCGCGTCGGCTCACCCTTCGTGAGCCGACCCGCTGGGCTCGATCAGCTGCCGGTCGGCGGCGGCGTGACCGCCTTGACCGCCTCCTGCAGCGGGCGCAGGATGTCGATCGGGATCGGCAGGATCGTCGTCGCGTTGTTGGACGATGAGATCTCGAGCAACGTCTGCAGGTAGCGCAGCTGCAGGGCGATCGGGCTCGCGGCGATGCGGTCGGCGGCCATGCTCAGCTGCTCGGCGGCCTCGTACTCGCCCTGGGCGCCGATGATCTTGGCGCGCCGCTCGCGCTCTGCCTCGGCCTGACGGGCCATGGCGCGCTGCATCGTCGTGGGCAGCTCGACGTCCTTGACCTCGACCACCGAGATCTTGATGCCCCAGGGTGCCGTGTGCTTGTCGATGATGTCCTGGAGGATCTCGTTGATCTTGTCGCGCGCCGCGAGCAGCTCGTCGAGCGAGTGCTGGCCGAGTACCGAGCGCAGCGTCGTCTGCGCGATCTGCGAGGTCGCGACGAGGTAGTTCTCGATCTGCGTCACGGCCGACTGCGGGTCGACGACGCGGAAGTACGTGACCGCGGTCACCCGCACCGGGACGTTGTCCTTGGTGATGACCTCCTGCGGTGGGATCGCGAGCGTGATCGTCCGCAGCTCCGTCTTGACCATCTTGTCGATGCCGAACGGGATCAGCAGGATGAGTCCCGGGCCCTTGGGTCCCGGGAGCAGCCGGCCGAGCCGGAAGACCACGCCTCGCTCGTACTCGCGCAGCACCCGGACCGCGGTGGCCAGCAGGAGGACGGCCACGATGACGACGACTGCGACGAATCCGAGCGCGATATTCATGCGGGCATCCTACGCCTGCTCGCCTGGATCGGCCGATTCCCGTTCGACGTCGAGCACGAGGCCGCGCTGAGCGGTGATGCGGACGCGCTCGCCGGGGCCGGCCGCGCCGCCGGCGAGCTCCGCCTGCCAGCGCTCGCCCGCCACGAATACCTGCCCGGCGGGGTGCATCCCGGTCGCCACCGTCGCGAGCTGCCCGACGAGCGTGACGCCGCCGCCACGGGGCGGCAGGCGCCGCGCCTGCCAGACCCTCGCCAGGATGTACGTCGCGATCACCCCCATCGACACGGCGATGGCCAGGGCCAGCCAGAAGCTGGTCGTGCCGTAGGGGGAGTTGTCGACGCGGAAGAGGATCACGGACCCGAGCAGCAGCGAGAGCGTGCCGACCGCTGCGAAGGCGCCGTGGGCCGGGACGTGCGCCTCGAGTGCGAGCAGCACGACGCCGAACACGAACAGCGCGATCCCGGCCCAGGAGAACGGGACGATCGAGAGACCGAGCAGCGCGAGGATCAGCGAGACGCCGCCGACGAGACCCGGCAGGACGAGACCGGGATGCGTCAGCTCGACCGCGATGCCGAGGATCCCGGCGAGGAAGAGGATCGTGATCAGGTTGGGGTCGAGCAGCACGTCCAGCACCTGCAGTTGCAAGGGCAGCTCGTGCCGCTCCACGGTGGCGCCCGCGAGCGCGAGGCGGAGGTGCTTGCGCACCGTGACGCGGCCGTTGCTCTGTGCGAGCAGCGCGGGCAGGTCTGCCACGACGAGGTCGATCACCCTGTCGTGGAGCGCCTCGGAAGCGGTCCAGCTGCGCGGGCAGCGCTCGCACGCGCTGCTCTTCTCCTCGACGGCCTGCGCGGCCGCGGTGCCGTTGCGCCCGCTGCCGTTCGCGAGGAAGCGCATCTGCGCCTCGGAGTCGTGGATCAGCTTGGCGCGGAGGTCGCTTCCCACGTTGCCTCCGCCCATGTCGATCGGCGTGGCCGCACCCGTGTTCGAGGCCGGGACCATCGCCGCGAGGTCGGCCGCCTGCAGCAGGAAGAAGCCGGCGCTGGCCGCGCGCGCACCGCTCGGCGCGACGAACGCGATCACGGGTACCGGCGAGCGCAGCTCGGCCTGGGTGATCTCGCGCATCGAGGTCAGCAGGCCGCCCGGGGTGTCGAGCTCGAGCACCACGGCGGCGTCGTGCGCGCGTCCGGCGGCGTGGATCTGATCGACCACCCAGTCGGCCGTCACGGGATCGACATCCGCCTTGAGCGACACCAGCCGTACGTGCGGCGTGGAGGCCCCGGCTCCCGGCACGAACGCGAGCCCGGCCAGGAGGGCGACGGCCAGGAGGCACAATGCGCGCATCGACGACCGCAGCCTACACCTGGGAGGGGCATGGGGGCCCGTCGCGAAGCCGTCGTGGTGAACGCCCGGGCCCTTCGATTGCTTCTGACCGCTCTGGTGCTGCTGGTGCTCGCCCCGGCGGTCGCCGCCGCCGGTGGAACCCGGTACGCCGAGCTGTCCGTCGCGGTCCCCGCGAAGCCCGGCGTCCAGATCTCCCCCCTGCGCCGCGCGCCGTTCGCGTTCGACCTCGTCGGAGCGCGCTGGCACGCCCGCGCCGGGATGTCGGTCGCCATCCGCGCGCGCCCGATTCACGGGCGCTGGTCGGCCTGGACGGACCTCGCGGTCGACGATGCCGGTCCCATCAGCCATTCCGACCCCGTCTGGCTGCCCGGCAGCCGCGACCTCGAGCTGCGCGTGCGCGGCGGCGCGGGCCGCGTTCACGTGGCGCTCGTTGCCTCCGACCGCACGGCCGTGCGCCCGGGGCGCACGCTCGCGTCGGCCCCGGGGCAACCCGCGATCATCTCGCGGGCCGGCTGGGGCGCCGACGAGTCGCTCAAGCGCGCCCCGCCCCGTTACGCACCCGCCGTGCACATGGTGTTCGTGCACCACACCGACACGCCGAACGGCTACTCGGCGGCGGAGGTCCCGGCGATCATCCAGTCGATCTACGTCTACCACGTGCGCTCGAACGGGTGGAACGACATCGGCTACAACTTCCTCGTCGACGCCTACGGGCGCATCTTCGAAGGCCGGGCGGGCGGCATCGACCGGCCCGTCATCGGTGCGCAAACCCTGGGATTCAACGCGGGCAGCGTCGGCATCGCGGTGATCGGGAACGGTGCGCTCGCACCGCTCACCGCGCCGGCGCGGCAGGCGCTCACGGATCTGATCGCATGGCGGCTCGATGTCGCGCACGTGGATCCGCTCGGGCACGCGACGATGGTCTCGGGCGGCAACGATCGCTTTCCCGCCGGCACCAGCGCGACCTTCCGCGTGGTCAGCGGGCACCGCGACGCGCTCTCGACGGATTGCCCGGGGGCGCTCATCTACGCCGATCTCGACGCGATCGCCGCCGCGGCGCAGGCGACCGGGTCACCCAAGATCGTCGATGCCACCGCGACCCCGCCGGGCCTGGGCGCGGACACGGAGGGCGCGATCGTGCCGATCGCGTTCCGCGCCCGTGTCCTCGGCGGCGTGAGCTGGGCGGTGACCGTCCTCGATGCGCACGGCGCTCCCGTCGCGAGCTCGAGCGGCAGTGGCGACACGGTCGCGTGGAACTGGAACGGCACGCGCTCGGATGGCACGCCCCTGGCCGCGAACACGCCGCTCTCGTACCGGATCGACGCCCGCGACGCCGCCGGGGCGAGCGCCTTGCCCGTGCTGGCGTCGCTCGGCGCCGAGCCCGCGACGGAGACCGTCAAGGCCCCGCCGCTCACGCTCTCACCCGCGATCGTCTCACCGGACGGCGATGGAGTCGACGATGCAGCCGTCATCGGCTACACGCTGGGCGCTCCGGCGACCGTCACGCTCGACGTCGCGGCGCCCGACGGCACCGTCGTCGACACGCTCGTCGCCGGCCGCGCCCTCCCCGCAGGTGGCCAGAGCGCGCGCTGGGGCGGTGAGGGCCCCGCAGGCCTCGTGGCGGACGGCGTCTACAGCGTGCGCCTGAGCGTGACCGACGCGAACGGCCAGGTCGCGGAGCGGAGCACGCCCGTGACCATCATCCGCGCCGTGCGCAAGCTGAAGCTGAGCCGCACCGCGGTCCGCAGCAACCGCTCCGTGATCGCGTCGTGGCAGGGGACGCAGGCCTCGTCCGTCGCCGCGGATCTCACGGTCTCGGCCGCGCGGAGCCCGGCAGCGCTGATCTCCGCGGCCCTCCCGCCTGGACCTCAGACCTTCACGCTGACCGCCGCACGCCTCGCCGCGCTCAGGGATGGGACGTACACGTTCGTCCTGCGCGCGCAGACGGCGGTCGGCGAGCAGGTGCTGCATGCGTCGTTCGCGCTCGATCGCCACCCGCCGTCGGTGCGCTTCCGGCGCCTGCGCGTACGTGGCCGCTCGGCGTTCCTGATCGTCAGGCTGTCGGAGGCCGCCACCGTGCGCGTGGTGGCCGGCGCCCGCGTCGTCGTCCCGCGCAAACAGCGCCGCGCCGGACTCAACGGCTTCCGCTTCCGCCTGCCGGCGGGCGTCCCCGCGCGCGTGCGGCTCCAGCTCGTCGACGCAGCCGGCAACGCATCGCGCGCCGGCCCGTTCCGCCCGTCCGCCTGAAGCGGACGCAGCCTCAGGCCCTCAGCCCGAAAGCGAGCTGATGGTCTCGTCCGGGATGATGTCGAGGATCGGCGCCAGCCGCGCGAGCTCTTCGCGGTTCGCGAGCTCCTCGAGCCCCGGATCGTCGCTCGCGCCGTTGACGATCAGGCCCCGCACCTGCAGGTTGCGGCCGAGCGCGGCCTCCAGCGTCAGGGCCACGTGATTGACGGTGCCGCCGCTCGGACGGCAGACGATGACGAGCGGCAGGCCGAGGGCCTGGGCGAGATCGGCCGTCGTGAGACCGGCGCCGAGCGGCGCGAGCAGTCCCGAGGGCCCCTCGACCAGCACGCCGTCGCTGTGCTTGCGGAGCTCGAGATAGACCTCGCGCACGTGCTCGGGATCGACCGGCTCGACGCGATCGCGGCCCGCGGCGGGCAGCAGTTGCTCCCGGCGGTACGCGTGCGCGGTGGCGCCGAGTGCACCGGGCACGCGCCCGACGAGCCAGCGGGTCGCGTCGTCCTCGCCGACCTGCACCGCGGTGAGCATGGCCGGCGTGAGGCCGGCGGCGTGTGCCCGCGCGGCGAGCAGAGCGCAGACATAGGTCTTGCCGACGCCGTCGTCGGTACCGGTGACGAACACGTCGAGCAGGGTGTCGGCGGAAACCACGCGGCGTAGCGTGTCAGACGCTCAGGTCAGACGCACGACCTCGCCGCTCGGGTACGCACGCAGCCCATCGGCGCTATGCACGAGGATGCTGCCGTCGTCGGCGATCCCGGCGGCGCTCCCGTGTACGACCGCTCCGCTTGCAAGGCGGAGCTCCACGGCCGTGCCGTCGAGCGCATCGACGCCGCGCGCACGCGCGGCGATCGCGGACGGTCCCTCGGCGTCGAACGCCGCGGCGAGCGGCCGAAGGGCCTCGAGCAGCGCGGCGAGGGCGGCGGGCGCCGTCGGCGCCGAACCCGTCTCCAGCAACAGGGAGGTGGGAACCAGGCGGTCGGGCGGCGGCAGATCGGCTGCCCGCGCCCCGAGGTTCATGCCGATGCCGAGCAGCACGCAGCCGCCGGGCCCGAGCTCCGCCAGCACACCCGCCAGCTTGCGGTTTCCGCACACGACGTCGTTCGGCCAGCTCAGCCGGGCATCCGCGCCGAACGCCCGGGCGCACTCGACGGCGGCGATGCCGCCGGCGAGGCTGAGCACCGGGACCTCGTGCGACGGACGCTGAGGCCGCAGCAGGATCGACACCAGGAGGGCCGTCCCCGGCGGCGCCTCCCAGCGCCGTCCCCGCCGGCCGCGACCGGCGTGCTGGACGTCCGCCCGCACGGCGGTGAAGGCGGGCGCTCCCTGGTCGGCGAGCACCCGGAGCTCGTCCTGCGTGGACGCGCAGCTCTCGCGCTCGTGCACCAGGATTCGCGACTCGGGCATCTGGCTACGATAGGTGCCGTGACCGACCTCGGAGAACTCACGCCGCCCTTCGGGCGCGAGCAGATCGAGAAGCTCATCCCGCATCGCGAGCCCTTTCTGCTCATCGACGAGGTCATCGAGCTGGAGCCCGGCGCGCGCGTCGTGGCGCGTTCGACGATCCGCGGCGACGAGTGGTTCCTGCGCGGGCACTTTCCCGGCAACCCGATCATGCCCGGCGTCCTGATGGTCGAGGCGCTCGCCCAGGCGGGCGCCGTCGGCGTCCTCTCGCACCCGGATTTCCTCGGCCGCGTGCCGCTCTTCGCCGGCATCGACAACGTGCGCTTCCGCCGTGTGGTGCGACCGGGGGACATCCTCGACTTCGAGCTGATCGTCGACCGCCTGCGGCGGACGTTCGGGCGGGGCACGGGAATCGTGCACTGCAACGGCGAGCGGGTGCTCGACGCGACGCTCTCGTTCGGGTTCACGGATGCGTGAATGGCGCCGCGGCGCCCCGGGGCCGTGCCCCGCGCTCAGGTGTAGTCTGCTCTGCGGTCGCTGCGAGGAGGTCGCGTGACGGAGGGCAGGGTGGCGTTCTGCTTCCCGGGGCAGGGTTCCCAGGAGGTGGGCATGGGGCGTGCGATGAGCGAGGCGTTTCCGGCCGCGCGGGCCGTCTATGAGCGCGCAGCGGACGCTGTGGGGTACGACATCGCGGATCTCTGCTTCGAGGGGCCGATCGAGCGCCTGAGCGAGACCGAGGTCACGCAGCCCGCGCTCGTGACGACCGAGCTCGCGTGCCTGGCCGGTCTGACCGCCGCCGGTCTGGCCCCCGACTACGTCGTCGGCCACTCGGTCGGCGAGTACGCCGCGCTTGCGGCTGCGGGCTCGATCGACGACCGCACGGCCGCCTACCTGACGCATGAGCGGGGGATCGCGACCGCCGCCGCCGCCGCCGCGTCCCCCGGCGCGATGGCTGCCGTGATCGGCCTCGCCGATGCCGAGATCGAGCGTCTCTGCGACGGCATCGAGGGCGTCTGGGCCGCGAACTACAACTGCCCCGGGCAGGTCGTCGTGAGCGGCACGCTGGACGGCGTCGCTGCACTGATGACCGCCGCCGAGGAGGCCGGCGCGCGCCGTGCGATCAAGCTCAAGGTCTCCGGTGGATTCCACAGCCCGCTGACGGCACTCGCCGCCGAGCAGCTCGCCCCGGTGCTCGAGAGCACCGTCTTCTCCGAGCCGCGCGTGCCGTTCTTCTCCACCGTCACCTGCCGTCTCGAGGGCGCGCGCGAGATCGTCCCGATCCTGCTGCAGCAGCTCACGGCGCCCGTGCGCTTCACGCAGGCCGTCACGGCGCTGCGCGATCTCGGTGCGCGCACGTTCATCGAGGTCGGGCCCGGCAACGTCCTCTCGGGCCTGATCCGGCGCATCGACAAGAGCCTCGCCGCGGTATCCGTCTCGGGCCCCGACGACATCGACCGCGCGCGGGAGCTGATGGCGAATGCCTGAGCTCGACGGCCGGATCGCGCTGATCACGGGCGCGTCGCGTGGCATCGGGCGCGCCACGGCGCTCGAGCTCGCGGCGGCGGGCGCCGCGATCGGGGTCAACTACCGCTCCGATGCCGCGGGCGCGGCTGCCGTGGTCGACGAGATCATGGCGGCGGGTGGGCGCGCGCTCGCCTTCCAGGCCGATGTCGCCGAACCCGAGGCGGCCGCCTTGCTCGTCGCGCGCTGCGAGGAGGAGCTGGGCGAGATCGATGCGCTCGTCTGCAACGCCGGCATCACGCGCGACAACCTGATGGCCCGCATCAGCGTGAAGGATTTCGACGACGTCATCGCGACGAATCTCGGCGGGACGTTCCACGTCTGCCAGGCGGCGGGCCGGCGCATGCTGCGCCGCCGCCGCGGGTCGATCGTGACCATGAGCTCGATCGTGGGCATCCACGGAAATGCGGGTCAGACGAACTACTCCGCCTCCAAGGCGGGGCTGATCGGGCTCACGAAGTCGCTCGCCAAGGAGATCGGATCGCGCGGCGTGCGCGTCAACTGCATCGCGCCCGGCTACATCGCGACCGAGCTGACCGACGTCCTGCCCGACAGCGCACGTGAGGCGCTGCTCGCCTCGACGCCGCTCGGCCGCCTCGGTGAGCCCGAGGACATCGCGCGCTGCGTACGCTTCCTGGTCTCGGACGCGTCCGGCTTCGTGACCGGCGCGGTGCTGTCGGTCGACGGCGGATTGGGGATGTAGCGGTGGCTCTGCGCGAAGAGGGGGGACGGCGGGTCGTGCTGACCGGCATCGGGATGGTCACGCCGATCGGGAACACGCGCGAGGAGACGTGGAGCAGCGTCATCGCCGGCCGCAGCGGCGGCGCGCCGATCACGATCTTCCCGCTGCGCGACGCACCGGTGCGCTTCGCGTGCGAGGTCAAGGACTTCGAGCCGACCGTCGCGATGGACCGCAAGCTCGCCCGGCGCACCGACCGCTACTGCCAGTTCGTGCTCGTGGCCGCGCGCGAGGCGATCG
>CAZYYP010000118.1:0-10399 GCA_964651695.1 uncultured Gaiellales bacterium | reverse complement strand
GCGTCCCCGCCGTCGTCGACCTCGCCGCGATGCGCGCGGCGATGGCGCGCGCGGGCTGCGACCCGAACCGCGTCGACCCGCTCGTGCCCTGCGACCTCGTGATCGACCACTCGGTGCAGGTCGACGAGGCCGGTTCCGTGGGCGCGTACGCCCGCAACATCGAGCGCGAGTACGAGCGCAACGTCGAGCGCTACCTCCTGCTGCGCTGGGCGCAGGGCGCGTTCGGCTCGTTCCGGGTCGTACCCCCGGGCATGGGCATCGTCCACCAGGTCAACCTCGAGCACCTCGGGCGGGTCGTCGCGATCCGCGACGGGGTCGCCGTGCCCGACACGCTCGTCGGCACCGACTCGCACACCACGATGATCAACGGGCTCGGCGTGCTCGGGTTCGGCGTCGGCGGCATCGAGGCCGAGGCCGTCATGCTCGGCGAGCCGCTCGAGCTGGGCACCCCCTCCGTCGTCGGCGTGCGCCTCTCGGGCGCACTCGGCGAGGGCGTCACCGCGACCGATCTCGTGCTCACGCTGACCGAGCTGCTGCGGCGCCAGGGCGTCGTCGGGCGCTTCGTCGAGTTCTGCGGCGACGGGCTCTCGGCGCTCTCGCTGGCCGACCGCGCGACGCTCTCGAACATGTCGCCCGAATACGGGGCCACCGCGGCGCTCTTCCCGGTCGACGAGGAGGTGCTGCGCTACCTGGCCGCGACGGGCCGCGCAGACCTCGTGCCGCTCGTCGATGCCCACCACAAGGAGCAGGGCCTGTTCCGGCGCGACGGCGATCCGACGCCCGTGTTCAGCACGCTCGTGGAGCTCGACCTCGGCGGCGTCGTGCCGAGTCTCGCCGGTCCCCGCCGTCCGCAGGACCGCGTCAAGCTGGGCGACGTGCCTGCGAGCTTCACGGACGCCTACCCGCTGCGCGAGGTTCCGAACGGCCGGGTCGTGCACGACGGCGACGTCGTGATCGCGGCCATCACCTCCTGCACCAACACGTCGAACCCCTCCGTGATGGTGGCCGCCGGCCTGCTTGCCCGGAACGCCGTCGCTCGCGGGCTGCGGGCCGCGCCGCACGTCAAGACGAGCCTCGCGCCCGGCTCGCGCGTCGTCACCGACTACCTCGCGGCCGCGGGCCTGCAGGAGCCGCTCGACACGCTCGGGTTCCAGCTCGTGGGCTATGGCTGCACGACCTGCATCGGCAACTCCGGGCCGCTCTCCGACGAGATCTCGGAGGCGGTGCGCGACGGCGAGCTCGCGGTCTGCGCCGTGCTCTCCGGCAACCGCAACTTCGAGGGCCGCATCCACCCGCTCGTGCGCGCGAGCTACCTCGCCTCTCCCCCGCTCGTCGTCGCCTACGCCCTCGCGGGCTCGATCGGGGTCGACCTCGAGCACGAGCCGCTGGGCACCGGCAGCGACGGCTCCGACGTCTACCTGCGCGACCTCTGGCCCTCGAGCGGCGAGGTGCGCGACGCGATCGCCGCGAGCGTCACGCCCGAGCTGTTCGAGCGCGAGTACTCGACGATCTGGGACGGCGACGAGCGCTGGCAGGCGCTGCCGGCGCCCGAGGGCGGACTCTTCGACTGGGATCCCGACTCCACCTACGTGCGCGAGCCGTCCTTCTTCCAGGATCTCGCACCCGATCCCGCTCCGCTCACCGACATCGAGGACGCCCGCTGCCTCGTCGTGCTCGGCGACTCCGTGACGACCGACCACATCTCGCCCGCCGGCGCCATCCCGCGCGACATGCCTGCGGGCCGCTACCTGACCGAGCACGGGGTCGCGACGCGCGACTTCAACTCCTTCGGCGCCCGCCGTGGCAACCACGAGATCATGGTGCGTGGGACGTTCGGCAACATCCGCCTGCGCAACGCGCTCGCCGCCGGTCGCGAGGGCTCCTACACCGCGCACCTGCCGTCCGGCGAGGTTCAGACGATCTTCGAGGCGGCCGAGCGCTACCGCGCCGAGGGCGTGCCGCTCGTCGCGCTCGTCGGCAGGGAGTACGGCTCGGGCTCCTCGCGCGACTGGGCCGCGAAGGGGACGCTCCTGCTCGGCATCCGCGCCGTGATCGCGGAGAGCTACGAGCGCATCCACCGCTCGAACCTCGTCGGCATGGGCGTGCTGCCGCTGCAGTACACCGACGGCCAGTCTGCCGAATCGCTCGGGCTCGACGGGCGCGAGCGCTTCACGATCCGCGGCATCGCCGGGGGAGTCACGCCGCACGCGCGCCTGACCGTCGAGGCGGTCGCCGACGACGGCCGGGGCACGGAGTTCGAGGTGCTCGCCCGGGTCGACTCGCCCGCCGACGCCGAGTACCTCCGGCACGGCGGCATCCTCCCGCTCGTCTTGCGGCGCATGATCGCCGCGGGCTGAGACACGATGTACGCATGAGCAGCGTCCCGAGTGTCCTCAACGAGCCGATCCTGACCTACGCGCCGGGCTCGCCCGAACGCGCCGAGATCAGGCACGCGCTCGAGTTGCTGCGCGGCGAGCAGCCCGAGATCCCGCTCGTCATCGGCGGCCGTGAGCGGTCGACGAGCGACGTGCGCGAGCAGCGCGAGCCGCACCTGCACACCCGCACCTGCGCCACCTGGGCCGCCGGCGGCCCCGCGGAGACGGCACAGGCCATCGACGCGGCCCTCGCGGCGCGCGCGGACTGGAGCGCGTGGCCCGTCGGCGAGCGCGCGGCGATCCTGCGACGCGCGGCCGATCTGCTCGCGGGCCCGTGGCGGCAGCGCGTCAACGCCGCGACGATGCTCGGCCAGGGCAAGACGGTGCGTGAGGCCGAGATCGACGCCGCCGCCGAGCTCGCCGATTTCTGGCGCTTCAACTGCTACTTCGCCGAGCAGATCGCCGAGTCGCAGCCGATCTCGACGCCGGGCGTCCACAACCACATGGAGCAGCGCGGCCTCGAGGGGTTCGTCTACGCCGTCTCGCCGTTCAACTTCACCGCGATCGGCGGCAACCTGCCGACCGCGCCCGCGCTGATGGGCAACACGGTCGTCTGGAAGCCCTCGGCCACGGCGATGCTCTCGAACTGGTTCGTCTTCCAGATCCTGCGCGAGGCGGGGATGCCGGACGGCGTCATCAACTTCGTGCCCGGCGATCCCGAGCCGATCAGCCAGGTCTGCTTCGACCATCCGGAGTTCGCGGGCGTGCACTTCACGGGCTCGAGCGCGGTCTTCCGCTCGTTCTTCCGCGCGGTCGGCGAGCGCATCGACCGCTACCGGTCGTACCCGCGCCTCGTGGGCGAGACGGGCGGCAAGGACTTCGTCGTCATGCACGCCTCCGCCGACCCGCAGGCGGTCGCGGTCGCGCTCGTGCGCGGCTCCTTCGAGTACCAGGGGCAGAAGTGCTCGGCGGCCTCGCGCGCGTACATCCCGGACACGCTGTGGCCCGAGGTCCGCGATCGCGCGATCGCGCTCGTGGGCGAGATCCGGCAGGGCGATCCGACCGACCTCTCCACCTTCATGGGGGCCGTCATCGACGGGCGGGCCTTCGCGCGGCTGCGCGAGGCGTTCGCAGGCGTCGAGGCATCGGCAAGCGCGCGGATCCTGTGCGGCGGCGGCACCGACGACAGCGTGGGCTGGTTCGTCGAGCCCACCATCGTGGAGACCTCCGACCCGCACTACGACACGATGGAGCGCGAGCTCTTCGGCCCGTGCCTGACGGTCCATCCCTACCCCGAGGCGCGCTACGCCGAGGCGCTCGAGCTCTGCAACGACACCTCGCCCTACGCGCTGACCGGCTCGATCTTCGCGCGCGACCGCGCTGCGATCGCCCTCGCGCACACCAAGCTGCGCCATGCGGCGGGCAATTTCTACGTCAACGACAAGCCCACGGGCTCCGTGGTCGGGCAGCAGCCCTTCGGCGGAGGACGCGCATCGGGCACGAACGACAAGCCGGGATGGTCGAACAACCTCGCTCGCTGGTCGTCGCCGCGCGCGGTCAAGGAGACCTCGGTCTCGCCGCTCGCGATCGGCTACCCCCACATGGAGCCCGACGACACCAAGTGACGGGCGAGGCGGAGGACACCACACCCGGCGACGGGGTACTCGTCGCCGTCTGCCGCGAGCGCGCAGACGGTGAGCGACGCGTCGCGCTCACGCCCGACGAGGTCAAGCGCCTCCTGGCGACCGGTGCGCGCGTGCGCATCGAGCGCGGCGCCGGCAGCTCCGCGGGCTTCCCCGACGAGAGCTACGCGCTCGCCGGAGCCGAGCTCGCGGCCGACGCCGCGGCCGCGCTCGTGTCCGCCGACGTCGTGCTGCGCGTCGCGCCCCCGAGCACCGACGAGATCGCGCTGCTGCCGCCGGCAGCGCTGCTGATCTCCTACCTGCGCCCGCTCGACCACCCCGAGCTGATCCAGGCGCTGGCGGCGCGCGGCGTCAGCGCGCTCGCCATGGAGCTCGTACCGCGCATCACGCGTGCACAGACCATGGACGCGCTCTCCTCGCAGGCCAACATCGCGGGCTACCGCTCGGTGCTCGTCGCCTCGACCCTCCTGCCGCGCTACTTCCCGCTGCTGATGACCGCCGCGGGCACGGTGCCGCCCGCGAAGGTGCTCGTCCTGGGCGCCGGCGTCGCCGGCCTCCAGGCGATCGCGACCGCCCGCAGGCTCGGCGCGGTCGTGAGCGCGTTCGACGTGCGGCCCGCCGTGCGCGAGCAGGTCGAGAGCCTCGGGGCGAAGTTCCTCGAGGTCGAGCTGCCGGAGGCAGGCGAGAGCGGCGGCGGCTACGCGCAGGAGCTCTCGCAGGACACCCAGAAGCTCCAGCGCGAGCTGCTCGCCGAGCACATCGCGGCGAGCGACGTCGTCGTCACGACGGCGCTCGTCCCGGGCCGGCCCGCACCGCGCCTGATCGACGCCGACATGGTCGCCGCCATGCGCCCGGGGTCCGTGATCGTCGACCTCGCCGCCGAGGCCGGCGGCAACTGCGAGCTCACCGAGCCCGGCGAGACGGTCGTGCGCGAGAACGTGACGATCGTCGGCGACCGCAACCCGGCCGCCGCCATGCCCTACGACGCGAGCCGCCTCTACGCCCGCAACGTCACGGAGCTGCTCGGCGTCTGCGTGCACGAGGGCCGCGTGGCGCTCGCCGAGGACGACGACGTGATCAACGGGTGCCTCGTCTGCCGCGGCGGCGCCGTCGTCCACCCCCTCGTCCTGGAGCGCCTCGCGTGAATTCGCAGCTCATCCACGAGCTGACCGTGCTCGCCCTCGCGGTCTTCGTCGGCTTCGAGGTCATCTCGAAGGTGCCGACGATGCTGCACACGCCGCTCATGTCGGGCACCAACGCGATCCACGGCATCGTGATCGTGGGCGCCATCCTCGTCGCCGGTGTGGGCGGTAGCGGCTTCGCCACCGTGCTCGGCCTGATCGCTGTGGCCTTCGGCGCGATCAACGTCGTCGGCGGCTTCGTCGTGACCGACCGCATGCTGCAGATGTTCAAGCGCAAGGACGACACGTGAGTCGCAGCGAGGCGATCCAGCTGATCGACCTGTTCGCGATCATCACCTTCGTCGTCGGCCTCAAGCGCCTCTCGCACCCTGCGACCGCGCTCAGCGGCAACCGGCTCGCGGCAGGCGGCATGCTCGCGGCCATCGCCGCCACCCTGGCCGACGAGGGCGTCGTCAGCTACTGGGCGATCGCGGGCGCGATCGCCGTCGGCAGCGCGATCGGCGTGCTCTCCGCGCGCGCGGTCAAGATGACGGCGATGCCGCAGATGGTCGCGCTCTTCAATGGCGTCGGCGGCGGCGGCGCGGGCCTGATCGCGCTCGCCGAGTACCACCGCCTCGCGCCGGAGCCCGGCCGCGCACCGCTCGCGGAGACGATCGCAATTGCGCTCTCACTCGTGATCGGGTGCGTCTCGTTCGCGGGCTCGGCGATCGCCTTCGCGAAGCTGCAGGAGCTGATCGGCGGGCGCCCGATCACCTACCCCGCGCAGAAGCCGGTCAACGCCCTGATCGCCGCTGCCGTCGTGATCCTCGCCGCGAGCATCAGCTTCAGCGACGGGCAGACCCGGCTGATCGCCGCCGGGGCGCTCGCGCTCCTGCTCGGCGTGCTCTTCGTGCTGCCGATCGGCGGGGCCGACATGCCGGTCGTCATCTCGCTGCTCAACTCGTGCACCGGCATCGCCGCCGCCGCGTCGGGCTTCGTGCTCCACAACGACCTGCTGATCGTCTCGGGGACGCTCGTCGGCGCGTCGGGCACGCTGCTCACCCGCATGATGGGCCAGGCCATGAACCGCCCGCTCACGAACGTGCTCTTCGGAGCGTTCGGGGGCGGCGGCGGGACGGTGGCCGGTGCCGGGCCGGGCACGGCCGGCGGCTCGGTGCGCTCGCTCGGGGCTGCCGACGCCGCCGTGCTGCTCGCCTACGCCAGCCGGGTCGTGATCGTGCCCGGCTACGGGCTCGCGGTCGCCCAGGCCCAGCACGTCGCGCGCGAGCTCGCCGCGCTGCTCGAGAAGCGGCGCATCGACGTGCGCTTCGCCATCCATCCGGTTGCCGGCCGCATGCCCGGGCACATGAACGTGCTGCTCGCCGAGGCCGACGTGCCCTATACGCAGCTCTACGAGATGGAGCGCATCAACCCCGAGTTCGCGCGCACCGACGTCGTGCTCGTGGTCGGCGCGAACGACGTCACGAACCCCGCCGCGCGCACCAATCCCGAGAGCCCGATCTACGGCATGCCGATCCTCGAGGTCGACCGTGCCAAGCAGGTGATCGTGCTCAAGCGCTCGCTCGGCACGGGCTTCGCCGGCGTCGACAACGCGCTCTACTACGAGCCGAACTGCTCGATGCTGTTCGGCGACGCCAAGGCATCACTGAACGCCCTGGTCGCCGCCGTCAGCGAGCTTTAGCGCACTAGACCTCCGCGACGACCGGGTTGCGGAGCACCCCGACGCCCTCGATCTCGACCTCGCAGACGTCGCCGGCGAGCAGCCAGCGGCTGGGCGTGCGTCCCATGCCGACGCCGCTCGGCGTGCCGGTGGCGATCACGTCGCCCGGCAGCAGCGTCATGGCCGCCGAGATGTAGACGATCAGATCCTCCGCGTCGAAGATCATGTCGGAGGTGCTCGAGTCCTGGAGCGTCTCGCCGCCGATGCGCATGCGCACGGCAAGGTTGTTGGGGTCGAGCCCGCTCGCGTCCGTGATGCACGGCCCGAGCGGCGCGAACGTGTCGAAGCTCTTGCCGCGCAGGAACTGCCCGCCCGAGCTGCGCTGCGCGACTCGTGCCGACACGTCGTTGAGCGCCGTGATGCCGCCGATCGCCGCACGTGCCCCGGCACGGTCGGCACGGCGGATCTTCGTGCCGATGACCATCGCCATCTCGGCCTCGTAATCGGGGTTCGGCTCGTCCTTCGGCAGCACGATGTCGTCGCCGGGACCGGTGTAGGCGTTCGGCAGCTTGCAGAACACGACCGGCTCGCTCGGGATCGCCGAGTTCGTCTCCTCGGCATGCAGGCGGTAGTTCAACCCGATGCAGAGCAGCTTCGGCGGCACGACCGGCGCGAGCAGCGTGACCTGGTCGAGGCGGAAGCACGCGCCCGAGGCGGCGCGGACGCGTTCCCAGGCCTCCGTCGTGGGCGCGAAGCCCTCGGCCGGCGACGCGCCGACATCCCAGACGCCGTCATTCTCGAGGCGGCCGATGCGAATACCGGGGCCAGGCCCCTGGAAGCGAACTGCGCGGGTCATGTGCTCTCCGGTCGGGGTACGGAGAGGCGATTCTCGCAGGGGCGGCGTGCATCTGCGACGATGGCGCGATGACTCGAACGCCCGTGCAAGGAACCACTCCGGTCGGCGCCTACAGCCCCGGAATCATCGCCGAAGGCCGCTTCCTCTACGTCTCCGGCCAGGGGCCGATGGTCGACGGCACCTACGACCCGGCCTCGATCGAGGACGAGACGCGCCTCACGCTCGAGAACATCGGGCGCATCCTCGCCGACGCCGGGGCCGGCTTCGGCGACGTCGTCCGCTGCGGCGTGTTCCTCGCCGACATTGCCGACTTCAACGCGATGAACGGCGTCTACGCGCCGTACTTCCCCGATCCCAAGCCCGCTCGCACGACCGTGCAGGTCGCCGCGCTGCCGGGCGGCATCAAGGTCGAGATCGACTGCGTGGTCGTCCTGCCCTGAGCCGTAGGCCTGGGGCCTGAGACGGTGACCCCGTCCCAGGCCCCGGCGCTGACGTCAGGCGGAAGCGAGGCTGTGCACGCCGATCGACTCGCCCGTGGCGGGATCGAAGGCGTGCATCGCGCTCGTGTTGATCGAGAGCGTGATCGGCTGGCCGGCCTTGACGGTCGAGGCCGCCGAGACGCGTGCCGTGAACTGCGAGCGGGCGGCCTCGTCGTGGATCAGGCGGGCGCCGCCCTCCTCGTCGGATTCCTCGGCGGCGCGGACGGCGTCGCTCGAGACCGGCGGGGCGTCGACCGGGAAGAGCACGTGAACCTCGGAGCCGAGCTCCTCGACCACCGAGGCCGTGACGGAGATCGTCGGCAGGTTGGGATCACGGCCGAGCGACGCGTCGTCGAAATCGGACGGCCGGATGCCGAGGATCACGTTGCGCCCCTCGAACGCGGCGAGGCCCTCGCGGTCCGGCGCCGGGAGGCTGAAGCCGGCGAACTCGACCTTGCCGTTGGCGACGCGCGCGTCGACGAGGTTCATCGCCGGCGAGCCGATGAACGCGGCCACGAAGAGGTTGACCGGCCGCTTGAAGAGGTTCTGCGGCGTGTCGCACTGCTGCAGGATCCCGTCGCGCATGACCGCGACGCGATCGCCGAGCGTCATCGCCTCGACCTGGTCATGCGTCACATAGACGGTCGTCGTCTTGAGGCGGTCGCGCAACCGGGCGAGCTCGGCGCGCATCTGTACCCGCAGCTTCGCGTCCAGGTTGGAGAGCGGCTCGTCCATGAGGAAGGCGCGCGGCTCGCGCACCATCGCGCGGCCCATCGCGACGCGCTGGCGCTGGCCGCCCGAGAGCGCGGCGGGCTTGCGCTTGAGCAACGGGTCGAGGCCGAGGATCTGCGCGACATCGTCGACCCGGCGCTTGATCTCGACCTTCGGCGTCTTGCGCAGCTTCAGCCCGAACCCGAGGTTCTGCTCGACCGTCATGTGCGGATACAGCGCGTAGTTCTGGAACACCATCGCGATGTCGCGATCCTTGGGCGCCAGATCGGTCACGACGCGGTCGCCGATCGCGATCTCGCCGTCGGTGACCTCTTCGAGCCCGGCCATCATGCGCAAGATCGTCGTCTTGCCGCAGCCCGACGGGCCGACCAGGACCATGAACTCGCCGTCGCCGATCTCGAGCGAGACGTTGTCGACCGCTTGCACGCCGCCTGGGAAGACCTTGCTGACGCCGTCGAGTGTGATTCCAGCCACGCCTTGGCTCCTAGTCCGTCATTTGCCGAGGGTGATCATATCCTCGGAGCAGCCCCGGACGCGAGCGCATCGAGCGCATGCCAGAGCCGATCGCGCTCCTCGGCGGTCTCGTGCGTCCGCCCCAGGCGGTGCGTGGAGCGCACGTGACGGTCGCACCAGAAGCGCCCGGTGACCTCCGCCGGCCCGGGCGCGGCGGCCAGCCAGACGATCGTGTCGGAGCCCTGCTCGGGTGAGCGGAGCAGCGGGCCCATGATGCGCTGGAATGTCGGGATCGAGCTCTTGATGCCCGGCGTGTCGGCCCAGCCGGGGTGCATGGAGTGGACGACGACGCCGGTGCCGGCGAGCTCCTCGGCCCAGCGCTCGGCCAGGACGACCTCGGCGCGCTTGCTGCGCGAGTAGGCCTCGGTGCCGTCGAACTCTCCGCAGCGCGACTGCAGGTCATCGACGTCGAGGCGGCGGAGGTACATGCCTCCCGATGACACGAAGATCACGCGGGCGGGCGCGCTCGCGACCAATCGCTCGCGCAGGAGCCGCGTGAGAAGATGCGGCCCGAGCACGTTGGTGGCGAACGTGAGCTCGATCCCCTCGTCGGTCTCGCTGCGCTCGGCGGGCAGCACGCCCGCGTTGTGCACGAGAACGTGCACCTCCTCGCCCGTGGCGAGGATCCGCTCGGCGCACGCGCGCACCGACCGGCGCAGCGACACGTCGACGAGCTCGCAGCGCACGTCGCGGTTGCCCGTCGCCTCCGCGATGCGCCGGCGCGCATCCTCCCCGCGCCCGGCGTCGCGCACGAGCAGGCGGAGCGTCGCACCGAGCCGTGCGAGCCCGAGACTGGTGGACAGGCCGAGGCCGGAGCTCGCGCCGGTGACGAGGCACACGCGCCCGGCCAGCGACGGCGGATCCTGCCAGTGCTCGAGCCGGCCGCGCACGACAGGCCCGATGCGCGAGAAGCCCCCGATGACGCTCGCCTCGAGCGTTGCATCGACCAGCCCGGCCAACCTGTCGCGAGACACCATGCGGGCACCTTACCCCGGTGAC
>CAZYYP010000117.1:0-10436 GCA_964651695.1 uncultured Gaiellales bacterium | reverse complement strand
GTCGACCCGATGAACGCGATCCAGGTCGATCTGCTCGCGCGCTACCGCGCCGCCGGGTCCGACGACGAGCGAGCCCGGCTCGCAGCGCCGGTGGCGCGTTCGATCGCGGGCATCGCGGCGGCGCTGCGCAACACGGGTTAGCGAGGCCGCGTGAACCGACCGGCCCGGCGCAGGTTGCGCTGGAGTGTGTCGAGGGTCCGACCGATACCCGGCGACGCGCGGCCGGCACCAGCGAGGCGGGTGGCGATTCAGGCTGTTGAGGGTCCGACCGATACCCGGCGAGGCGCGGGCGGCGCAAGCGAGGTGGGTGGCGCTGGCATGGGCGCTGCCTCTCAGCTGCCCCTCCACGCGGAGGGTGTTGGCGTGGTCGCAGGGGTCAGGCACGCGACAGCCTCCCAGGCGCGCTAGGCTCGGCGCGTGGGCATCGAGGAGCGAGCAGCGGAGTTCCGTCGGCTGCACGAGGGGCCGGGCGCGTTCGTGATGCCGAACCCGTGGGACGTCGGCACTGCGCGCGTGCTCGCAGGTCTCGGCTACGAGGCGCTGGCGACGACGAGCGGCGGCCTCGCGTACGTGCTCGGCCGCCGCGACGGCGAGGCCGCGGTCTCGCGCGAGGAGGCGCTCGAGCACTCGGCCGTGATCGCAGGCGCGACCGACCTGCCGGTCAACGGCGACCTCGAGAATGGCTTCGGGGACGACCCCGAGAGCGTCGCGACGACGATCCTCGGTGCAGCTGCGGCGGGTCTCGTCGGATGCTCGATCGAAGATTCGACGTCGACGCAGAGCGAGCCGATCTATCCGCTCTCGCAGGCCGTCGAGCGCATCGCCGCCGGCGTCGAGGCCGCGACGTCGCTGCCGTTCCCGTTCACGCTCACGGCGCGCGCCGAGAACTACCTGCACGGCCGCAGCGATCTCGACGACACGATCGAGCGCCTCCAGGCCTACGAGCAGGCCGGCGCAGACGTGCTCTACGCCCCCGGCCTGCTCGACATCGACGACATCCGCACGGTCTGCACGTCGCTCTCGAGGCCCGTCAACGTGCTCGCCCTGCCGGGCTCGCCCAGCGTCGAGCTGCTCTCGGCCGCCGGTGTGCGCCGCATCAGCCTCGGCACGGGGCTCATCCGCACCGCGCAAGGCGCGTTCCTGCGCGCCGCGCGCGAGATCCACGAGCACGGGACGTTCGGGATCCTCGACGGATCGGCGACAGCGCGCGAGATCAATCCGTTCATGCGGGACGCCTGAGCGCCGATCCGTGACCGGCAACATCCTCGACGGCTGGCGCGCGCAGGAGTACGGCCGCTCCGGCGCGGGTGTCCCGCTGCGCGTGTTCACCCCGGAGGGCGACGGGCCCGTCGCCGGGCTCGTGACGGCCGCTCAGCACGGCGAGGAGGCGGTCACGGCGCTGCTCGCCCGGCGCCTCATGGAACGCGTTCCGGGGAGAGAGACGGCCTGGGCGGTCGTGCCGGTCGTCAACCCGGACGGCCTGCTGGGCGGGACGCGGCAGAACGACGCGGGCGTGGATCTCAACCGGAACTTCCCGTCCGCGACGTGGCTGTCGGGCGAGTCGTTCACGTATCCGCCGGGCCTCGATCCCGCGCTGCGCCGGCCCGAGCACCGCACCAACCGCTCCTCGCCCGGTGCGCACGCCGGCTCGGAGCCGGAGACGGTGGCGCTGATGGAGCTCGTCGAGCGTCTGCAGCCGCCGCTCGTGATCGATCTGCACAGCCCGCTCGAGTGCCTTCTCGTACGCCACGGCGTGCCCGAGGAGGCCGTCGAGCTCCTGACGACGGCGGCGGATCTGCCCGTGATCGACGAGATCGAGGGCTGCCCCGGCGCGTTCGACGACTGGCTCGGCGAGCGCGGGATCCCGGCGATCGTCTACGAGATCGAGCAGGGCGGCCTGCCCGGGATCTGCACCCGGCACCTGCCGGGGCTCGGCGCGCTGCTACGGGGCGGCGGCGTCAGCCGCCGTTGACGCGGCGGCGGCGCACGGGCTGCAGGTACTCGACGCGCACGACCGCGGCGCGCTTGAGCGTCGTCAGCTCGCCCGCGTACATGCCCTCGTAGGTGCCGGACGTCGGGGGGACGTCGCTGTAGTCGCGGCCGACGGCGACCGTGACGTAGCGCGGGCCGACGCGGCGGTCGTGCGTGGGGTCGAAGGGCACCGCCCGCACCTCGCCGCCCGGCTCGCGCACGAGCACCTCGACCCACGCGTGGGCGCCGCCGTCGCCGAGCAGGTGACCGGAGACGTAGCGGGCGGGCAGCCCGCACAGCCGGCACAGCGCGACCATGCAGTGCGCGTAGTCCTGGCAGACGCCGCGCGCCCCCGCCCAGGCCTCGGCCGCGGTCGTCGCGACCGTCGTGACGCCCCACTCGTAGGCGAAGTGGTCGTGGACGCGCGCGCTCAGCTGCGTGGCCAGGTCGAGGTCGGCGGCGCCCGTGGCGAGCGCCTCCTCGGCGACCGCGCGCAGCAGACCGTCGGGCTGGGTCAGACGCGAGGGCTCGGCGAAGCGCCGGTCGGAACCGACGTCGTCGGGGTTGTCGGCGCCCTCGATCGGGACGTGCGTCTCGACGACCGCCCACGTCGTGAACTCGACGTGGCTCTCGACGTCGTCGAGCGTCAGGTCGAGCACGACGTTCCCGAAGCTGTCGTAGGAGCGCTCGCTCTCGAGGTTGCAGCCCGAGACGCGGAGCTTGTGCGTCGTGAGGCGCTGGTTGCCGTGGTAGTCGGGCGGCACGACCATCAGCCGCTGGCGCAGGTCGGTGATCGGCCCGGTGTAGTCGTAGCGGAACGTCTGATGGATGAGGACGGTCGCCTGGCGGACGTTCTGCCAATCGATCTCGTCGTCGTCGATGCTCCCGAGCGTGGCGATCAGATCGCCCAGCGTGCCGGCGATCACGCGGGGCCGCCCACGACAGCCGCCGGGATCTCGTCGGCCCAGACCGTCATCGTCTCGAGGGTAGCTCCGCCGTAGGTCGTCACCATCGCGACGTCCACGGCGTCGCGCCCGTGGCCGATCGGCACGCGCCCGATGCGCGGCGTGTTGAAGCGCGCGTCGTACGTCCACCAGCGCTCGCCGAGATAGACCTCGAACCAGGCGTGGAAGTCCATGGGCGGGTACGGACCGGGGATGCCGATGTCGGGCATGTACCCGAACACATAGCGGGCCGGGATGCTGAGTGCCCGGCAGAACGTCACGCCGAGGTGGGCGAAGTCGCGGCACATGCCGCCCCGCCGCGCGAAGACCTCGCGCACGGTCGTCGTCGGCACGCTCTCGACGCCGTAGGCCACGTTGTCGTGGATCCAGTCGCACACGGCCTGCACGCGCGCAGCGCCGGGATCGGACTCCCCGAAGAGCTCCCAGGCCTCGTCCGCGAACGTCTCGGACTCGCACAGGCGGCTCGGCAGCAGCCAGTGCAGGAGCTCGGGCGGGAGCTCCTCCACGCGATGCTGCGCGTCGCCCTCGCCGGGCATCGCCTCCGGCTCGGGCGAGATGCGCACCGTGGCGTCGTACGAGAAGGCGGCGTTGTCCGGCGTCAGCTCGAAGCGCCGGCAGATGTTGCCGTAGAGGTCGGCGAAGCGCTCGACCGGCTGCGCCGACTCCCAGCTCTCCTCGACGATCGTGTCCTGCACCGAGGCGTGGGGCTCGACGAGCACGACCGCATGCACCGTCGTCGTGACCGAATTGCCGAGATGACACCCGATGTGCAGATTCATCGCTTCGCGCTTCGGCTGGCCGTCACTCGGATCCCCCTGCTCAAACAACAAAGCCCCAGCCCTGCGTAAGAGACTGAGGCAGCATCGCCTGCGGCGCCCGCCGACCGGCAAAGCACCGCCAGACTACCCTGGACGGAACGGGGTGGCAATCTCCCGCGCGTGCGCTTCGCGCAACGAGCGCAGCCGCCCGCCGCCGGGCCGCGTGAGGCGATCGCGCCTACCCGAGACGGGGTGCGCGCGCGGAAAGTGGAGCCGATGGGGATCGAACCCATGACCTCAGCGCTGCCAGCGCTGCGCTCTCCCAGCTGAGCTACGGCCCCGCGGGAGCCGAGTCTACCAGGGAGCCGTCGGCTTCCCGGTCAGACGACCTGGCGCTGCGGGACCTGGCCCCACAGCTGCTCGAGGCGGTAGAACGTGCGCGCCTCGGGCGTGAACACGTGCAGGACGCAGTCGACGAAGTCGAGCAGGATCCAATCGCCCTCGCGCTGGCCCTCGCCGCCCTTCGGCAGCAGGCCGTCCTCGCGCTTGAGGATCAGGCCGACGTCCTCGGCGATCGCCTGCACGTGGCGCGGGTTCTGGCCCGAGCAGATCACGAAGGCGTCGGTGTAGCCGACGACGTCCTCCATGTCGAGGATCACGACGTCCTCGGCAAGCTTGTCGGAGCAGATCGCGGCGATGCGATCCGCGAGCTCGTGCCCGCGGCTCAGCAGCCGGCTCCAGTCTCAAACCTCACGCGCGCCACCTTACCACCACTACGAGCGGTAGAGGCCTTCGGCCTCGATCAGCTCGCGCACCGGATCGGGCACCAGATGGCGGATCGGACGGCCCGCGGCCACGCGCTCGCGGATCATCGACGAGGAGATGTCGACCTGCGGCATCTCGATGCGATCGATGTCGGCGTCCGCCAGCACATCGGGCGAGACGCCCGGGCGCCGGGCCACCGCGATGCGCGCGAGCCGCGCGACGCGCTCGGGCTCGTGCCAGGTCGAGAGCGCGGCGTACTGGTCGGATCCGAGCAGCAGCACGAGGCTGTTGCCCGGGTAGCGCCCCTGGAGCTCGCTCAGTGTGTCGGCCATGTATGACGGGCCGGGGCGCTCGATCTCGATGCGCGAGACGGTCAGCGCCGGGTTGCCGATCGCAGCCGCCTGGGCCAGGCGCAGCCGCATCGCCGAGGACTCGGGCGGCGCCGGCCGGTGCGGCGGCATGCCGGTCGGGACGAGCACGACACGCGAGAGGCCGAGCTGCCAGGTCGCCTCCTGGCAGAGCAGGAGGTGGCCGAGGTGAACGGGGTTGCAGAGCGAGCCGAGCACGCCGACGCGCGGGGTATCGGCGCTCACCATTCGAGATCGTCCGCCTCGTCGTCATGGACTGCTTCCTCGGGCGGGAGCGAGAACTCGAAGCGCTCGTCGCCGATCGCGACCTCCCAGCCCGGCTTGACGCCCGCATGGCGGAGGGCGTCGATCACGCCCAGGCGACCGAGCTCGATCGAGAGCGCGCGCACGCCCTCGGGCGTCGCGAGGTCGAGCGTGTCGACGAGCGCCACGACCTCGCGGCCCGCGATGCGCACGATGCCGTCGTCGCGCACGAGGCGGAAGATCCGCTGGCGGGCGCGCGGCCGGTAGAGCAGGTAGTCGGCGAGTTCCTCCTCGCCGGTGGCGGCGACCGGCTGGGCGAGGCGGGCGTCGGCGAGCACGCGCTCGAGTGCGCCGCGCAGCTCGGCGACGCCGGAGCCCGTGGCGCAGGAGAGCCCGAGCACGTAGGGCACGGCGTGCTCGTCGCGCGCGACGATGGCATCCGGCGGCAGGTCGCCCTCGTCGACCGCACCGGCGAAGGCCTCTACGAGCGCCTCGCCCGCGGCCTCGTCGACGAGGTCGAGCTTGTTGAGCACGACGATCTGCGGCCGCTCGGCGAGTCCTCCCCCGTGCGCGGCGAGCTCGCCGTAGATCGCGGCATAGCGCTGCCGGCAGTCCTCGAGGGCATCCTCGGCCTCGGGGTCGATGGCGACGACGTGCACGAGCGCGTAGGCCCGCTCGAGGTGGGCCAGGAATTCGTGCCCGAGGCCGACGCCGTCGGATGCGCCCTCGAGCAGTCCCGGCACGTCCGCGACCGTGAGCTGGCGGAGATCGTCGAGCTCGACGGTCCCGAGCTGCGGCGCCAGCGTCGTGAACGGGTAGTCGGCGACCTTCGGCGTCGCGTTCGAGATCCGGCGCAGGAGCGACGACTTGCCCGCGTTGGGGAAGCCGAGGAGCGCGGCGTCGCAGACCATCTTGAGCCGCAGCTCGAGCTCGGCCGACTCGCCCTCCTCGCCGACCTCCGCGGTGCGCGGCGCCTGTCGCACCGCGGTCGTGAAGCGCCGGTTGCCCCGGCCGCCGCGACCGCCGCGCGCGATCACGACGCGCGCCTTGGCGTGTGCGAGGTCGGCGATCGGCAGGTCGCCTTCGGCGTCGTAGACCTGCGTGCCGAGCGGCACGTGCACGATCACGTCCTCGCCACGGCCACCGGTCGCGCCGCCGCCCTGGCCGTGCACGCCGCGCTGCCCGCGCAGGTGGCGCCGGAAGCGGAACGCCGAGAGATCGCGCATGTCGGGGTCGGCGAGCAGCACGACGTCGCCGCCGTCACCGCCGTCACCGCCGTCCGGGCCGCCCTTGGGCACGAACTTCTCGCGCCGGAACGAGACGCAGCCGTCGCCGCCCCGCCCGGCCTCGACCACGACGGATGCGCGATCGTGGAAGTCACCCTGGCCGCTCACGCGGCGGAGAGCTTCAGTCCTCGGCCGCGACGGTCACGACGCGCTTGCCGCGGCGACGGCCGAAGCCGACCGTCCCCGTGACGAGGGCGAACACCGTGTGATCGCGGCCGAGCGCCGCGCCCGGGCCGGGATGGAACTCCGTGCCCTTCTGGCGAACGATGATGGAGCCGGCCGGCACGTGCTGGCCGGCGAAGACCTTGACGCCGAGGCGCTTGGCGTTCGAGTCGCGACCGTTCTTGGAGGAGCCGAGGCCCTTCTTATGTGCCATTGCTTACGCCTCCTGCTCGGTCACGGGCTCGGCAGCGGGCTTCTTCGCGGCCGCCGGCTTCTTGGGCGCCGCGGGCTTCTTGGGCGCCGCGGGCTTCTTGGCCGCTGCGGGCTTCTTCACGGCGGCGGGCTTGGCCTCGGCTGCGGGCTTTGCCTCCGCCGCCGTCTCGGCCTTCTCGGCCGGCTTCGCCGCTGCCTTCTTGGTCGTCGTCGTGAGCGCGATCTCTTCGATCGTGATGCGCGAGAGCCGGCTGCGGTGGCCGCGCGCCTTCTTCGAGCTCTTCTTGGGCTTGTACTGGAAGACGCGGATCTTCGGCCCGAGCAGGTGCTCGTCCACGCGCGCGGTCACGGTGACCTTCGCGAGATCGGCGGCGTCGATGACGACGTCGTCGCCCGAGGTCGCGAGCAACACGGCGGGCGTGAAGGTCGAGCCCGCTTCGTGCGCGAGGCGGTCGACGGTCAGGTACTCGCCCTTGCGGACGCGGTACTGCTTTCCGCCGAGCGAGATGACGGCAAACACTGAGGGCCTTCGATCGATGGCGAGAGGGGGTATGCGGCCACGCAGCGGCCGCAGGACGCAAGCATAGCGAACGGCCGGAGAACCGGCCCCACCGCTACCGCCCGAGGATGCGCGAGATCAAGCCCTTGCGGCGCTCGTCCTCGCTCGCGGCCGCAGCGGCGTCGCGCGCCGCGGTGCCGTTCTCCGCTTCCGCCGCGCGCGGGGCGCGCGGAGGCCGCGGCGCGCGCGGCGCCCGAGGCGCCGCCGGCTCTGCCGAGACGGTCGCCGCCGCGGCCGGTGCAGGCTCCCGCTCGCCGCCGGCGGCGCCGTTGGCTGCGTCTCCACCCCCGCTACCGCCGCCGCTGCTGCGCCGGCGGCGCTGGCGCGGGCGCGCCTCGCCGGCCGCGCGCGGCGGCCGGTCGGAGCCGGTTGCGGCCGTCGATGCGGCAGCGGGCTCTGCCGCCGCGCCGTTGCCTGCGATCTCTCCGTCGCCGCCCTCGCCCGGCGTGCGCGCACCGTTGCCGCCGCGCCCTCGCCGGCCCCGGCCGCCGCGCCGGCGGCGGCGCTTGGCCGCGGCCTCGGCGTCCTCGGTCGTGCGCGGCTCGCCGGACTCCTCCTCGGCGCCGTCGCTGTCGCTGGTGACCGCGGCTGGCTTCTTCGCGCCGGCGCCGCGGCCGCCGCCACTCCCGCCACCGGAGCCACCCGACTTGCCGCGCTCGCGCCGCTGCTCGGCGGTCGTCCGGCGCTTCTGCCGGCGCACGCGGCCCTCGACGTCGAGCCGCTCGCCGACGCGGCGCTCCGGCTCGAGGAGGTCGGAGACCTTGTCCACTTCCTCGCCGTCGACGTCCTCGACCGTCGGCCGCGGCGCCGCGGGCGCGACGGGACGGGCGGGCTCGACGTCGAGCAGGACGGCCTGGGCCGCGAAGCGCGTCGCACGCTCGATGCGCAGGCGCTGCGTCGTGCCGACGTACGGGAGACCGCCGACGACCTGCACCTCGTAGCCCGCGCTGAGCCGCGAGACGGCGTCGGTCTCGACGAAGCGATGCGGCTCCAGGAGCGGCAGGGCGAGGACGTCACCGGGCGAGCAGGGCGGCGCCTCGGCGCCGATCTCGGCCAGCGTGCCCTCGGCGAGGATCTGGATGTGGTCGCGCGGCACGTCGGTGCGCCCCACGACATCGAACGCGCGCCCCGTCTCGTGCTCGAGCTCATCGAGGCCGGATCCGCCCGAGCCGATCAGCGTGCGCGCCACGGCGTCCTCGAGCTCGATCCGGAAGGCCTCGCTCTTCGACTCGCGCGCGATCCGCCGCAGCTCGCGCAGCATGTCGATCGCGAGCGACTCGTCCGAGAGGATGCGGCCGGTGCCCTCGCAGACCGGGCACTCGCAGGTCATGATCTCGCGCACGCCGTCGGCGATGTTCTTGCGCGTCATCTCGACCAGGCCGAGCGGCGAGATCTCGACGACGTAGACCTTGCTGCGGTCCTTCTTCAGCTCGCGCTGCAGCACCTCGAGCACGGCGTCGCGGTTCTTCTGGCTCGCCATGTCGATGAAGTCGACGACGATGATCCCGCCGATGTCGCGCAGGCGCAGCTGGCGCACGACCTCGACCGCGGCCTCGAGGTTGTTCTTGAGGATCGTGTCCTCGAGCTTCTTCGTGGTGCCGGTGAACCGCCCGGTGTTGACGTCGACGACCGTGAAGGCCTCGCCGTAGTCGAACACGAGCGAGCCGCCGGAGGGCAGCGGCACGCGGCGGGAGAGCGTCGAGCGGATGCCCTGCTCGATCTCGTAGCGCTGGAAGAGCGGGCGCTTGCCCTTGTAGAGCTTGACGCGGTCGGCGAGCTCGGGCGAGGTGCGCCGCACGTACGCGAGCACGCGGTGGTACTGGCGCTCGTCGTCGATCACGAGCTCGGCCACGTCGCTGCGGAAGTCGTCGCGCACCATCTGCAGCGAGAGGTCGGGCTCCGAGTAGACGAGCGCCGGCGCCTGCGCGCGCTGCGCGTGGCCGCGGCTGACGCTCCAGAGCTTCTCGAGCAGGCGTACGTCGCGCTCGAGCTCGTCGAGCGACGCGCCCTGCGCGGCCGTGCGCGCGATCAGGCCGCAGTCGGAGTGCGTCTTCATCTTCTTGAGCAGGTCGCGCAGGCGGTCGCGCTCCGGGCCCTCGAGCCGCTTCGAGACGCCGACGCCATCGCCGCCGGGGGCCAGCACCATGAAGCGGCCCGCGAGCGAGACGTCCATCGTCAGGCGCGCGCCCTTGCTTCCCATCGGATCCTTGGTGACCTGGACGAGCACGTCCTGGCCGGACTGGATCAGCTCCTGGATGCGCTTGGAGCGGCGCTCGCGGTCGTCCAGCTCGGGGAGGACGATCTCGGCGACGTAGAGGAAGCCGTTCTTCGGGAGCCCGATGTCGACGAAGGCCGCCTCCATGCCGGGCAGGACGGCGTCGACGCGTCCCTTGTAGATGTTGCCGACGATCGATCGGCGGCCGCGCCGCTCGATGTACGCCTCAGAGAGCTTGCCGCCTTCGACGATCGCAACCCGCACCTCTTGCGGGTCGGCGCTGGTCAGCATGCGCTTGACGTGAGTCATGAATATCTCCGTACCCCGCAGCGGCACGCACGCCGAAGAGCGCGCGCGGCGCGAGGTAAAAGTCGGGGTGAGGGCGCGCGTCCACGCCGTTCAGGGTCGCTCCCACCGGTGCGCGCCGCGCACGCACGAGGCGTGCCGCGGCAGCGTGCACGGTACGGAGGATCGTCATCAAGACCTCACAATACCTGCGTCTCGTCCGGCGCCCCTCCGCCGGTTGGTTCGGGGCGCTCGGGGAGCAGGCGCTGCGGGAGGCGCCCGCGCAGCTGGATCGACTGCACCACGCCGATCGCGGCGAGCACCGTGATCGTGCTCGAGCCGCCCGCCGAGAGCAGCGGCAGCGGGATGCCCGTGACCGGGGCGATGCCGATCGTCATGCCGACGCTGATGAACACCGACGCGAGCATCCAGCCGAAGACGCCGGCGCAGATCAGGCGCGCGAACAGCGTGCGCGCGACGGCGATCGCGCGCAGGATGCGCCAGAGCACCACGAGGTAGAGCCCGAGCAGGAGCATCGCGCCCACGAAGCCGCGCTCCTCGCCGAGCACGGCGAACACGAAGTCGGTGCGCCGCTCGGGCAGGAAGTCGTTGAGCGTCTGCGTCGCGCCCGACTTGCCGCGCCCGA
>CAZYYP010000116.1:0-10500 GCA_964651695.1 uncultured Gaiellales bacterium | reverse complement strand
GCGACGGCCACGTCCCGCCGATCCGCGCGCCGCAGCGCGTCGGCAACGAATCCACCGGCCTTCAGCTCCTCGACGAACGCCCGGAGGAACTGGATGGTTTCGCGGGAACGGGCCTTCGTCGTGCCGACGGCCTGCTGGATCTCCATGAACCGGCCGTCGATCAGGCGGAATCCGGGATGACCGGCGACGAACTCCGTCATCGGCTGCCGGATGCCGGCGCCGACCTCGAGACCGAGGCCGCGGAAGGCTTCGACCCCCTCGTCTCCCCGCACCACCGTCGCGCGCTGCAAGCTGCGGGAAAGGAACAGGTCGTAGGCAGAGCCCTCCTTGACGCCGATGCGCACGCCTTCACGGTCGACCTCAGCCAGCGTGGTGATGGCCGAGTCCCGGGGGACGACGAAGACGCCCTCGATCACGACGTACGGGGCCGTGAACGCGACTGCCGCCTCGCGCGCAGGCTCGATGGCGAGGAAGCAGATGTCCGCGCGTCCCACGGTCATGGCTTCGAACGACTTCCGCGCCGCATCGAAGCAGACGAGCTCGACCGGAACGCCCAACCGCACCCCCAGCTCACGCGCGATATCGACCGTGACGCCCGTCGGCGCCGTCGGCGTGCCCTCGGCCAGTACCCGATTGCCCAGATTGATGGAGGCCCGCAGGGTGCCCGTCGGCGCAAGATCGCTGGCGATGGTTCTGGGTGCGATGGTCACGGATGCCATCCTAGAGACGGCTGCCCGGGGGTGAGGAACGCAGGCACGGCCGATCGATTCGACTCGCCGGTACTATCCGTGCGTGGTCGCCGCGCATGCCAGCGGGCCCTCTGAGCCCGCGCTCCTCGACGAGACGATCGGTGCGAATCTCGAGCGCATCGCGGCCCGTTTCGCGACGCGCGAGGCGCTCGTCGCGTGCCAGCAGGACCGCCGCTTCACCTACGGCGAGTTCGACGCCGCTGTCGACGACCTGGCCCGCGGCCTGCTCGCACGCGAGCTGGCCGTCGGCGACCGCCTGGGCGTATGGGCACCGAACCGCTTCGAATGGACGCTCGTGCAGTACGCGACCGCGAAGCTCGGAGTGATCCTCGTCAACCTCAATCCGTCCTACGGCTCGTCCGAGGTCGCCTTCGCGCTGAGGCAGTCGGGATGCCGGGCGCTCGTCGCCGCGCAGGGCTTCCGCGACAGCGACTACACGGCCATCCTCGCCGAGGTGCGCCCGCAGGTGCCCGAGCTCGAATGGACGGCGTGGCTCGACACGGGCGACTGGGACGACCTGATCGCCGAGGGCCGTTCCCGGCCGCTCGAGGCTCTGCGTGCGCGCTCGGCACAGCTCCATCCCGACGACGCCATCAACATCCAGTACACGAGCGGCACAACGGGATTCCCCAAGGGCGCCGTGCTCACGCACCGCAACATCCTCAACAACGGGTACCTCGTCGGCGAGGGCTGCCGCTACAGCGAGGTCGACCGCATCTGCATCCCCGTGCCCTTCTACCACTGCTTCGGAATGGTCATGGGCAATCTCGGCGCGACGACGCACGGCGCGTGCATGGTCATCCCGAGCGCCGGATTCGACGCCGGCGCAACGCTCGCAGCGGTGGCGGAGGAGCGCTGCACGTCGCTCTACGGCGTGCCCACGATGTTCATCGCCGAGCTCGCGCACCCGGACTTCGGCGAGTACGACCTCTCGTCACTGCGCACCGGCATCATGGCCGGCTCGCCGTGCCCGGTCGAGGTCATGCGTCGCGTCGTGAGTGAGATGAACATGGCCGGCGTGACCATTTGCTACGGCATGACGGAGACCTCGCCCGTCTCGACGCAGAGCTCGCCCGACGATCCGCTCGAGCTACGCGTGTCGACCGTCGGACGCGTTCATCCGCACCTCGAGATCAGGCTCGCCGACCCGGTCACGGGAGCATCGGTGCAGCGCGGCGAGACCGGCGAGCTTTGCACGCGCGGCTACTCGGTCATGCGCGGCTACTGGAACGACGAGGAGCGCACGCGCGAGGTCGTCGACGCCGAGGGCTTCATGCACACGGGCGATCTCGCGACGATGGACGAGCACGGCTACGTCAACATCGTCGGGCGCAGCAAGGACATGATCATCCGCGGCGGCGAGAACGTCTATCCGCGCGAGGTCGAGGAGCACCTCTACGGCCATCCCGACGTGCAGGACGTCCAGGTCATCGGCGTTCCGGACGAACGGCTCGGCGAGGAGGTCATGGCGTGGGTCGTGCTGCGCCCTGGAGCGACAGCGACGATCGAGGATCTCGCGGCGCACTGCCAGGGTCGCATCGCGCGCTTCAAGATCCCGCGGCACTGGAAGCTCGTCGACGGCTTCCCGATGACCGTGACCGGCAAGGTCCAGAAATTCCGCATGCGCGAGATCGCGGTCGCCGAACTGGGTCTCGAGCGCGCGGCCGCGACCCGCACGGCCTAACGGTGAGCTCGCCGGCCCGCGGGGCGCCGGCCTCAGCAGGGCACGGCCACGCCGTCGCACGGAGGTGCGAGCGTGTTGCCGGCGTTCAGCGCCCCGGTGAGGTCGCCCGCCATGTCGAAGTAGCCGCCGGTCAGCGCGCCCTCGTGGATGATCGAGTTGCGCACGCCGCTGCCGGGCGCCGGCCCGGTGAACATCGCGCCGTAGTGCAGGTGCTCCAGGTTGCAGCCGTCGCAGACGACGTTGCTGATCCCGCTGAAGTCCTTGCCGTCGATGTAGAACCCGGCCGCTCCCTGCCCGGTCACGTATGGGCACACGATGCTCAGGCCGCTGAAGGTCACGTTCGAGCCGCCTTGCACCTGCACGCCGTCCTGGTGGAACGAGGTGTCGGTCAGGCGGTCGCAGACGATCCGGCTCGGGCCGATCGTGAGGTCGTGCACGCCCGCCTGCACCTTCACCCCATCGCCCCCACCGCTCGTCACGTGAATATCCAAGGTCAGCGTGCCCGTGCACCCGGCCGCGAGGTTGACGAGCGCGCGCGGGTCGGAACCGGTGCCCACCACGCGCACGCCGTTGACGGGGCCGTCGCAGGTGTACGGCACCCCGACCACCGGCCCGCTCGGCGCAGGAGGCGCCGGCGGCGCAGGCGGGGGAGCGGGCGTGGAGAGGAGCATCGCGGGAGCGGGAGCCGGCGCGGACACGACGGGCGGCGCGGGCCGGGGGGAGGACTTCGCCTTGACGGTCGCATGCGCCGGGCGTGCAGCACTGACGTCTGCCGTCGCGATCGTCGTGCGCTCACCCCTGAAGGTGCCGACGCGAACGCCGACCCCGATGCGGCGCGCCCACGGCAGCAGGAGCACGCGCCGCGGGCCGCGCTCGTGACGCCAGGCGCGGACGATGCCGGCCGCTCGGCTCAGCCCGTTCTCGCGGACGACGCTCTCGGCGACGCACCTGCTCGGCGAGTAGAGCGCGAGCCGCGCCGTCAGCCGCTTGTCGACAACGCCGCGCGCGCGAGCCGCGTAACGCAGGCCCGGATCGATCTTCAGCGGGCGCAGCCCGTGCCGGCTGCGGAAACGGTTGACGAGCAGGATCACGCGTCGCTCGATCGCCGGGTGCGTCGGCTTGATCTTCGGCCCGGCGGCCTGGCCCTTCCAGCCCTTCGCCATGACCGAGCACGAGGCGGGCTTCACCGCCGAGCGCGCTGTTGCCTCCAGCGGGACGACGGCGATGAGGGCGAGCAGGCAGGCGGCGGAGAGCAGACGATGGGAACGGCGCATGCCTTAGAGATCGGCATGCCCACCCGCCCTTCGCATGGCACTCATCCCAAGAGTTCAGCGGTTTTGAAGCGCCGCCCGACGGAACATCTCACCCTTTCGGGCACTCCGGCGGGCAGTGATTCATCGCTTCGTGATGCTCCACGCCTCCGGCTTTCGCCGTCCGGCGCGTCGGACGAGCTACGGAGCCTCTTGCTCGAGCACGACCTCGTACGTGTCGACGGAGACGCGCCGTCTCGTGCCGACCTCGGGCGGACTCATCGCCTCCAGCGCCGCGGAGCCCGTCCGGAGATCCTCCTCGGAGTCGAAGCGCACGGCGACGACGACCTTTCCCGCGGAGCGGTCGGCGAGGACGGTGACCCTCTTGGCAGGCACGCCTTCGGGCACCCCCTCACTCCTGATTCTGGCGAGCAACGCCTCGAGAGCCGCTTCGTCGAATTCGAACGTTGCCACGCGCGCGAACTGGGTCATCTTCATCCTCCATCGACGGGTCGGCCGAGTGTAGCCCGATGGCGAGAGCGTCAGGGCAATGACGGAGCCTCGTCCGCGGAGGTCGCCGGCTGCGCCCGAGGGCCGGCGGCTGAGCGCCCGCCGGCCCTCGTCGGAAGCGCTCAGCCCGGCAGCGGCGCGCCGTTCTCGGTGAACGCCGGCGCAACGTAGGCCCGCCCAGGCGTCCCGCCGATGGCGAGCAACTGCACCGGCTGATCGCCGGTCGTGATGCGTCGCGAGACGCCGGGCCCCACGCGCGCGAAGGTGCCCGGAACGAGCGCGTATCGCTCACCCGCGACGTGCAACGTCGCGGCGCCCGAGAGGGCCGTGTAGACCTCTTCCTGCCCATCCGCCGTGTGATCGTGCTCGGGGAAGTGCTCGAAGTTCGGGGGGAAGTGCTCGACCTGCATACCGAATGCGCTCACGCCGAGTCCGGCGCGAGCCCGGCAGAAACCGCCACCGTTGGGGGAGTCGAACTGTTCCACGCTCTTGACCGTGATGTCGGGCATCTCCGTTCCTTTCCTGTCGCAGCCTTGAGACCGTCTTCTGAAAAGACGAACGACCCACGCGGGAATCGACACGCGCGGCAGCCGCTCACGATGCGGTCGAAGACCCCGTCAGTCGCGCGCGCGCCAGCGCCGCCGGCCGCGTGCCCCGGATGCCTGGAGCTCCTGCCGCATGCCACGGATCTCGTCGTTGAGATCCTCGCGAGACGGGCCTGGGGGGACGTCGCTGAGAATCGGCGCCGCCGCCTCGTACTGGCCGACCGCCTCGTCGATCACGAGCCGGAATCCTGGGAAGGCCTCGTCGATCTGCGCGCGCTCGATGCCGCCTTGCAACAAGCTGTGAAAATACGCAATGTCGGGGGACAACGCGGCCTCGAGTCTCGGCGACGTCCGCTCCGCATCCACAACGGGCTTCCGCGGTGCGGCGGCTTCCTCGAGCGGCGGAATCTCCTCGGGTGCGTGCTCCAGCGCCGCGGGTTCCTCCAGCGCCGCCTGCAATGGCACGAGGGTCACCGTGCCGGTCGGGTTCGCCAGGATCCAACGCTCGGCGACCGCGCGTACGTCGAAACATCCGTGCGCCGTCATCGCTGCGATGCTCGTGGCGAAATCGCCGCCCTGCTCCATCTCGCGGTCGAATGCCGCGACCCAGCCATCGAGAGCCGCGGACCGCTCGCTCTCGCCGGTCTCTCCCTCGAGCGTCACGCGGCTTGAGCCGTTCGGAATGCGGAGTCGTCCTTCACCGTCCACTAGGCATCGGCGTCGCCCGGGCCGGTCCGTATCCATCAGCCGAGGGTTGCTCGAGCTCACCCGTCGGCGCAGGACATCCGGCCGCTCAGACCTGCCCGGGATAGAAGCCCAGGCGCGCCAGCGGCTCGACGATCTCGTACTCCTCGTAGGACAGGTGGGAGAGCAGCGCGTCGGTCAGGAAGTCGATGGCCTCCTGGATCGGCTCGAAGTCGTCCGGATGGTTCATATGCTGGACGAGCGAGCGGTCGACGGCCTGGATGGCGTCGTGGATGACCAGGTGCTCGTCGGTGAGCCGCTCGATCACCGGCTTGAGTGCGGTGTCACTGCGCACGAGGTGCGGGAAGATCGCGTCGTCCTCGAGGCCGTGGTGCTGGGCGACCACGCCGCAGTAGCGGGCGCAGAACGCGCCGAGCGTCCAGTCGTTCCGCCGCAGTGCCATCTCGTTCAGCGCCGACCGCGCCGCGCCCGCACCGAGCGCCCCCTCGCGCACCTGGGCCAGGACGTCCCGCAGCTCGCCGAGCTCGCGGCGCAGCATGTCGTGCACGTCGATGAGGTGCCGGCCCACGAGCTGGCCGCGATCGGTGTACGTCTGCTCGGCGCCGGACGGCGCGCGGCGCGGGCGGGTCGACTCGTCCCACGGCGCCGTGGCGCTGAGCCGCGTGCCGTCGTCCGGGGTCGGCTGGACTCCCAGCCGCTGGTACTCCTCCCCGGGGGCGCTCGCGGGCAGCGTGGCGGGCGCGGGGGCGCCGACCCGCGGCGACGGAGCCGCCGGTTGCCCCGGGGAACCGGCGCCACCGTGCGCGCGCTCGGCGGCCACGAGCTCGCGCACGGCCGGCGCGACCTCGGCCGCGAAGATCTCGATCGCCGCGGGGTCATCGCCGGCGAGGATGAACGTCCCCACGCCGTCGGAGAGGGCGAGCTCCGTCAGCTCGTCGACCCACTGCCCGGGCGGACCGTCGAGCCAGCCCCGGCGGCTCGCCGAGAACGCGCCGCTGACGTTCAACAGCCGGCGGACCGCGCGGGGGTCGCGGCCCGCGCCGGCCGCCGCCTCGTCGATGGCCGCGTTGCCCGCGGCCAGGTCGCCCGGCTGCAGGTACGACTGGCTGGGCAGCCAGCCGTCGGCCGTGCGGCCGGTCAGCGCCAGCATCCGCGGCTTGTAGGCGCCGATCCAGACGCCGATGTCGTGCGCCGGCGCAGGGCCGCGCGCCGCGCCCGCGAGCCGGTGGTAGGCGCCCTCGACGCGTGCTGCGCGGGGCTGCTCGACGTCCCACAGCGCGCGGATCACCTCGATCGCCTCCTCCAGTGCGTCGACGCTCTGGCCGGGAGTCCGGCGCGGGCCGCCCATGGCCTCGATCCCGTCCCAGAACGCGCCGGCGCCGAGGCCCAGCTCGAAGCGCCCGCCGCTGAGGATGTCGAGGCTCGCCGCGGCCCGCGCCACGACGGCCGGCGGCCGTAGCGGCAGGTTCAGTACGTTGGGCGCGACGTGGACGCGGCTCGTGCGCGCGGCGACTACGGAGAGCAGCGTCCAGGTATCCAGGAAGCGCGCCTGGTAGGGGTGATCCTGAAACGTCACGAGGTCGAGCCCGCTCGCGTCGGCGCGTACCGCGAGATCGACCGCAGCCCCGGCGTCGGCGGCGGACGGCGTGATGAAGACACCGAACTGGAGGGCGTGCCCGTAGTCGCTCACGCCTGCGAGCCTACCCCCCGCAGCCGGAGTGCCGGCATGCGGCGCGATCTCCCGAGAGACGGGATTCGAACCCGCGTCACTGGCACAGGCTCTCGCGGCGGATTACGTCTTCAGCTTCGGAGTCCACTCCAAGATGCCGCCGTTCTTCAGCGTGCATTCGCCGACGACCGACTCCACGATGCACATCCAGCCTGCCGGGCCCTTGACCCCGTAGCCATGCTCGCTCGCCTTCGCCCATCCGGCCATGGCGTGCGCACTACGGGGCTGGTTCATCGGAGCTCCTTCGGGGCCGTGGGTCGGTAGATCAGCACGCCACCGACGATAGGACCGAGTGCGCTCACGTCGCAGCGGGTGGTTCCCTCGATAACCCCGCCGAGCTTGCGGTAGGCGCCGAAAAGGTGCGTCTCCACCGTCGTTGGGGCGAGTCCACCGTCAGGCCACCCTTGCAGGCCACCCTCACAATGGTGGACGATTGCAAACGTGACACGGATTTCGCTGAACGTCGTCGTCTTCAACGAGGAGGCGCGGCTCGAGGAGTGCCTCGTGGACGCGCGCGACCACGTGGATGAGATCGTCGTCGTCGACCAGATGTCGACCGACGGCACGCCGGAGATCGCTGAACGCCTTGCCGACGTGTTCGTGCGCGACGTCCAGCATGGCCACGCCGAGCCGTCGCGGGAGCTGGCGGCAGCGCGCTCGTCCGGGGACTGGATCCTGATCCTCGACGCCGACGAGAAGATGTCGGATCTGCTGAAGGCCGAGCTGCCCGATCTGCTCGAGCGGGGCACCGACGGGTACTGGATCATGAAGTCGAACGTGGTGGACGGCGTGGAGGTGAGCACCATCAAGCACTTCCGCCTCGTGCGCAAGGCCCGGACGCGTTTCGACCCCAGGCCCCACGGCGGCGCGACGGCCGTGTCCGACAACGTCGAGCACTTCGAGCGCATCGGCATCATCCACGAGAAGTCCGTCGCCGAGCAGATCTACGACGACGCCCGCTACGAGCGGATCGCGCTCGAGGACGAGGGGCCGACGTCGGCGAAGCGCAACTGGCTCCAGCACAACCGCACCCTCCGGGACGAGCGCGCGCGCAGCAACAGGAGCGATCTCGAGGCGCTCGTGCCCGCCGATGCCAAGCGGGTGCTCGTCGTCGGCGACATCGCCATCGAACTCGCCGGACGCTCGGTCTCCCGGATGAGCGCGGCGCACCCGAACGGAAACGGCAGCGCGGCCGGCAACGGCAAGCGGTTCGATGCAGCTGTGGTGGAGCTCTCCGGCGGGGATGCGGCGGCGACCTTGCGCTCGGTCGGGGGTCTCGTCCGCACCGGCGGCGTGATCGTCGGAACCGCGCCCGCGGCCCGCAACCGCCGCCGCATGGAGGAATTCATCTCCACGGTTCTTGCGGATGGCCCGCGGCGCAGCGCGCTACCGGCCGCCGGCGGTACGACCCGGAGTGAGCTGCTGGACGACCTCGCCGCCGCGGGTCTCGATGCCAGGTGGCTCACGATCGTCCGCGACGGCTGGCTCAACCCCGTCGCGCTGCGGCCCGACGGAAGCGGGAGCGTCGTCGAGTCCGAGGAGTTCCTGCTCAAGCGCGTCGCGGCGGACGCCACCGAGGAGCTGACCGCCCAGGAGATCGTCTTCGCCGCCGTGCGGTCGGCCAAGTCCCGGGTGCCGAGCTGCTCCATTGTCCTCGTCGCCCTCGCCGGTGCGGATCCGCAGCGCTTCGCCGATGCGTTGCGCACGACGCCAACCGCGCAGGACTACGAGCTCGTCGTCGTCGGCTCGCAGCCGTGCGAGCCGCCGGTCGCGGGCGCGCGATCGGTGCTCGTCCCCGAGTCGGCGGAGCTTGCGGCGAGGTGGAACGCCGGTGCGCGCGCCGCGCGGGGCGAGCTGCTCGTGTTCGCCTCCGCGGAGGCGACCCCCCTTCCGGGCTGGCTCGATGCCCTCGTCTCGACCTATCGCAGCCGGCCCGATACCGGATGCGCCGGCAGCAAGATCCTCTCGGAGGACGGGACGATCGGACACGCGGGCCTGGTCCTCGGCCCCGATCGCGTTCCCTACCGTCTCTATGAAGGCGAGTCTGCCGACGCCGCCTACGTGAACCGGCCCCGGATCATGCCCGCCGTTCTCACCGAGGGCATGGTGACGTCCCGGGCGCAGTTCGTCGCGATCGGCGGCTTCGACGAGACCCTCGGCGAGGATCTCGCCGACGCCGACTACTGCATGCGCCTGCGGGCGCGCGGATGCCCGGTCCTCTATGCGCCCTCGGCTGCGCTCCGCTCGCCGCTGCGTCCGTTGCCCGGCACGCGCGGCTCGTTCAGGGCCTCGGCCCGCGAGTTCGCGACACGCTGGTCGCCGAGCGGGACCCGCTCGGACATGCTCGTATGCCGGGCCGACGGTCGCGACATCAGCGAGGCGTGGAATTGCTCGTGGCGCCTTCCGCGCCCGACGGCTCCCAGCGCCGGCGGGCTGCCGGCCATCGCGTGGAGCAGCCATTTCCTGGAGCACGGGGGCTACACGGAGGAGGCGCTCTCCACCGTCGAGGCACTCGACGACGCGGGTCTCTGCGTCATCGCCAACCCGATCGCGTGGGACCGGCTGGGAACCCCGATGCCGGCGCGCAAGGCCGAACGCCTCGCGGAGCTGTTGACGCGCGACCTCCCCGAGGAGTTCGTCCACGTCGCCCATATCGGCGCGAACCGCTTCAAGCGCCACCCGGCGGCCATCTGCAACGTCGGCCGCACGATGTTCGAGACCGATGGGCTTCCCGCGGATTGGCGTGACCAGTGCAACACGATGGACGAGATCTGGGTTCCCTCCGACCACAACCTGAAGTCGTTCGCCGCCGCCGGCGTCGATCCGTCGAAGTTGCACAAGGTGCCCGAGACGTTCGACACCGAGCTCTTCGACCCCCGCGTGAAGCCGCTCGACATCGAGGGCCTGGAGGGCTTCGTGTTCCTGTCGGTGTTCTCGTGGATCGACCGCAAGGCCTGGGACATCCTCCTGCGCGCGTGGTTCGCCGAATTCAAGGCGCGCGACGACGTTACGCTGGTGCTGAAGACGGACGCGGCGCTGGCGCCGTGGGGCACGGATTGCCGTCGCGAGGTCGAGGCGTTCGCGCGGAACCAGCTGGGGATCCGGCCCGGAAAGGGGCCGCGCATCGTCGTGCTCGACCGGCATCTCGAGACCGCGGACATGCCGCGCATGTATCGCAGCGCCGACTCGTTCGTGCTCCCGTCGCACGGGGAGGGATGGGGCCGGCCGTACATGGAGGCGATGGCGATGGGACTGCCGACCATCGCGACGCGGTGGAGCGGCAACCTCGAGTTCATGCACGACGACAACTCCTACCTCCTCGACTACA
>CAZYYP010000115.1:0-10524 GCA_964651695.1 uncultured Gaiellales bacterium | reverse complement strand
CGCCGATCGTGAAGGTGATCCACGAGGGCATCGGCATCCTGCGCGGCTCGATCACCACGCTGCACGACATGACCAACACGCAGACGATCGTCGACGCGCCGCACAGGGATCTGCGGCGCGCGCGGGCCTCCAGCATCTCCCTGATCCCGACCACGACCGGCTCGGCGACGGCGATCGGGCTCATCTTCCCCGAGCTCGAGGGCCGGCTCAACGGCCTCGCGGTACGTGTCCCGCTGCTCAACGCCTCGCTGACCGACTGCGTCTTCGAGGTGGCCAGGCCGACGAGCGCCGGCGAGGTCAACGGGCTGCTGGCAGAGGCGGCGCACGGGCCGCTGGCGGGCATCCTGGGCTACGAGGAGCGCCCGCTCGTGTCGGTCGACTACAAGGACGATCCGCGCTCGGCGATCGTCGATGCGCTCTCGACGATGGTCGTCGACGGCACGCACGTGAAGATCCTCGCCTGGTACGACAACGAGTGGGGCTACGCGAACCGCCTCGTCGAGCTCGCGCGCATGGTCGCGGCCGCCTGATGAGCAGCGCGGCGGAGGCGCGCCAGGGCGATCTGCGCAGCTACGCCCTCGTCACCGGCGCCTACTGGGCCGACACGATCACCGACGGCGCGATCCGCACGCTCGTCCTCTTCTACTTCTTCGACCGCGGCTACTCGCCGTTCGCCGTCGCCTCGCTGTTCCTCTTCTACGAGGTCTTCGGGATCGTGACGAACCTCGTCGGAGGCTGGCTCGCCGCCCGGCTCGGACTCAAGTCGACGCTCGTCATGGGCCTCGCCGTCCAGGTCGCCGCGCTCGGCATGCTGACGGCGCCCGCGGCGTGGCTCGTCGTGCCCTACGTGATGGCGGCGCAGGCGCTCTCGGGCATCGCCAAGGACCTCACCAAGATGAGCTCCAAGAGCGCGGTCAAACTCGTGGTGCCGGCCGACGCGCCGGACGCGCTCTTCCGCTGGGTCGCGATCCTCACGGGATCGAAGAACGCCCTCAAGGGCGTGGGCTTCTTCCTCGGCGGGCTGCTGCTGACGCTCGTGGGGTTCCGCACCTCGCTCGTGATGCTCGCGGTGATCGTGGGCGCCGCGCTGTTCGTGATCGTCGCCTTCATGCACGGCGAGCTGGGCCGTGCCGACGGCACGGCCCGCTTCGGGCAGATGTTCTCGAACACCCGCGCCGTCAACGTGCTCTCCGCGGCGCGCCTTGCCCTCTTCGCCTCGCGCGACGTGTGGTTCGTGGTCGGTCTGCCCGTCTTCCTCGAGACCCGCCTCGGCTGGAGCTTCTGGCAGGCCGGCGCGTTCCTCGCCGTCTGGGTGATCGGCTACGGCGCGGTCCAGGCCGCGGCGCCGAGGCTCCTGGGCCGCAGTGCGCTGCCGGACGGCCGCAATGCGACCTGGCTCGCGCTCGCCCTGGCGGCCGCGCCGGCCGCGATCGCGATCGCACTCGACACGGGCGCCGACCCGGCTCTCGTGGTCATCGCCGGCCTGGCGGCGTTCGGCGTCATCTTCGCGCTCAACTCGGCGGTGCACTCCTACCTGATCCTGGCGTACGCCCAGAGCGGCAAGGCCGCGATGAACGTCGGCTTCTACTACATGGCCAACGCGGGCGGCCGCCTCGCGGGCACGGTGCTCTCCGGGGCGCTCTACGAGTGGCGGGGCTTCACGGCCTGCCTCTGGGCCTCGGTCGCGTTCGTCGCTGCGACCGCGCTGCTCTCGCTCCTCCTGCCCACGGCGCGGGCGAGCGTCGTGGCGCGCCCGCGCGACATCTCCGCCTGATCCCGGCGATCCGGGCAGCCGGGGGAGGCCGCTTCCCCCGACCGGGTCAGGTCCGGGTGCAATTCGCTCGGATGAGGGATCTCGAGCCCACCCGGACGGACGATATCCCCGCCAGCGCGGCTGTCCCCAGGCTCAGCGCCGCCGGTCGATCCAGGAACACGCCCTGCCATGCGCGTGCGCCCGGAAGGTTCATCGGATGGGAGATGCGTGGCGGCACAGCCGACGACCGAGATCGAGATCCACTCACCCCGGGCCTGCATCGTCACGCTGCGCGGGGAGCACGATGCGTCCACCAGCGAGGCGGTGACGCTCGCGCTGATGCTCGCACGGGGCTACGCCAACGTGCTCGTCGACCTGAGCGGGTGCGCATTCGTCGACTCGTCCGTCATCAGCGCGCTGCTCCGGGCCGCGCAGCGTGCGCGCAGGCGCGGCGGCGCGCTCGAGCTCGTCGTCCCGGTCGAAGCCACGACCGTCCGGCGGACGCTCGAGATCGCCAACGTCCAGATGGTCCTGCCGTTTCACGCGACGCGCGCCGAGGGCGTCGCCGGCTTCGCCGCGCCGCTTGGGACGCGCCTGCCACGGAGCGTGCGCAGCGCGACGGCGAAGACGGCGTTCGAGCGCCGCGAGACGCGTGCCCACACGAGCGTGGCGGTGCTGCGGGCGCGGGTTGCCGACGAGACGACGGTCATGCGCGCTCAGGTCACCGACGACCATGCGATCGTGCGTCTCGCAGCGCGGACGGACCCGGACCAGGCGCGCGCCGACGCCGACCAGGGACGCAACGCGGCGTAGCGCGTCGAGGCGCCCGGGAGGTTCTCAGGATGCTGGGACGGCCGCGCTAGCCTGCCTGCCGTGAGCCTCACGGCCAGTGATCTCGGCGTCGTCACGGCGTCGTTCCTCGCGTCCGGCGTCGAGCTCGTCGAGGCCCTGACGATCGTCCTCGCGATGGGCGTCGCCCGCAGCTGGCGCGCCGCGCTGTGGGGCACGGCCGCCGCCGTCGTCGCGCTCACGGTGATCACCGTCGCGCTCGGGACCGTCGTCGGCACATCGGTCTCGCGCTCGGCGCTGCAACTCGTCGTCGGCACGCTGCTCCTGATCTTCGGCCTGCAGTGGCTGCGCAAGGCGATCCTCCGCAGCGCCGGGCTGAAGGCGCTGCACGACGAGGACGCGACGTTCGCGGAGGAGCAGGCGGCGGCACGAGCCGCCGGGCACGAGCTGCGCTACGGCCTCGACTGGTACGCCTTCGTGATCTCCTTCAAGGGCGTCTTCCTCGAAGGCCTCGAGGTCGTGTTCATCGTCGTCACCTTCGGCGCCAGCGCCCATAGCATTCCGCTCGCCGCCGGCGGCGCCGCGGCGGCGGGCGTGGTCGTGCTGGTCGTGGGGGCGGTCGTTCACCGTCCGCTGGCAGCCGTGCCCGAGAACACCCTCAAGTACGTCGTCGGGCTCCTGCTGAGCACATTCGGGGTGTTCTGGGTCGTCGAGGGGCTCGGGACGTTCGCGCCCGGGGGCGGGAGCCTGGGGTGGCCGGGCGGCGATCTGGCGCTGCCCGTCCTGCTCGCAACCTGGCTCGGCGCCTCGCAGCTGGCGATCGGCACGCTCCGTCGCACCCGTCCGCCCGTGACCACATGATCCGCGCCGTACGGACGTTCGCGGCCTTCTGGTTCGACTTCGTCGTCGGCGACGACTGGCGCATCGCCGCCGGCGTCGTCGGGCTCGTCGCGGCCGCGGCGGTCATCGTGCACCTCGCCGTCGTGCGCGCGGGCATCGTCGCGGCCGGCGTCGCGCTCGCCGTCGTCGTGCTCGTGCTCGCAGCGATCGTCTCGGACGCCCGCCGCGCCCCGCGATGACCCGGGTGGGGGAATTCCGCATTCGCGCGCTTGAGCACGGGTAGGCTGAGTCGGTGGATGGCGTCGCCCGGAGCGTGCCGTGGGTGGTCGCCGCGATGGTGGCCCTGCTCGGCATGGGCACTCCGCTCGCGCGGGCCGACGCCCGGCCCGTGGGCCCGCCGGCCGACCCCGGCGCCGTCCTCGCCCAGCTCGTGCAGGATGTCGGCGGCCGTGGCGCCACCGCGCGCCTCCCGCGCTACGCCTACCTCTCCAAGCTCGACAGCCACCTCCAGGACGTGGCGGCGAGCCGTCTCGGCGCGGGCAGTCAGGTCGCCGCCGTGGCCTCGGCCACGAGTCAGGGCGTCACCACCTCGGCGACCGGCGAGGTCGCAGTCGACGTCTACGTGAACGGCAGCACGGCGGCCGCCGCAGATGCCCTGCGCGCGCTCGGCATGCGGGTGACGGCGATCAGCGGCGAGGCGCCGCAGCGCATGGTCGAGGGCTTCCTGCCTCCCGCCGCGCTCCCGCAGGCGGCCGCGCTCGGCGCGACGCACGGGATCCTCGCCCCGCTCGCGGCGCTCAGCGCAGGCAGCGTCACGTCGCAGGGGGTCGCGGCGACGCACGCGACCCAGCCGCAGCCCTCCGGCGCGACAGGGGCGGGGGTGACGGTCGGGGTGATCTCGGATTCGATCAACAAGGTCGGCGGCGGCATCGCGGCATCGCAGACGAGTGGCGACCTGCCCGCCAACACCGTGGCTCTGAGCGACGCTTCGAGCGGCGGCACCGATGAGGGCCGGGCGATGGCCGAGATCTCCTACGACGAGGCGCCGGGCCTCGCCGGCATCCTCTTCGCGACCGCCAACGGCGGACCCGGCGCGAAGGCCGCTGCGATCGACTCCCTCGTGAGCCACGGCGCGAAGGTGATCGCCGACGACACGAGCTACATCACCGAGCCGTTCTTCCAGGACGACGTCGTCGCGCAGGCGGTCGACCGGGCGAAGGCGGCGGGCACGGCATATTTCGCGGCGGCCGGGAACGACGCGCAGGAGAGCTGGCAGGGCACATTCGACGGGACGGCGAGCGAGGACTTCGATCCGGGGCCCGGCGTCGACCCGGTCCAGTCGATCGGAACGCTCCAGGCGCATCAGTCCACGACGATCGTCCTGCAGTGGGCCGAGCCCTGGGGGGCGGCCGTCACCGACCTCGCGCTGGACGTCTACTCGATCGCGACCAACGGAACGACGACCCTGCTCGGCACGGCCGACACGAACAACCTCGTGACGGGCATCCCCGAGGAGGCGGCCACGATCACGGCGGGCGGCGGTGCGATGACCTACGGCATCGGGATCCGCCGCGTGGCGGGAGTCGCAAACCCGCTGATGAAGTTCATCGACTTCACGAACGGCGCCGGCACGGTCACGATCGAGCACCCGGCGAACGGCGGTGCCGTCAGCCCGGACGCCGCGTCGGCGGCCGGCGCGCTGACGGTCGCCGCGTCGCGCTACCCGACGCCGACGACCCCCGAGACGTTCAGCTCGCGCGGCCCCGTGACGCACTCCTTCGATGCGAGCGGCGTGCCGCTCGTGACACCCGAGGTGCTCCAGAAGCCGGATCTCGCGGCGCCGGACGGGGTCAGCACCTCGCTCGGCGGCTTCACGCCGTTCTACGGCACGAGCGCCGCGACCCCGGCGGCGGCGGGCATCGCCGCGCTCATCCTCTCGGCCAATCCGGCGATCACGGTCGACGAGCTGTACGCGATCATGACCAATCCGGCCAACGCGCTCGCCTGCACGCCGACCCCGCTCGACTGCGGCGCGGGCTTCGTCCTCGCCGACCGGGCGCTCGGCATGGCGCTCGACAGGACGCCGCCGCTGGTCACGCCGACCGTCGCGCCGGCAGCGCCCGACGGCGACAACGGCTGGTACCGCGGCCCGGTCGGCGTCACCTGGACGGTCTCGGATGGCGAGTCCCCGATCACGGCCGTCACGGGCTGCGCGGCGGCGAGCCCCGCCGACGGCACGACGACCCTCACCTGCAGCGCGACGAGCGCCGGTGGAACCACCACCGTCCCGATCACGATCAAACGCGATTCGACGCCGCCGCCGGCGCCCGTGATCGCGGGCGTTGCCTCCAAGACCTACGCGCCCGCGAGCCTGCCGGCGCAGACGAGCCTGAAATGCACGGCGAGCGACCCGATCTCCGGCATCGCAACCTGCACGATCAGCGGCTACGGCGCCGCCGCCGGTCGCCACACGCTGACGGCCGTCGCCGTCGACACCGCCGGCCTCTCGACGAGCGCGACGCTCGGCTACTCGGTCGCAGAGCCACCCGCGATCTCGCAGCTCAAGCTCGCGGCGGGCCTCACGCTGACGAAGCTCGCGCGCTCCGGCGCGCGCCTCAGCGTTCGCGTCGCGGGTCCGGGGACGCGCCTCGCCGTCACGCTCGCTGCGCGCGTCGGGGCGCGGACGATCGCGCTCGGCCGCACGGCGAAGCGCGCCTCGAAGGGCACGATCGGCCTGCGCGTGACGCTGACCGCGCGCGCCCGGCAGCGCCTGGCCACGGTGCCGAAGGCCACGCTCGAGGTCGTGATCACCGGCACCTCGGCGAGTGGCAAGCGCACGAGGCTGCACCGCTCGCTCGTCTCCCGGCGCGCCTGACGGCCGCGGCGAGTCGCCCTCGGGCCCCCGGCGATCGCGCAGCCGCCCGCATCGGCGGCCACCGGAGGGCTGCCCGCCCGCGCGCACGCGCGACGACGTATCGTCGGGGAGCCTGCCCACGCGTTCCAGGGAGCCGCATGACCTACGTACCCTCGCCCGACCGCTACGACCGCATGATCTACAACCGGTCCGGCCGCAGCGGCCTGCTGCTGCCTGCGATCTCGCTCGGCCTGTGGCAGAACTTCGGCGGCGACCGTCCGCTCGAGACGAGCCGCGCGATCGTGCGGCGCGCGTTCGACCTCGGCGTCACGCACTTCGACCTCGCGAACAACTACGGCCCGCCCTACGGCTCGGCGGAGGAGACGTTCGGCCGTCTCCTGCAGAAGGACCTCGCGCCGTTCCGCGACGAGCTCGTGATCTCGACGAAGGCCGGCTACGACATGTGGCCCGGGCCCTACGGCGACAACGGCTCGCGGAAGTACCTCCTGGCGAGTCTCGACCAGAGCCTCCAGCGCATGGGGCTCGACTACGTCGACATCTTCTACTCGCACCGCCGTGACCCCGCGACGCCCATGGAGGAGACGCTCGGTGCGCTCGACACGGCCGTGCGCCAGGGCAAGGCGCTCTACGCGGGCATCTCGTCCTACTCGCCGGAGCGCAGCGCCGAAGCCGCGGCGATCCTGCACAACCTGGGCACGCCGCTGCTCATCCATCAGCCGTCCTACTCGATGCTCAACCGCTGGATCGAGAACGGCCTGCTCGACGCCCTCGAGCAGCATGGGGCCGGCTGCATCGTGTTCTCGCCGCTCGCGCAGGGGATGCTCACCGACCGCTACCTGAGCGGCATTCCCGGCGACTCGCGCGCAAGCCGCGACGGCTCGCTCTCGCCCGACCTGCTGACCGAGCAGGCGCTCGAGAAGATCCGCGCGCTCAACGGGATCGCCGCCGCGCGCGGCCAGACGCTCGCACAGATGGCGCTCGCGTGGGCGTTGCGCGATCGCCGCGTGACCTCGGCGCTGGTCGGCGCCTCGAGTGTCGCCCAGCTCGAAACGAACGTGGCAGCGCTCGACCGCCTCGACTTCAGCGACGACGAGCTGTCGGAGATCGACCGCCACGCCACCGACAGCGGCATCAACATCTGGGCCGGCTCGAGCGACGAATGACCCGCGCCCACCTGCATACGCCGCTGTGCGACCTGCTCGGCATCCGCGTCCCGATCCTGCTCGCGGGCATGGCCAACGGTCCCGGCACGCCAGAGCTCGTGGCCGCGGTGACGGGCGCGGGCGGCCTGGGCGTGTTCGGCGCATCGGGCATGACGTGCGCCGCGCTCGAGCGCGCCATGGCGCGCGTGCGCGAGCTCGTCCCGGACGGCCCCTTCGGCGTCAACGCGCAGCTCGCCGAGCCCTCGCCCGCGACCGGAGAGCGCGACCGCATCCTCGCGGTGCTCGCGCCGTTCCGGCGCGAGCTCGGACTCCCCGAGGAGCCGCCCGAGTCCACGAGACCCGACCCGCCGGCGGCGTTGATCGAGTGCGCGCTGGCACGCGGCGCGACCGTGGTCACGACATTCGACGATCCGGCCCCCGTCGCCGCGGCGACCCACGCCGCGGGTGCCCGGCTGCTCCCGATGGTCACGCGCGTCGACGAGGCCCGGCGGGCGCTCGCGTGCGGAGCCGACGGCGTCATCGTCCAGGGCAGCGAGGCCGGCGGGCACCGCGGCACCTTCGGCGGCGGCGAGGCCCGGGGCGGGGGTCTCATCGCGCTCGTGCCGCAGGTCGCAGATGCCGTCGGCCCGGGCATTCCGGTGGCCGCCTCGGGCGGGATCATGGACGGCCGCGGCATCGCCGCGGCACTCGCGCTCGGCGCCCAGGGCGTGTCGCTCGGCACCTGCTTCCTCGGCAGCGCCGAGAGCGGCGCGGCCGACGCCTACGCCGCGGCGCTGCCGGACACGCCCGCGGATCGCACGGTCGTCACCGACCTGATCACGGGCCGCCCGGCGCGCTGGATCCGCAACCGCCTCGTCGACGCCCTGGTGGAAGCGAACCCCGGCACGCTGGGCTGGGGCCGGCAGGCGCCGCTCGTCGCCGACATCCGCCGCGCGGCGGCCGAACAGGGCCGCACGGACATCCTGCCGATGCTGGCGGGGGAGGGAGCGGCGATGAGCGCCGGCCGGCGTCCGGCAGCCGAGATCGTCGCGCGCCTCGTGCGCGAGACGGAATCGGCGCTGGCCGGCCTCGCCGCGCTCGCGTAACGGACTCCCGTGCACGCACCGGGGTCTGACCCTCGAGCGTGCGGACCTGGCACCGCAGCGTGCGGACCTGGCACCGGGGCGTGCAACGGCTTGCCTACAGCGTTTGCGAGCACTTCCGCGGGACTTCGGCAGGCACGCCTCCCTGGGCGGAGTACCCGGCGCAGGTACGCGCGCAGCGCAAATCCCGCGTGCCCACCGGCGTTGCGGCCTTGCACGCTCCGGTGCCAGGTCCGCACGCTCGAGGGTCAGACCCGCACCGTGCAGGGTCAGACCCCTGTGGGTGCAGAGGACGGGCCTGCGACGCGTGCCGTTCGTAGCGGTCAGTGCCCGAGGTAGTTGTGCACCTCGTAGACGGTGCTCTCGGGCGGGCCTGCGAATCCTGCCTTCTGGGTGTTGGGACCGATGTTCTCCTGCGCGAACGCATTGAACTGCTCGATCGTCTCCCACACGTCGGTGACCTTGATGCCGTCGTCGGTGGCAGCCACCCAGTGGAACAGGGCGCCGGCGGGCGGGGTGTCGCCGAGGGCCATGAGCCGCATGACCTCGTCGTACTGCTCGAGCGTCGCGCCGCTGAAGCGCATCTCGATCGCGACCGCCATGGTGTGCCTCCTCCGGGTCGAGAGCTCGCTCCTGGCTGGAGCGGCGACGATCGTCGCAGATGGCACAGCGCTCGACAAGCCCCCTCGCGCGCAGGCGCCGGTAGGCTGGGAGCGTGTTCCCGCGTCAGCTCGAGTACCTCGTCGCGCTCGAGCGGGAGCGCCACTTCGGGCGCGCCGCGCGTGCCTGCCACGTCTCGCAGCCGACGCTCTCGACCGGGCTGCGCAAGCTCGAGGCCGAGCTGGGCGTTCCGCTCGTGCGACGCGGCCAGCGCTTCGAGGGATTCACGCGCGAGGGCGAGCGCGTCGTGCTCTGGGCGCACCGCATCCTGGCCGATTACGACGGCCTCGGGCACGAGCTCTCGCAGATCCGCGGCGGGCTGGAGGGCACGCTCCGCATCGGGGCGATCCCGACCTCCGTCCCGGCGATCTCGCTCGTGACCTCGCCGTTTTGCGAGCGCCACCCGCTCATGCACGTCGAGGTCGTCTCGCTCTCGTCGCGTGAGATCGAACGGCGGCTGGCCGCGTTCGAGATCGACGCGGGCCTGACCTACCTCGACAACGAGCCGCTCGGCAACGTGCGCACCGTGCCGCTCTACCGCGAGCGCTACGTCCTGCTGTGCGCGATCGACGGCCCCTTCGCCGGGCGCTCGACCGTGGACTGGGCGGAGGCGGCGACCGTGCCGCTCTGCCTGCTCACACCCGATATGCAGAACCGGCGGATCCTCGACGACAACTTCGCCGCGGCCGGCACGGTCGCGTCACCGACGGTCGAGACGAACTCGATCTCGGCGCTCTGCTCGCACGTGCGGCGCGGCTGGTCGAGCGTCATGGCGCACGCCTGGCTGTCGCTCTTCGGCGTGCCGGATGCGATGCGCGCGGTGCCGATCGTGGCGCCTCAGGTGACGCACTCGATCGGGATCGTCGTGCCCGAGGCCGAGCCGCTCCCGCCGCTCGCCGCCGAGCTCGTCGCGCTGTGCGCGCGCCTCGACCTCGAGGGCGAGCTCGATCGCCTGGTCGGCGACGGCCGGCGCCCGCGCCAGCGATAGACCACATCTATCGCATCGTGTGCGGCAACGATTTGCGGACGATCGAAGGCCGATGCATGCTACGGGCAGGGCCACCCGCCAGCGAGGAGATCCCGAATGTCCCGAGGACGTCTCACGACACCGCTCATCCGCTCCGGCGGCACGCTCCATCCCGCCACCTGGGACGAGGCGCTGGATGCGGCCGCCGATGGGTTCCAGCGCGCGCGGCAGAGTGACACGACCCAGTCGTTCGGCATGTTCTCGTGTTCGAAGGCCTCGAACGAGATGAACTTCCTGGCCCAGAAGTTCGCGCGCCAGGTGATGCGCTCGAACAACATCGACTCCTGTAACCGCACCTGACACGCTCCCAGTGTCGTCGGTCTGGCGACAGCGTT
>CAZYYP010000114.1:0-10772 GCA_964651695.1 uncultured Gaiellales bacterium | reverse complement strand
GGTCGTGGCACGCGCTCCCGCGGTGCGGGGCTCACGAGCGGAAGCCTCTTCGCGCGAAGTCCCCCATTTCGCCTTCAGCCGCAGGGCTCGGCGTGTCGATGGTGGGTAGAGCGGCCGCGCAGTCGCATTCATCCGTACTCGAAAGGCCACCTTGATCCGGCGCCACGTTCGCATGCTCTCCGCCCACGCGCGGCTCCTCTCGTTCCTCATCGTCGTCGCCTCGGGCTTCGGCATCGTGGCGAGCGCTGCGAGCGCGGCACCGGCATACACCGGCCACCGGCTCTATGCCGTCTCGACCACCTCGAGCACCGGCAGACTCGTCCCGTTCGACGTCGGCGCCGACGGACAACTGCACGAGCGCACCGACCAGGCCGTGACGGTGCCGGGCTCCACGACCGGCCTCGCAGTCGATCGGAGCGCGCGCTCGGTCTTCGTGAGCTCGCGCAACGTCTTCAGCGGCATGACGAACACGCCCGGCGTGATCGAGGTCTTCACGATCGGCGCAGATGGCTCCCTGACCCTCGCGCAGACCGTGCACGCGTCGACGTTCGCGATCGCCATGGCACCCGACGGCTCGCTCTGGTCGCAACAGCTGACGGGCGAGTTCGACTCCTACCCGGTGCTCGCCGACGGCACGCTCGGCGCCGTGCGCACGCAGTTCTCCTTCACGCAGCCCGCCAATGCCATCGCTCTCGCGCCCGACGGCAAGACGCTCTACATGGCCGGGCAGAACGATCTCTCCTTCCAGTGGGCGATCGCAGCCGACTCGTCAATCAGCTTCCTGACGCAGGGGTTGTTCGGACCACCGAGCGGCCCGTGCTATCCGCTCTTCATCGGCCTCGACGTGGGCACGAGCAACGTCGACATCCAGTGCTACTTCGGCAGCGGCTGGACGTTCAGGGCCGGCCCGGACGGCGGGCTGATCTCGACCGGCGGCGCATTCACGGGGTCGGGCGTCCAGTACGGCAACGCCGAGGACGTCCGCGGGCGAGCCTTCTACACGGGCATCGGCAACGGCAGCGTCGCGCAGTTCAAGCGCCAGCCGGACGGCACGCTCGCGCCATTCCTGATGCCGTCGGTGACGGGTCCGAGCCAGACGAAGGTGCTGGCGGAAGATCCGGACGGCATGACGCTGACCGCGGCGACAACGTCGAACGGCTTCCAGACATACCTGATCGGCGCCGACGGATCCCTGTCGGCGGCACCCGCCACGAGTACTGCGACCACGATGAGCACGCCCGCCTACCTCGCCTACACGCCGCAACAGGCTCCGGTGGCGGCCCTGAGCGTGGCGCAGGGGGCGAACGGGACGACGAGCCTGGACGCGAGCGCGAGCCACGCGCTCGGCGGCCGCACGATCGCGCGCTACGACTGGAGCTTCGGCGACGGCTCCTCGCTCGCGGACGCGGGCCCGTCGCCCAGCCACACGTATCCGCAGCCCGGTGACTACACGGCGGCGGTGACCGTGACCGACAGCGCCGGGTGCTCCCTCGCGGCCACGTTCAACGGCTCTCTCTCGATCTGTGCCGGCGGCAGCGGAGCGAAGGCCAGCGCGACCGTGCACGTGACGGCTCCGCCGGCGCCCGCAACGCCCGAGGGGGCCGCTCCGGCCGATCCCGGGCACGCCACGGGCCCGCTGGCAGCGGAGCGGCCCACCGCGGCGACGGCGACGCCCGGCGGCGAGGGCGCGAACGTCCTGCTGAGCTGGGCGAAGCCCGACGACATGCCGAGCGGCGGCTCTGCGAGGTACCTCGTCGCCTGGAGCACGCTGCACAGCGCGCATGGCCCGGGCGATCCCAATATGCATCACCTCCGCGTGGTCGGCAAGACGCACGTCCGGCTGCGCACGCCGCCGCATTCCACGGTGCACCTCGCGGTCTACGCCTACGGCGCGGACGGCTCGTTCACGCGTGCCACCAAGACCACCGTGCGCCTCCCGCGCTAGGCCTTCCGCCGGCCCGCGCGCGGGCTACAGACGTCGTTTCAGCCGCGTACGAGGGGCACAGACCGGCGCCCTCGACGACCGGAAGGGACGCTGTCGCCGATCACGACGAACGAGACGAGTATCAGCGCACCGCAGCCGAGAACCAGAGCCGCGAGCGGCCGCAGTACCATCACGAGACGATGCAGCTCACGGCCGACACCGGCCTGATGATGGCCGCCTACACCGCCGAGCCGGGCTCCTCGTCCGAGCAGGCATTGAGTCTGCTCGCCAGCTGGGCCGCGACGCCCGACCACGAGCAAGCGGCGCACGCGCCCGAGCACGCCTGAACAAGCCGGCGTCGCCACGCGCTCGGGCCGCAGCGCGACGCGCGGTAGCCGATCGCGCGCCGTGCGTCAGGCGCGCACGACGATGATGCTCGTTCCTCGACTCGTGTCGAGCTGAAGCCCATAGCATCCGCGCTTGCGACCGAGGAGCAGCGTGACCGTGGCGCCCCAGGTGGTCTCGCTGAACGATCCCACCGGCTGGCTCGTGTTGATGTGCAACTCCCGGCTCAGGCGGGTTCCCCAATCGGGCCCGAGCTGGAAGCGCATGACGCCAGGGCGATCGAGGCGCCGGCCGCGGACGAGCACATGGAAGGGCTGGTTGAGGTAGCGCGCCGGCCAGGTCCACAGCGTCTTCGCGGCGATCCATCCCGGGTGAAGGCTGTCGGAGCTGAACGCCGACGGCATCGGATAGGCGGGGCCGCTGCCGATGCCTGTGAAGCGCCCGTTGTCGAGCGCGTGCGTGGGCGTGACGGGGCAGCGCGCGCCCGCCTTCAGCGCTTCGAGCCGGAGGGGCCGGTGCAGGGCGGCCCAGCCGTCACTGGCAGGAGAGGACGCGGCGCTGCCGAGTGCGAAGACGGCGATGACGGTTGCGATCAGTGCGAGGCGCATGCGTGGAGTACGTCGCGGGCCGGGCGTACGGTTCCATCGGTCACCCACGGCACGTCACGTGGGGGCAGCCGGCGTCCGCGCTAGTGCGCGTTGTCGACGAGCTCGGCGATCTGCACGAAGCGGATGCTCGGCGCCACCCCGTAGAGCCCGGTCACGCGCTGCGTGAGCCCTTCGGTGAAGAACGCGCGCGCGGCCTCCTCGCTGTCCCAGACGTAGAAGTTCCTGGCCTCGCCCGCCTCCTCGTCGACGGTGAAGGCCTTGCTGCGAAGACCGGGCATCCCGCGGAAGCTCGCTCCTGCGGTCTCGGCGATGCGCGTAACGGCGTCGACATCGACGCCGTCGTCGTAGGTGAAGGTTACGAACACGCCAACCATGCTCTGACTCCTGGTACGAGGCCTCCGCCGTGTCAACGGTACACGCTGTATCGTCGCGGACGGCGTCGTGAGCGTCGAACGCCGGCGATCGCGCGCCCGCGGCCGACCCTGCTCATCTACCGCCTCGCCGGCACCGCCGACGAGCCGTTCAAGGCCATCCTGCCCATGCTGCTCGACCTGCTCGGCTCATCTCCCCCCTCGGCAGGGCCCGCCCACGCCACCGCGGGGCATGGACGGCGGCGCCCAGCTCCCCAGGAGCACGCGAAGCGCGACCCGCGCCACGCCCCGTGCCGCGCCCGCTTCCGGGAACGTCGCGTTGAAGAGCAGGCCCAGCCATGAGGCCTGATCCCGAAGCGCCGCTCGCGATCCTCCGGCGCTGGGAGGCGCACGGGGCGACCTGGCGCACCGTGACGCTGACCGAGGAGCTCGCGGTCGTCGAGCTCTGCACCTGCTACGGCACTCCGGTCGACCGGCTGCGCTCCAGCGACCCGGAGCTCCTGCGCTTCCTTTCGGCGCCGCACGCCGAACGGGGCAATTGACGATGGAGGACGTCGCCTTGTTCTTCCACCTGCTCGGCGCCTTCTCGCTCGTCGGGGGCACGATCGTGGCCGGAGTCGCGTTCGAGACGGCGCGACGGCGCGAGGCACCGGCCGAGATCGCGCTGCTGCTCGGACTGAGCCGGATCGGCGTCCTGCTCGTCGCGCTCGGCACGCTGCTCGTGCTCGGCTTCGGGCTCTGGCTCGTCGACCTCGGCGACTGGGGCTACGGCGCCGGCTGGATCGACACGGCACTCGGGCTGTTCGCAGCCGCCGTCACGCTGGGGGGCATCGGCGGCCAGCGCCCGAAACGGGCGCGCAAGCTGGCGCGCCGGCTCGCGACCGAGGGCGCACCGGCGAGCGCCGAGCTTCGCGCACTCCTCGACAGCCGCGCCGCCCTCGCCATCAACTACCTCTCGGCGCTGCTCCTGCTCGGGGTTCTCCTGCTCATGGTCTTCAAGCCGGGAGCGCCACACTCCTGAGCGGTCGGCGCGCCTGCGCCGAGCGCGCTGGAGCGCGCCTCAGGACCTGCCGTGCTCGGGCCTGTCGGGGGAGCGACGGCGCTGCCGGCTGGGAGCCGCCGCAACTGCGAGGAGCAGCGCCAGGGCCACGAAGGCGCGAACCGATGGCTGGGGCCAGTGCAGGCGCGCGGATCCGTGCAGCCAGGCCGGATCCACGAGCGCCACGACGAGCGCGATCGCGAGCCGGCCGCCGAATCCGCAGACGAGGAACAGCGTGAGCAGGAGGATGCCCCACACGCCGAGCTCCGGCGCGCCGATCGCTCCGGCGAAGTCGAGCACGTTCCAGGCCAGCCAGACAGCGACGGGAGCAACTGCGAAGGCGAGCGCCGCGAGGAGCACGACGAGCGTCGTGGCGCCGGCGACGAGGGCGCCCAGGCCGATCGCGGTGAGCGCCCATCCGAGCGGCGTGCGTGGCATCCACGCCGGCATCGAGTTGTCGGAGCGTCGTTTCACCGGGCGATCGTCGCCGCTGCGCGAGCCGGGGTCATCGGGGCGAGCCCGGTAGTGCGGTGCGGCATTCCTGCAGCGCGCGCCCGAGCTCGTGCGCCAGGCCCGGATCGTCGATGGCTTCGTCGCCGCCATTGACGTATCCGCCCTCCCGAAAAGCCGAAAGCAGGTAGCGTCGACTCCCCGCTGGCGCAGGGGGCCGGCCTGCGTGGTGCTTGGCCGGCAGTTCGGGCAACGCAGTCCGATGACGACGAGAGGAGAGCCGCATGAAGAAGATCCTGGTGGCCACCGACGGCAGCGAGGCCGCAAACGAGGCGCTGGAAATCGCCATCGACCTGGCCAAGCAGGGCGGCGCGGCGCTGGATGTGCTGTCCGTCCGACCGACGCGCCTTGCGGGTCGCGGTGGATCGGGCGCACCGATCCTCGAGGTGGAAGAAGCGCACGGGGCCGAGCACATTGCGGATGTCGCCGCTCAGCGCGCACGCGATGCCGGTGTCGAATCGACACCACATGCCGCTCACGGCGACATCGTCGACTGCATCGTCGCGGCTGCGACGACACTCGGCGCAGACCTCCTCGTCGTCGGCTCACGCGGTCTGGGATCGCTCTCCGGCGCAGTGCTTGGCAGCGTGTCACACGCGCTCGTCCACCGCTCGCCCGTGCCGGTCACCATCGTGCGCCACGCCGCCGCCGGATCCTGACGTCCGGGGCCCGTCACGCCGTGCCACGAGCAGGTGTGACGGGCCGCGGCAGCCCCCCCGGGCGCCCGGCCTCGGCGGCTCACGCGCCGGCGAGGTCACGCCGCTCGAAGAGGATCAGCGCACCGGCGATCGAGACCGTGGCGATCGCCAGCATCACGCAGGCTGCCGCTGTCCGGAACGGCTGGACCGGCACGAGGGCGATGTGGTGGAAGGGTGACAACCCGAGCGTCCAGCGGGGCGCGCCGAGCACGGCGCCGATGAGCTCCCAGAGAAACGCGACGACGACCAGCCCGTACGCGACGAGGGAGGTGGCGCGCGGCACGCCTGCGAACCCGAGGGCCGCGAGGCCGAGAAACAGGAACGCGGACGGCAGGCAGTTCACGCCCGCCTCGAGCATCCGGGCGAATGCGACGTCCGCGTGCTGCGATGCGGCGCCGACCCAGGCGAGCACGGCGGCGGCGAGCGCGAGCCCGAACGCGCCGAGCACCGCCAGGAGCACCCGGCCGAGAAGCCAGGCGCGCCGGGAGACGGGCAGTGCAAACACCGTCTCGAGGCGTTCCTCCGCTTCCTCGCGGCGTGCCGCGACGATCTGCGCTCCCGCGAAGAGGCTGATCACGAGCGCGAAGAACAGGAAGTAGAAGCCGAGCACACCCGAGGGCGTCACCAGAGAGCCTCCCCCGACCTGCTCCAGCCGCTGCCGGAGCGAGGCCGAAAGGCCCGACGAGAAGCTCTCGGAGATGACGCCCATGATCAGCGCAAGCGATCCCACGCCGGTGACCCAGGCCGCAAGCATCCCGAGCTCGCTGCGCAGGGCCTGGAGGAACGGCGACGACAGGAGGCCACGGCGCGGGTTGCTGCTATCGCTCAGGCGGATCAGCCCGGCGCCCACGTCTCTGCGCGCCGCGATGGCGATGACCGGCAGGAGCAGCAGGAGCCCGACGCAGGTGGGGAGCGCGATGACCCACGGATCCGGGTGCGCGAATGGGCGCAGCTCCTCCACCCAGCCCAGCGGAGTCGCCCAGCGGAGCCAGCCGAGGCCCGAGACCGTGTCTGCGACCACGCGCACGGCAAACGCCACCGCGATCACCGCCAGCGAGAGACCGAGCGCGAGACGGCGATTCGGCGCCACCTGGCTCGCGAGTGCGCCGATGCCGACGAAGACCGGCACGGGCGAGGTCACGGTCAGCGCGAGGTACGCCGAGCCGCCAACGGGCAGACCCGAGGCGGCGAGAGCGATGAACGTTGCGAGCCACAGCACGCACCCCCCGACCGCGATTGCGACGAGCGACGCGACGACGACGCGACGGCGTGTGATCGGCACCGCGAGGATCAGCTCCAACCTGCCCGAATCCTCCTCCGTGCGGAACGCTCGCAGCGCGGCCAGAACGCCCCACACGGCTGCGAAGAGCGACATGAAGCCGCCCACCCGCCAGCCCGCGTAGCCGCCGACGGTGAGGAGGTCGTGAGGCACGCCGTAGAACAGGCGGATCGCCCCGTTGTCACCGAACGTCCGCGCGAATGCCACCCGGTCGGCGTGGGTCGGATACGTGCTGCGGTACCCGATCACCTGCGCCGCAGATGCGAAGGCGAAGAGCAGGGCGAACGACGCAGTCCGCGTGCGCCCATCGGCGAACGCGCGGCGCGCGATGGCGCTAGACGCCGACATCGCCCGGGCGCCGGCCATCGTAGTGGTGGATGAAGATCTCCTCGAGCGACGGCTCGCGGCTCGTCAAGCCCACCACGTCCTCCCCGGCCAGCGCGGCGATCAACGGCCCCACAGAGCCGCTGACCTCGAATCGCAGCGCATTCGCCCCCGCCGTCGCGACGCGGACCCCCGCGAGCTCCGAGAGGCTCGGAGGAGGCCCCGCGAACGTCACCTCGACCACCTGGGCGGCGAGATGACGCAGATCGGCGAGCGATCCCTCGTCGACGAGCTTGCCATCGCGCAGGATCCCGACACGGTCGCAGAGCGCCTCCACCTCGCTCAAGATGTGCGACGACAGGAAGACGGTCTGGGCACGCTGCTTGGCCTCGATCACGGTCTCGCGGAACGCCATCTCCATGAGCGGATCGAGCCCGCTCGTCGGCTCGTCGAGGATCAGCAGATCCGCCCGCGTGGCGAAGGCCGCAACCAGCTGCACCTTCTGCCTGTTGCCCTTCGAGAGCGCTCGGACCTTCTTGCGCGTGTCGAGCTTGAAGCGGTCGATGAGGAGGTCGCGATAGGCGATGTCCGTTCCGCCGCGCACCTCCGCCAGGAAGGTGAACGTCTCTGCGCCCGTGAGGCTCGGCCACAGCGCCGGCTCGCCGGCAACGTAGGCCACACGACGGTGGGCGGCGACCGGATCCCGCCAGGCATCGACGCCGAAGAGCTCGGAGTGCCCTGCGGTCGGTCGATGCAGCCCCAGCAGCAGCCGGATCGTCGTCGTCTTGCCGGCCCCGTTCGGACCGAGGAAGCCGTAGACCTCGCCCGGCGTGATCGCAAGGTCGAGCGCGTCCAGCGCGAGCGTGTCGCCGTACCGCTTGGAAAGCCCACTCGCCCGGATGGCCGTCTCAGTCGTCATCGCATGTCGCTCCCGGTTGGGTCGCAGGCGCAGCATCGCAGCATCTATGCGTCGCTCCGTGACGCGTCGCACTCGCTATCGGCACTCCCATCCTCCGGCCTCCATGCGGGCATGAACGCGGCGACTCGGGGGCGAGCCCGCTGTCGAGCCGGGCGGCCGAGGATCCGCCACTCCGGTGCCGGCGCGATCAGATCTGCCGCCGTGCGAACGACAGGTGGAGCGCCGCGGCGAACGCGCGCCAGCGCGTCGCGACGTACGCGGCCGTGAGGTGGTTGTCGTCGCGGTAGGTGATCTCACCCCCGGTGATCGCCCGGCAGAGTGACCCCGGACAAGCGGCCGAGGTCGGATTCGCATAGACGTCGCGGGGAACTCCGGCCTTCCGCTCGGCGGCGTACTCGGCGGCGTCCGAGAGGCCGCCGGGGGCGCGCGGGAAGTTGCACCGTGCGGCGGCGTCGGGATCCCACGAGATGCACGCAGGGACGTCGAATGGCGCGTGCGGCGTGTCCCGGAGCACGACGACGCGGGCCGCGAGGTGACGGAGTGTCGTCACTGCGGCGGCCATGCCCGCGCCCCAGATCGCGGGCGCCTGGCCTGGATCGATCTGATCGCCGTCGGGCCGCAGCACCTGCGGGAGATAGGTCGACGTGCGGCCGACGATGACGATGGCCGGTCGTGGCAGCGCGCGCAGGTCGCGCACGACACTCGCCTGCCAGGTGAGGCACTCGCTGTAGTCGCGCCCGATCGCAGGCAGGAAGATGTGAACGCCGGGGATGAACGGGCACCCGCTCTTCGTCCACACGATGAGCCGGAAATGCTCGCGCACCCCGAGTTCTACGAGTGCGGGGAACCACTGCGCGGCGTGCGAGTCGCCGAGCAGCACGACCGTGCGTCGCGCCTTCGCGTCGCCGAAGACGCAGTGCGGGGCAGGCGCTGTCGCGGAGTAGCCGACGTGGCACCCGTGCAGGGCTGCGTAGGGGGTCGACGACTGCGCCTCGAGCGGGGTCGCAGCCGGCGGGGCGGTTACGCCGGCGGCGAGCGCGGCACTCCGGCCCGGGATCGAGAGTGCGCCGCCGGCGACGCCCACTGCCACGAACGCGAGCGTCGCCAGTGCAGCGACGAGCGCAGTGCGCCGCCTGCTCGCCGCGAGCCAGCCCGCGTGCCGCAACGGCGACTCGACCAGCGCGTGGGTGGCGACGGCGAGTGCGAACGCGATCGCGATCGCGACCGCGGTGGCGAACCACCCGATCTGTCCGTCGGGCGGCGCCCAGCGCGCCGTGCGCGCGAAGACGAGGCAGGGCCAGTGCCACAGATACAGCGAGTAGGAGATGCGCCCGATGAAGCGGAGCGGCCTGAGCGAGAGGAGTGCGCCGATGCCCGCAAGCGGGCCGGCGAAGCCCGCGGCGATCACGAGCGCCGTGCCCGCGACCGGCGCGATCGCCGCGCTGCCGGGGAACTCCGTGGTGGGGCTGTAGACGACGGCCGAGACAACGACCGCCGCAAGCCCGGCCGCAGCCGCTGCGAGCGCCGCGATCCGCGGCACGCGCACGAGGCGGGGAGCGAGCAGTGCGACACCGGCTCCCGCGGCGAACTCCCACACGCGCGTTGTCGTGGCGAAGTACGCGATGGCGGGCTCGGCGGGCGTGGCGATCAGGGAGTACGCCAGCGACGAGACGCCGACGACCGCGAGCACTACGCCCCAGCGGATGCGCATGCCGCCGCGTGACCTGGGGCGGCGGAGCCGGATCGCCGCGAACAGCAGAAGGGGCCAGACCAGGTAGAACTGCTCCTCGACGCTCAGCGACCAGTAGTGCAGGACCGGGTTCTGCGCCGCGCCGAACGTCAGGTAGTTGACCGACTCGAGCGCGAACTGCCAGTTCGAGTAGTAGAGCGCCGCCGAGATCGCGTCGAAACGGACCTGGGGGCGGAAGACGGGCGGCGTGAAGAACAGCATGCCCACGGTCACGGCCGCCAGCACGAGCAGCGCCATCGGCAGCAGGCGCCGTGCGCGGCGTGCGTAGAAGGCCGCGAATGCGATGGAGCCGGTGCGCTCCATCTCGTCGACCAGCAGCCCCGTGATCAGGAACCCCGAGATCACGTAGAAGACGTCGACCCCGATGTAGCCGCCGCTGATCGCCGGGATCCCGGCGTGGAACGCCACGACCAGCACGACGGCCACGGCGCGGAGCCCTTCGATGTCCGGGCGGAACGGCCGCGAGCCGCGTGCTGCCGGGCCCGGGCCTGCCGGGCGCTCACACGGGAGATGTGGATGCGCGGCGTTCACGGGAGCCCAGGGGTGATCACGGGCACGGCGTCGTTGCGCGACAGGGCGAGAGCGCGCCGCGATGGCGATCGAGCACGTGCCCCTGCTCGTCGACGAACGAGTACGCGATCCCGCCCGAGGCCACATCGATGCGCAACAGCCCGTAGTTGAGCAGGGAGATGGCTGCGTGAGGACTCGGGCGCGTGTGGCCCGGATCGCCCGGGCCCTCGCCGCTCGTCCCGGCCGTGAACTCGAGCACCCCCGACACCACCTGCCGCTCGTAGCGATGCAGGTGGCCGGCGAGGATCGCCGCCACGTGCCGGGCGCGCAGGAGCGGGAGGATCGGGTTGCCTGCGCGTATCGGGCGATGCACGAGGATGAAGCGGACGCTGGGACCCTGCTCGGCGAGCGCGCGGCGCGCGTAGGAGAGCCCGGCGGCGTCGGCCTGCAGGCCGAGCGCGACGATCTGGATCGGCCCGTAGCGCACGCTGTAGT
>CAZYYP010000113.1:0-10907 GCA_964651695.1 uncultured Gaiellales bacterium | reverse complement strand
GCGAGCGGCCGCGTCGTCGCGGTCTCGATCTGCCCGAGCGCCCCGCCGGCGCTCGACGCCGAGGGGCTCGAGCCGCTCGTCGGCGCGCTGCGCTGATCAGGCGCCGCGGGCGGCTCGCCTGCGCATGACGACGGCGTAGCCGAACGCCGCGATCAGCGACGCGAGCGTGACGTAGAGCCCGCGCCGGACGCTGCTCGGCGCAAAGCGCCACTCGACCCGGTGGCTCCCGGCGGGCAGGTCGACCGCGCGGAAGAGGCCGTCCTGCACGCGCGCCGGCGCCCGCTTCCCGTCGATCGTCACCGACCAGCCCGGGTAGACCGGATCGGCCAGTACCAGACGGCCCGCCGGCCCCGCGGGCGTGTCCACGACCACGCGATCGGGCTCGCGCACGACGATGCGCGCCGGATCGGTGCGCCCTGGCCGGTTGACGCGCGCGATCGGGAGGGCCTTGTCGTCGCGCAGTACCGTCGCGTCCGTCGTGCGGAGAACGACGGTGAGCGAGCTCACGACCTGCCCTGCCTGGGCGACGTAGTAGCGGACTCCGAGCTGCCGCAGGAGCTTGGTGGGACCCGTCTCGATCCAGAGGAAGTGGCGATCCGACGGCTCGTCGGCATTCGAGGCCGCGATCGCGTCGCGGTAGCGACGCAGCTGCACCGGGTCGTAGCCGGCGACGTCCTCGAGCCCGTAGCGCGTGCCTGCCATGTCGAGCAGCAGGTCGCGGTGGTCGTCGGCGCGCCCGAACCGCAGCTGCTTCCGGCGCGTGAAGTCGTCGGCGAGCACGGCGAAGCGCGTCGGCCCCTCGCTCGCGCGCTGCCGCAGCAGGAAGCGCGCGCTCGCGGGCGCGGGCGGGAACGCGTCGCTCGCGGGGTCCCAGTTGGCGGCAGGCTGGTGGGGGTTCTGCTGCGAGTAGTCGTGCCGGGCCACGTCGGCTGCGAGGACACCGGGCACGAGCAGGCACGCGAGCATGGCGACCGGCGTCCTGCGCGAGCGCAGGAGCGCCAGGCCCACGAGCGTCGCAGCGGCGAAGAGCAGGTACCAGCGGTGCCAGAGCGCGCCGGGCGAGACGATCAGCGCGATTGCGACGGCGAGCAGCGCCACGGCCCACGGCGACGGGCGACGACGGGGCGACCCCAGCGCCAGTCCCGCGAGGACCGCCAGCGCCAGCGCCAGCAACGGCAGCGCGCGCACCGCCTGGTGGGCCGTGATCGAGCGCAGCGGAGCCGACGGGTGCGCGAGGAAGCCCGCGAGGCCGGCAGACCACGCGATCGCGAGCACCCCGAGCGCCGCCGGCACGCGCGCGACGCTCCAGCGGCGCACGACCGCGAGCACCGCGAGCGCGGGCGTGAGCGCGCCGGCATAGAGCGGTGCGAGCTCGCCCGAGGGCGAGCCGAACGACCCGAAGATCACCTTCGCGTCCGACCACGTCAAGGTGCCGACTCCCGCAGGGTCGACGACGCCGTTCGAGGCCGTCGAGCGCGAGACCAGCTCGAGGCGCGGCAGCAGCGCGACCGCGGCCAGCGCGAGCGCCGCCAGCCCGGCACCGGCGAAGATCGCGAGGCCCCGCCAGCGCAGCTGGAGGACGAGCACGACGAGCGCGGCCGTCGCCGCGACGGCCGTCAGCTGCTGTGAGCCGCCGAGGATCGAGAGCGCGAGTGCGGCCGCCAGGACGAGCGGCGAGGCGCCGCGTCCCTCGCGCCGCACGCCGTACTGCGCGGCTGCGACCGTCGCCGCGAGCCACGCCGCGCCGGTCAGCAGGCCGAGCGCCTGCGAACGGGCGAGCAGGTAGCCGGAGACGCCGAACGCGAGACCGGCGTACACCGCGCCCAGCCGCCCCGCCCCGATCAGGCGCGCGAAGGAGTACGACGAGACGGTCGCCACCAGGTAGTGGAAGGTGACGAGGATGACCATTCCGGTGGCGGGTGCGAAGAGGCCATACGACACGAGCGCCGGCGGGTACAGGGCGCCCGATTGCGGATCGGCGGCGAACGGCTGGCCGGAGAACGCGAACGGGTTCCAGAGCGGAAGGTCGCCGTTGCTCAGGCGGTCGTGCAGGAACGCCGCGAAGGGCGCGTAGAACGCGTCCGTGTCATAGGCGTTCGGGATCTCGTGCAACAGCGTGAGCGGCGCGAGCACGAGCGCGGCGAAGAGTACGACGACCGCGAGCGCGGCCAGCTCGCAGACGCGCGGGCCGGTAGGGAGCCGCGCGCGAGCCAGGGCGACCTGCACCGGCGAGCGCCCACCTGCGAGATCCGGCGAGGGGCGCACCCACGCGAGCCTAGACGAGCGGGCTGTGAGCCCGCCCAGGGGGACGTGCCGCTAGGGAGCGGACGTCTCGCCGAGCACGGAGTCGAACGCCTCGGAGAGTGCGCGCTGTTCCTTCTTCTTGAGCGGATCGAGGAACATCCGCCGCACGCCGGCGATGTGGGTCGGGCGCGCCTCGGCGAAGCGGGCCGCGCCCTCCGGCGTGATCACCGCGTAGGTGCCCCGCCCGTCGGCCGGACAGCGCTCGCGGCGGACGAGGCCCTGCTTCTCGAGCCGGTCGACGAGCCGCGTCATGCCGCTCCGCGTGAGCAGCGCGGCATCCGCGAGCTCGCTCATGCGAAGGTGCTGGTCGCCGCGCTCGGTCAGCACGAGCAGCACCTCGTACTCGGGCACTGCGAGACCGTGCGCCTGCTCGAGCTCGGCATCCAGACCCGCGAGCACGCGCGCGTGGGTGCGCAGCAGGCCGCGCCAGGCCGCAAGCTCCCGGCGCGAGAGGGAATCCCCTGCTGTCACCTTCGCCATACGCCAACTTTACTCCCGGAAGCGGGGGCAGCGGATTCCGGCGCCGTCAAAGCCGGTAGGGTGGCTCCGTGGCCGAGGTCACCTACCTCGAGGCGATCCGCGCGGCGATGGTGGACGCCATGCGCGACGACGAGCGCGTCTTCCTGATCGGCGAGGACGTGGGGCACTTCGGTGGCCCGTTCGGCGTCTCGAAGGGGTTGCTCGGCGAGTTCGGCGAGGAGCGGGTGATCGACACGCCGATCGCCGAGGAGGGCTTCGTGGGCGCGGCCTTCGGTGCGGCCTGGATGGGCGAGCGCCCGATCGCCGAGCTGCAGTTCGCCGACTTCATCTCGTGCGCGTTCGACCCCATCGTGACCGTCGGCGCCAAGACGCACTGGCGGAGCGGCATCAAGCTGCCCGTCGTGATCCGCGCGCCCTTCGGCGGCGGCGTGCGCGGCGGGCCCTTCCACGCGAGCTGCCCCGAGGGGTTCTTCATCGGCACGGCGGGGCTCAAGGTCGTCTGTCCCGGGAGCGTCGAGGACGCCTACGGGCTGCTGCGCAGCGCGATCGAGGATGACGACCCCGTCCTCTACTTCGAGCACAAGGCGCTCTACCGCCGGCTGCGCGCCGAGGCGCCCGTCACCTCGACGCGCACCCCGATCGGCCGGGCGTCCGTCGTGCGCGACGGCTCGGATGTGACGCTGATCGCCTACGGGGCGATGGTCGACGCCGGGCTGCGGGCCGCGGATGCGCTCGCCGGCGAGGCCTCGGTCGAGGTGCTCGACCTGCGCACGGTCTGGCCGCTCGACACGGCTGCGATCCTCGCATCCGTCGCCCGCACCTCGCGCGTGTGCGTGCTCCAGGAGGCGAGCTCGTCGCTCGGCGCGGCCGGTGCCGTGCTCTCGCTGATCGCCTGCGAGGGCTTCGACCTGCTCGACGCGCCGCCCGTGCTCGTCGCCGCCCCGATCGCCCCGGTGCCGTTCGCGCCGGAGCTCGAGGACGCCTACATCCCGTCGCCCGAGCGCGTCGTGAGCGAACTGCGGAGGCTCGGTGGCTACTGAGAGCAGTACCGGCGACGCCCTCCCGTGCGAGGAGTCGGCTGAAGTCACCCGCGACGATCGGCTGACGCTCTTCCGCCTCGTGCTCGTGCACCGGCTGATCGAGGAGCGCGTGGGCATGCTCTACCGCGGCGGGCGCATCTCGGGCTCGGTCTACACCGGTCGCGGACAGGAGGCGGTCGCGGCTGCGGCGGGCTACGCGATGGGGCCGGACGACGTCTGCGCGCCGCTCAACCGCGAGCTCGCCTGCCACCTCGCCCGCGGCGTGACGGCGGCCGAGGCATTCCGCAACTTCCTCGGCAAGGGCGACTCGCCCACGCTCGGCCGCGACGGCAACATGCACTTCGGCATGCCCGGGCGCGGCGTCTTCCCGCTCGTCTCGATGCTCGGCGACCTCTGCCCGGTGACCGTCGGCGCCGCGCTCGCGTTCAAGCGACGGCGCGAGCCGCGCGTCGCGCTCACCTTCTGGGGCGACGGCGCGATGAGCACCGGCGACGTCCACGAAGGGCTCAACCTCGCCGCCGTCCTGAAGGTGCCCGCCGTCTTCGTGCTGCAGTCGAACGGCTACGCGTACTCGACGCCGACGAGCCGCCAGATGATCAACCCCTGCATGGCCGATCGCCTGGAGGGCGGCTGGGGCATTCCCGCGACGCGCGTGGACGGCAGCGATGCGATCGCGACGCTGGTCGCGCTGCGAGCGGCGATCGAGGAGGCGCGGGGCGGCGGAGGGCCACGCGCGGTCGAGGCCGTGACGCTGCGCCTCGACGGCCACGCTGCGCACGACGACGGGAGCTACATGGATCAGGCGGCAGTCACCGATTACACGACGCAGCGCGATCCCATCGCCCGCCTGGCAGCGCGACTGCGCCTGGACGGGCTGTCGGAGGCCGAGGTCGACGCGCTGCGCAGCGCCGCGGCCGACGAGGTGGGCGCGGGCCTGCGCGAGGCCGAGGCCTCGCCGGCGCCCGACCCATCGACGATCCTCGACGGCGTCTACGCAACGGAGCTGACATGAGCGAGGCAGGGGCGATCGCCGAGCGCGTGCGCGCATTCGTGCGCGACGTCGTGATCCCGGCCGAGGCGCGCGACGCGGCGGGCGAGCACGGTCCGGCCCCCGAGCTGCGCGCGGAACTCCAGGCCGCAGCGCGCAGTGCGGGTCTCTTCGCGCCCCACGTGGGCACGGCCTTCGGCGGCCTCGGCCTCGACGTGCGCGGCCAGGCGCCGGTCTTCGAGGAGGCCGGCTACAGCCTGCTCGGCCCGCTCGCGCTCAACTGCTCGGCGCCGGACGAGGGCAACATGCACCTGCTCGAGGCCGTCGCGAGCCCCGAGCAGCAGGAGCGCTATCTGCGGCCGCTGGCGAGCGGGGCCGTGCGCTCGGCATTCGCCATGACCGAGCCCGCACCCGGCGCGGGCTCCGATCCGGCGATGCTGCTGACCACAGCGCGGCGCGACGGCGGCGAGTGGGTGATCGACGGGCGCAAGCACCTGATCACGGGCGCGGAGGGCTGCGCCTTCTACATCTGCATGGCGCGCACCGCGGAGGAGATCCGCCACGACGAGGGCGCGACGATGCTGCTCGTGCCCGCCGATGCGCCGGGAGTCAGGGTCGAGCGACTGATCCCCGCGATGGACCGGGCGTTCTCCGGCGGCCACGCCGTCGTCGCGTTCGACGGCTGCCGCGTACCCGCCGACGCCGTGCTCGGCGAGGCGGGTCTCGGCTACCGCTATGCGCAGGTGCGCCTCGCGCCCGCGCGGCTCACGCACTGCATGCGCTGGCTCGGGCTCGCACGGCGGGCGCTCGACATCGCACTCGACCAGGCCGGCGAGCGCCACGCGTTCGGGGCGCCGCTGCTCGAGCACGGGCTGGTGCAGGGGCTGGTCGCAGACTCCGTGATCGACATCGAGGCGAGCCGCGGGCTGATCCGCAACTGCGCCGAGGTGCTCGACGCCGGTGGACGTGGCACCCACGAATCGTCCGTCGCGAAGGTCTTCGTCTCCGAGGCCGTGGGGCGCGTCGTCGACCGTTCGCTGCAGATCTGCGGTGGCCTCGGCGCGAGCGACGACCTGCCGCTGGCGCGGTATGCGCGCGAGGTGCGCGCCTTCCGGATCTACGACGGCCCGAGCGAGACCCATCGCTGGTCGATCGCGCGGCGGGCCGCCCGCCACCGCCAGCGACGGCCGTGAGCTCGCTGGTCGACGTCGTCGAGGGGCCCGAGCAGGCGGCCGCGCTGCCGCACGCTCCGCTCATCGTGCTGCGTCCGCTCGAGGCGTGGCTCGACGAGCACGCACTCGGGCGCGGCGCGCTGACCGCGACGCGCATCGGCACCGGGCATTCGAACGCCACCTTCCTGCTCGAGCGCGGCGCCGATCGGATGGTGCTCCGGCGGCCGCCGCGACCTCCGTTGCCGCCCTCGGCGCACGACATGCTGCGCGAGGCGCGCGTCCTCGCGGCGCTGCAGGGCCGCGCTCGCGTGCCGGCAATGCTCGCCGTGTGTCCCGGCCCCGAGGTGATCGGCGCTCCGTTCTACGTCATGCAGGAGCTCCACGGCCACGTCGTGACGGACGTGCTACCGGCGGTGCTCGCGGCGCCCGAGGCCCGGTGGCGCGCCGGGAACGACCTCGTGGACGCGCTCGTCGAGCTGCACGCGGTCGACATCGACGCCGCCGGGCTGAGCGATTTCGGACGCCCCGACGGCTACCTCGCGCGCCAGGTGCAGCGCTTCGCCACGCTCTGGGAGCACAACGCCACGCGCGAGCTGCCGCTCGCGGGCGAGCTCGGCGAGTGGCTCGCCGCGACGCAGCCGAGCTCGGGGGCGGCCTGCGTCGTGCACGGCGACTACCGCCTCGGCAACGTCATGCTCGACCGTGACGAGCCGCGCGTCCTGGCGCTGCTCGACTGGGAGCTCGCGACCCTCGGCGACCCGCTCGCCGACCTCGGCTACCTCGTCGCGACCTACACGCAGCCGGGGTCGGAGCGGACGGTGCTCGATCTCTCGCCGGTCACGGGCGAGCACGGATTCCCGGCGCGCGACGAACTGGTCGGCCGCTACGCCGAGCGCAGCGGGCGCAGTGTCGGCGCGCTCGCATGGTACGAGACGCTGGCGCTCTGGAAGGCGGCCGTGTTCTGCGAGGGCCTCTATGCCCGCTACCTGCGCGGCGGGAGCGCGGATGCGTGGACGGCGGGGCTCGCCGCCGGCGTGCCCGGGCTGCTGCGCGCCGCGGCCGCCACGGCCGGGCGGTCGTAGTCACATCACGCCGGGGAGCGAGCGCGCCGTCAGCACGACGCCGAGCGTCGTGATGATCACGGCACTCGCGACGGGCAGCAACTGCACGATGCGGCCGTGATCCGACGGCAGGCGCGTGAACAGCTTGCGCGCATACAGGACCGCGAGGCCGATGCCGGAGATCACCGAGGCCAGGCCGAACGAGAACGCGACGATCAGCGCGAGCCCGAACACCAGCCGGTGCAGGGCGATCGCCGAGAGCAGGACGACGAGCGCTGACGGGCACGGCAGCAGGCCGCCCGAGATGCCGAGGCCGATCAGCGAACGCATCGAGAGCTCATCCGGGGCCGCGTGCGAGTGCCCGTGGTCGTGGTCGTGGTCGTGGGCGTGGGCGTGGGCGTGGTCGTGCGCCGCCGTCCCGGCGGTGCGCCGCGCCCGTAGGGCCAGCCGGCGCTTCAGGCGGTCGCGGATCGCGAACGCCCCGATACCGACCACCATCACGCCCGATGCGAGGTTCAGCCAGGGATAGAGCTGGTCGGGGACGATGAACTGCGAGAGCGAGAGCGTCACGATGCCGAGCGCGAAGACGCCCGCCGTGTGGGTGATCGTGACCGTGCCGCCGAGGATCAGCGCGTGGCGGGCCTGGCCGCGCGTGCCGGCCAGGTAGGCCGCCACCATGGTCTTGCCGTGGCCGGGCGTGAGCGCGTGGAACATCCCGAACACGAGCGCGAGGCCGAGCGCGGCGAGGGCTCCCAGCACCGTCAGCTGCCCGTCGCTCTCGATCAGCGAGACGAAGCCCCCGTCGCTCTTGGCCGAGCTCGTGGCCCGCTCCGGCGCTGAGGCGTCGTGCGAGGGGATCGCCTGCACGGCGAGGCCTCCCGTCCCGAGCGCCACCACCGTCGTCTCGGAGCGGACGTCGGGCGGCGAGTGCAGGAGATCGGTCGGATAGTGCGTCAGCGCCCGCGTGCGATCCCCGACCGAGGCATCCGTCGAGCGCACCGCCACCCCGCCGCCGCGCGCGACGAGCAGCTCGCGCCAGCCGACGCGATCGGTGGCGTAGCTGTTGGAGAGCGTGAAGGTCTGCGGCGCGCCCGTGAGCCGTACCCCGACGGCGCGGAAGCGCGCATCGACCCGCGTCGTCGAGAGCCCGCCCTGCCCGCGCGGGAACGCCGCACGCGCCGTCTCCAGCACGAGCCGCACCGGCCTGCCGTCGGCGAGGAGCTTCAGATGAGGCGCGATGATCGCGACGAGGCGCGTGGCCTCGAGCGCCGTCTCCGCGCGCGAGACACGGCCGTCGTGATTCGCATCCACGATCTGCCGGCGCTGGAAGGTCGGGATCTCGGCCATGTCGAGCACGTAGCGGACGGAGATATCGCTCCGTGCGACATCGAGCCGCGTGTACTGGTTGACCGTGAAGTTGCCGAGCGGATGCGCCGTCGCCGCGGCGGGGACGATGGCGGCGAGCAACACGGCGGCTGCGATGACGGCACGGCGCACGCCAAGTGGCACTCGCGGCGAGTGCCACTTGGCCAGGACGACGCTCATCCGAGCCTCGCCAGCAGGCGGCGCGCCGCGGGCGCGTCGAGCGGGTGGAAGCGCGGAGTCCGCGCCAGCGCCCGGTGCAGCGCCGTGCGCGCGAGCACCCGGTCGCCCGCGCACGCGGCGATCGCCCCGAGGTGCCAGGAGAGCTGCGGGTCGATCGTGCCGAGGCGGTTCGCGAGTTTCGCCTGGGGCAGCGCTTCGCGGCAGCGGCCGGCCGAGTAGAGCGCCCAGGCGAGGGCGTCGTGGCCGTAGACCGACGGGCGGAATGCCAGCGCCTTGCGCGCCAGGGCGACGACCGCCGTGCGCGTCATCGCTCCCGGGTGGGAGGCGTCGAAGAGGGCCGTCTCGAGGTCGGCGTTGCCGCCGGCGCGGATGAAGAGCGCGTTCTCGACGCCGACGAGCGCGTAGGCCTCCCTGGCGCCCGCGCGGTTGCCGCGCGCCGCGCGCACGTCGCCGAGTTGCGCGACGATGTCGGGGAGGGGCAGATGCCCGGCGGCGCGCTCGTACCAGCTCTGGGCGAGCGCGAGATCGCCGCGCGCGACGGCGACGGCGCCGAGGCCGGCCTCGGCGCGCGCGTAGTCGGGCAGCAGCGCGAGCGCGTGGCGGAACTCCTTCGCCGCCGCGTCGGTGTGACCCGATTTGAGCAGCAGCGCCGCCAGCTGGACGCGCGTCCACTGCGTGTTCTCGGGCGCGCCCGAGCCTGCGTCGACGGCGCGTCGCATGAGCCGGGTGGCACCCGCGACATCGCCCTGAAGCTCGTGCGCGTAGCTGAGGCGCGCGTAGGCGACGAGGCCGGGGCGCAGGTGGCCGAGGCGCGCGAACGCCGCAAAGCCCTGCGGGTAGCGGCCGAGCTCGACGGAGGCATCGCCGATCATGGCGAGCGCGGGCGGCGAGAAGCCGTGGGAGAGCCTCAGCGCCCGCTGCCCGAGCGCGAGCGCCTTGCGGAAGTCGTGGTAGGACAGCGCCAGCGAGCCGGCGCCGATGGTTGCGTCGATGCCGCCCGGATCGCGCTTCAGCGAGCGGTCGAGCAGCGTCGAGGCCTTCGTGTAGTACGACGGGTCGTTGGTCTCGCGCGCACGCTGCAGGTAGGCGATGCCGAGGTCGCCCTCGAGCCGCGCGTTGGCCGGGTGCAGCTGCAGCCGGCTCTGGAGCTCGCTGACCTGGGTGGCATCGCCCGTGAGCGAGGTCACCGGGTCGAGCGTGGCACGTACCGCGCTGGGCGCGGCCTGCGTGGCGGAGGACGAATCCCCACCACGCAGGCCGGCCAGCAGACCGCCCGCGATCACGATTGCGGCGATGCCGAGCACGACTGCTGCTCGTGGTGCGATTGCCCGCGTGCGGCCGGTCATCGGTCTACCTCTCTACTTGTCGCCCGAATTGGGCGTGTTGAGGTAGGGGAACGCGTTCCCGAACAGGCCACCGTTGGCGTCGTTCGCGGGCACGCCGTCGGCGCCGAACTTGAGGGCCGAGACCGGCCCCGTGTCCGGGAGTCCCGGACCGCCGAGCGCGAGGAGCGAGTACGCGCGCTGGATGCCCGAGGGGATGAGGTGATCGATCGGCAGGCCGATCAGCGCGGCGATCTCGATGTCCGTGACATCGTCACCGAGCCGCCTGCCGTTCGGGTAACCGTCGAACTGGGCCGGAGCGCAGCCCGGGTTGGTGAGCGTCGGGAAGCCACCCGCGCCCGCGAACACGCACAGCAGACCGCGCCGGTCCACCTTGTCCGAGGGCGTTGCCGCGACGGCGGTGTTCAGCCGCAGCTCGTCGACCGGCTTGCCCGCATCGCCCTTGCCGAAGGTGAGGTCGAGCGCGGGAGTCGAGTCGTTCGGGTACTTGAATCCGCGGAGCAGGATCGCCGACAGGTCGGCACGCCCCGTCTCCTGGGCCAGTCCGGTGGCGCCGGTCGCGGCGGGAGCCGCGCCGAGCACGCCCGTCAGGAGCGGATCGAGGAGCAGGCCGTTGAGCGAGTGGATCAACGTGCCCGGCGTGCTCTGGTCGGTGTAGTACTTCTCGAACTGGTAGTCCTTGTCCGGGCCCACCGAGTTCCAGTAGTCCTTCAGGCCGCGCGGGATGATCACCTCGTTGATGAGAGGCTGACCGAGACGCTCGACCTGCACCCAGTGCTTCGAAGGCGTGCGTGCGGGATGGTGCTTTGCCTTCTTGGCCTTCTTCGCGGCCGTGCTGCGGCGCTCGAGCGCACTCGAGTCGCTCTTGCCCGCGACCATGCGGTCGACCGCAGCCCATCCGCCGATCACGGGCTGCGCCGCCGACTTGCGGATCTCGGACAGCGGCACCTGGATGGCGATCGAGTGGACGTTGA
>CAZYYP010000112.1:0-10950 GCA_964651695.1 uncultured Gaiellales bacterium | reverse complement strand
GTGCCGTACGCGATCTGGACGACGGGCATCGCCTGGCGCACCGACAAGGTCAAGGGCATGACCGGCTCGTGGAACGACCTCTGGAACCACCCCGAGGCGGCCAAGCACACCTACCTGCTCGACGACTTCCGCGAGGTCATCGGCATGGGCCTGCTCGACACCGGCACGAAGAACGTCAACTCCACGAGCTCCTCGGCGGTCGGCAAGTCCCAGGCCCGGATCCTCAAGCTCAAGCCGCGCCTGCGCGGGTTCACGAGCGTCAACACCGAGATGGCCAACGGCACGAGCTGGCTGACCCACATGTGGTCGGGCACGGTCTACCAGGCGCTGCTCGTCATGAAGCACCCGGAGACGCTGCACTACCAGACCAACAAGGAAGGCATCCCGGTCGGCAGCGACACGATGGTGCAGCTCAAGAACGCGCCGCACCCGAACACCGCGACGCTCTTCCTGAACTACATGCTCCGCCCGGAGAACTCGGCGGCGAACGTCAAGGTGATCGGCTATCCGATGATGACGAAGTCGGGTCTGGCGACCTACGACGCACTCACCAAGAAGTACCCGTGGCTCAAGGTCACGGCCGACGAGGTCCAGAACGGTCAGAAGTTCAAGCCGCAGGATCCCAAGACCCTGCAGCTCTGGAACACCGCCTGGTCGAAGATCCAGGCCTGAACAGCCGGTGCGACGCGGCCTCTGGTCGAGCTTCCTCGTTCCGCCGGGCCTCTGGCTCGCGGCGTTCTACCTCGCTCCGCTGGGGCTGATCGTCGCGGCCTCGTTCGGCTCGGTCGACTTCCTCGGCCGGGTGCTCTACAAATGGCCGTTCCACGGCTGGGATCTGAGCAACTACCACACGGTCCTCAGCTCGGCCTACCTGCCGGCGTTCTTCCGCTCGCTGCTCTTCGCCCTGCTCACGACGGGGCTCTGCCTCCTGATCGGCTATCCGGTGGCGTACGTGATCGCGCGCTACGGCGGTCGCGTACGCCACCTGCTCGTCGTGGTGCTGATCCTGCCGTGGTTCGTCGACTACCTCATCCGCGTCTACGCGTGGATCGTCCTGCTCGGCGACAACGGGGTCGTCAACGGCTGGCTCGGTGATCTCGGCATGCACGGCGACCCGCCGGTGCAGTTCCTCGGCACCTGGTTCGCGGTCGTCGGCGGTCTCTTCTACAGCTATTTCCCGTTCATGGTGCTGCCGATCTACGCGGCCGTCGAGCGCATGGACTCCTCGCTCGTCGAGGCCGGCAAGGATCTCTACGGGACGCCCTGGCAGACCTTCCGCCACGTCACGTTCCCCGCGACGTTCCAGGGCGTCGTGGCCGGCGTCGTGCTCGTCTTCCTGCCCGCCGCGGGCGACTTCGCGAACTCGGAGTTCCTCGGCTCGCCCGACACGGCGATGATCGGCAACGTCATCAACCAGACGTTCAACGCGGGCGGCTACGTGCCGCTCGGCGGCACGCTCACCGTGTGCTTCATGGTTGGCATCGCAGCGTTCATGGTCTTCTACCTGCGCTCGGCCGCGCGCGCATCGCGCGAGGGGGCGATGTGAGCGCCGTCACCGCAGAGCGGAAGCGGCGCACCGGCTTCGACCGCCCGCGCTTCCTGTGGGCGCTCTACACGGCGATGTGCCTCTATCTCTTCGTGCCGATCCTCGTCGTCGTCATCTACTCGTTCAACTCGTCGAAGTCGCTGCAGGTCTTCAGCGGTCTGAGCTTCCGCTGGTACCGCACGTTCTGGAACGACCCCGACATCAAGAACTCGCTGGTCGCGAGCTTCGAGGTCGCGGCCGTCACGATGGTGGTGGCGACGATCCTCGGAACCCTGCTCGCGTTCGGGCTCGTGCGGGCGCGCGGGCGGCTCGGCGGATCCGCCAACATCCTCATGCTGCTGCCGCTGATCACGCCCGAGATCGTCACGGCGGTCGGCCTGCTGCTGCTCTTCGGGCTCGTCGGCACGCCGCTCTCGCTGAAGACGATCATGCTCGGCCACATCACGTTCTCGATCTCGTACGTGACCGTGATCGTGCGCGCCCGGCTCTCGCTGCTCAACCGCGAGGTCGAGGAGGCCGCGATGGATCTCGGCGCCACGGAGCTGGGCGCGCTGCGGCTCGTGACGCTGCCGGCGCTGTATCCGGCGATCGCCGCCTCGGCGCTGCTCGTCTTCGTACTCTCGTTCGACGACTTCGTGACCTCGGTGTTCACCTCGGGCGCCGGCACCTCGCCGCTGCCGGTGCGCATCTACTCGCTGCTGCGCGTCGGCGTCTCGCCCGAGATCAACGCCGTCGGCACGACGATGATCGCGATCACGCTCGCGCTGGCGCTCGGCCTCCTGCCGCTCACGCTCTGGCGCCGCAACACCGAGCCGCCGGCGCCTACAGTCCCGGCACCGGAATGAGCGACGCGGATCTCACGATCGCCCTGCGGGGCGTGGTCAAGCGCTTCGGCGACCAGTACGCCGTGAAGCGGCTCGACCTCGATATCGCGAAGGGCTCGTTCTTCTCGATCCTCGGACCGTCCGGCTGCGGCAAGACGACGACGCTGCGCATGATCGCGGGCTTCGAGCAGCCCGACGAGGGCCACATCCTGCTCGAGGGCCAGCCCGTCGAGAACGTGCCGCCCTACCGCCGCAACGTCAACACGGTGTTCCAGAGCTACGCGCTCTTCGAGCACCTCTCGCTGTTCGAGAACATCGCCTTCGGCCTGCGCCGCAAGAAGGTCGCGAAGGCCGAGATCACGCGCCGCGTGGGCGAGATGCTCGAGCTCGTGCGGCTCTCCGATCGGGCCAAGGCCAAGCCGCGCCAGCTCTCGGGCGGCCAGCGCCAGCGCGTCGCGCTCGCCCGCGCGCTCGTCAACCTGCCCGCGGTGCTGCTGCTCGACGAGCCGCTCGGCGCGCTCGACCTGCAGTTGCGCAAGACGATGCAACTCGAGCTGAAGCACATCCAGCGCGAGGTCGGGATCACGTTCGTCTACGTGACCCACGACCAGGAGGAGGCGCTGACGATGTCCGACTCGATCGCCGTCATGAACCTCGGCGAGCTGCAGCAGGTCGGGAACGCCGAGGACGTCTACGAGCGCCCGGCCAACTCGTTCGTGGCCCAGTTCATCGGCATCTCCAACCTGCTCGACGCGACCGCCGAGCGCGACGGCGTGAAGCTGGCCTCAGGCCTCTCGCTCCCCGCTGCGGTACCGGCGGACATCGCCCCCGGCAGCTCGGTATGCCTCTCGATCCGTCCCGAGAAGCTCGCGCTCGGCCCGCCCGGGGATGGGCGCGTGAGCGTCGAGGGGACGATCGTCGAGTCGGTCTACATGGGCACGGTCACCCACTACGTGATCGAGATCGCCCCCGCCGCGCGCATGATCGCCGTGGCCCAGAACACCGAGGACGCGAGCGGCGGGAATCGCCCCGCGGTCGGCTCGCGCGCGACGCTCTCGTGGCGCGCCGAGCACGCGCTCGTGCTCGCGTCGTAGCTACTGGTGCAGCGCGACCGGGAACGTCACCGGGTGGGTGACGACCGGGCCGTAGCGCGGATCCTGCGCGACGTAGGAGATCACCATCGGCTCGCACGTCAGGACCCGCCCCGTGCGCGGGTCGATCGTGACCTCGGTCGGTCGGCGTCGGAGTCCCGGGAGCCGGCGGCCGTTCGTGCGCAGCGCGGCGAGGCACCCGACGACCTTGCCGGCAGGGAGCGCCATCACATCGGTCTGCGGGACGCCGATCGGCGGTGTCGCGTCGCCCAGCTCGCCGATCGTCAGCGCCCCGGCGGCGCCGGCGGCGGCGACCATCGCCGCGATGCGCAGCGATCGCCCGCGCCGCCGCGCGGGTCGCATCGCGCGCGCGAATGCGCGCGGCGAGCCGAACCGCTCGACGGCCTCCCGCTCGGCTTCGTCCTGCTCGAGCCCGCGCGCCCGGCCCTCCCGGACCAGATCGCGCAGGTGATCGCCCGTCTCGGCGACCACGCGCCCGCGCGCGGCCTCGTGCCGCCGGAGATGGTGTCCGAGCTCGGCCAGGAACGTCTCGGCCGGGCCGTCCTTCACGACGTGCTCCCGAGCACGCCGCGCATGCCGCGCGCGAACGTCACCCATGCGGCGCGCTCGCTCGAGAGCGCAGCCTCGCCGGCCGGCGTGAGCGCATAGACGCGTCGCTTCCGGCCTGTCTCGGCCGACCAGTCGCTTGCGAGCTTGCCATCGCGCTCGAGCCGGTGGAGGGCCGGATACACCGTGCCCTCCTTGAGATCGAATGCACCGTCGCTCAGCTCACGGAGCCGGACGATCAGCCCGTAGCCGTGCGTCGGGCCCTCGCGCAGCGCGCCGAGGATCATCGTCTCGACATGCCCGCGGATCGGATCGCCACCCAACATACCGAGACAGTCTAAGCATATGCAGCTTAGGCTTCAAGCGGGCAGGGGCGGTCGGTGCGGGTCGTCGCGCGCTATTTCAGCGCCGCGCGGGTGGCCTCCACCGCGACCGCGGGCGGCGTGTCCGCGGGCAGTTCCGCCCACGCGGCTCGCACCCGGTCGTAGGCCGCGCGCGTGCCGCGGCCGAGCCGCGGGACGCCCTGGGCGTCCATCAGGTCGATCGCGATCTGGGCCTCGCAGGTCAGGATCGTGTCGAGCAGCGCCAGGGCGCGACGCGTCGTGAAGACGACGCTCGGAGCCACGGTGCCGTGATCCTCGACATCGAGATCGAGCGGCGGCAGGTGGATCGAGACCGGGGCGGCGAGATGCTTGAGCTCGGCGAGCAGCGAGGCCGCCGAGTACTGGACGAGCGCGCGCCGTGGCGACTGCTGCGCGAGCTCCGTGTCGTCGAGTCCCGCCAGCATCAGTCTCGGGTCGGCGAAGCGGAGCGTCGTCAGCTTGTTCATGCGGCGCTCGGAGATCATCGCGACGTGCGCGATGCCGATGCGCAGCGCATCGAATGCGAGCGCAAGCTGCATGGGCTGGAAGTTGCCGTTCGAGATCAGCTCTCCGCGCTCGACGAGCACCATCGGGTTGTCGCTGATGGCGTTGAGCTCGACGTGCACCGCGTGGCCTGCGGCCGTGACCTGCTCGCGGTAGGCGCCGTTGACCTGCGCCGCGACCCTGAAGGAGAGCGGGTCCTGCACCGAGAGCACCGTCGCCGGGTCGTGCAGGTAGGAGCCTGCGAGCTGCCGGCGTATCTCCGCCGCGGAGGCCACCTGCCCCGGGATGTCCTTGCCGGCCGCCGCCGCCTCGTCGAAGGGGCCGGGGTTGCCGCGCACCGCCTCGAGCGACAGCGCGCAGGTCAGATCGGCGAGCTGCGCGAGTCGCAGGGCCTCGTCGGCCACGAGCGCGCCGGCCCCGATCGCGACGCCATTGGACGCCACGAGCGCGAGGCCCTCCTTGGGCTTCGCGACGATCGGCGTCAGTCCCGCCTGTGCGAGCGCGGCGCCGCCGGGCAGCACCTCGCCGTGCAGCTCGGCCTCGCCGCGCCCGATCAGCACGACCGCGATCGCGGCCATGTGCATGAGATCGCCCGCGCCGACCGATCCGGCGCTCGGCACGATCGGGTGGACGCCCGCGTTGAGCATGGCGGTGAGCAGTCGTACCGTCTCGAGGGCGAGCCCGGCCCCCCCGCGCGCTGCAGTGCTGATGCGCGCCAGCATGGCGGCGCGCACCTCGGCCGTGTCGAGCGGCGGGCCGATCCCGCTGGCGTGGCCCTCGATCATCTGCCGCTGGTAGCGCTCCAGGACCTCGATCGGCACGCGATGGTCGCGCATGTGGCCGAGGCCGGTGTTGAGCCCGTAGATCAGGCGATCGCCGGCGATCAGGCGCTCGACGACCGCGCGGCTCGCGCCGATCGTCGCCTCGACCTCGGCTGTCAGCTCGACCCGCGCGCCGTCGCGCGCAACGCGCACGACGTCTGCCGGCGTGATCCCGCCGGCCCCGACGAGGACGCTCGAGCTCACGACGCGCCGGCGTGGGCGACGAGATCGATGCCGAGCAGCCGCTCGGGATCGCGATAGACGGCCGCCTCCCACACGCCCGCGCCGAGCGGGATCCTGTCGCGCGGGATTGCGAGCACGACGATGCGCTCGCCCGGCTCGCGGTGCGCGGCCGGCGTCGGCATGCCGTCGCTCTCGGCGAGGGTGACGATGAGGTCGGGGTAGGTCGCGACGCGCTCGCCATCGAGATCGGCGGCCATGTACTCGTTGCAGACGTGCACGACGAGGCGGGAGCCGCTGTCGATCTCGAGCGTCCCGACGTCCCAGTTCTCCCGCATGGCGACGCTCGCCGAGCCCAGTGGGCCGCGGCCGAGCTCGCGACCGCCGAGCGTGTCCCGGATCGCGCCGATCATCGCCTCGCCGCCCTCGGATGCGATCATCGCCTCGCCGAGGCGGATGCAGGCGGACACGGCGCCCACGGCACCGTGCTCGCGCAGGAACTCGACGGGAAACGGCCCGCGCGAGGCGAGCAGCGAGCCGCCGGTTGCCGCCGAGGCGTGGTGCAGCACGTCCGAGACGAGGCCGATCGGGCCGCGGGAGACGATCTCGATGTGGCCGCGGTGATCCTCGACTCCGCCCACGGCCGCCTGGACGACGTTGATGTCCGTGCGGCCGGCGAGGCCCATGCCGCCCATCGCCACGGTCGGGTGCCCGCGGCCGTTGGCGTTGCAGTCGACGACCGAGAGGTGCGGGTCGAGCGCATTGGCGAGCCACGTCCCGGCCATGAACGCGCCCGGGTGCGCGGTCATCGTGCCGATCAGCGCGCCGTGCCCGTCCCAGGCGTCGCAGGCGAGCTCCAGCGCGCGCAGCCCGTCGCGCGGCCACGTGAGCTGCCGCTGGGTGCCCGGCGCGCCGACGCCCGTCATGATCATGACCTGATCGTCGCCTTCGAGCTCGTCGAGCCCCACGAGCACCGGGTTGCCGACCTGGAAGACCGTTCGGGCCGCCTCGAGGCCACGCTCGAGCCCACCGCCGCCGGCTCCGAACACGAGACCGCCCATACAGGCCGCGCGAGCGTCGTCGAAGGTCAACTCACGCATGCCCCGTTAGCATAGGGGTCCCAACAAGGAGACTCGCGATGCCGATGATCCAGATCCACATGCTGCCGGGCCGCACCGACGACGAGAAGCGTGCCGTCCTGACCGCGATCCACGAGGCCGTGACGAGCACGCTCGGCGTGCCGGACAGTGCCGTGCGCGCGTGGATCAGCGAGCTGGACCCGGCCGGGTTCATCCGCGCCGGCGAGGTCGTGGCCGACCAGATGGCGAAGAGCTAGCTCAGCCAGTCGTCGATCAGCTTGCGGGCGATCGAGAGGCTCCCGGGCAGCTCGGGCAGCCGGTCGCGCGTGAACCACTGGGCATCGGCGATCTCGGCCTCCTCGAGCCGCAGGTCGCCCCTGACCCAGCGCGCCGTGAACCCGATCATCAGCGAGTGGGGGAACGGCCAGGGCTGACTCGAGAAGTACGTGATGTCGGCGACCTCGATGCCAACCTCCTCCTCGAGTTCGCGCGCGACGCACTCCTCGAGCGACTCGCCCGGCTCGACGAAGCCGGCGAGCACGCTGTACATGCCGCCGGGGAAGCGCTGCGCGCGGGCGAGCAGGATCTCGTCGCCGCGCGTGACGCGCACGATCACGGCCGGTGAGAGGCGGGGGAAGGCCGAGAGCCCGCACGCCGGGCAGCGGCGCGCGCGCTCGCCCGGCGCGTGCTCGGTGGGCGTGCCGCAACGGCCGCAGTGGAGATGCGTGCGATCCCACTCGACGAGCTGCGCCGCCCGGCCGGCGAGTGTCCAGCGCTGCTCGTCGATGCGGCCGTAGAGCTCGCGCAGCGAGCGGAAGGCCATGCCCGGGGGCGGCTCGTGCGCATCGGAGAGCTCGGCGCTGCGGTACGGCACGCCATCCAGCTCGCCGAGGACGAGCGAGCGGACGGGGGCGATCCCGAGCTCGGACGGTTCGATCGCGGTCGGAAGCTCGTCGTGCTCGCCGCGGTCGAGCACGAGCACGTCCATGCCGCGGATGCCGATCCAGACGGCCTCGCCGCCTGTCATGGGCGCAATGCTGGGCACGAATCTCGCGCTCATCTAGTGTTCCAGCGCGCGTTCGGTGAACCACGAGGCGAGACGCCCGGCCTCCTCGCCGAGCGCGTGGGCCTCCGTCACGACGGGGAACCGCAGGCGCACGTCGTCGAGCATCGCCGCGAGCGCCGGAGGAGCGGAGCGACCACCCTCCGAGAGCGCCTGCGAGGAGATCGCGGCCACGATCGCGAGCGCGGCGTCGAGGCAGCGCCCCACCTGTTCCTGGCGCCGCCAGGCGAAGAACGATGGCGCGCAGGTGTCGTTCTGGCCGTAACCGCCGAGCGGGATCAGCGTCGGCTGCGCGGCGGCGCGCGCCTCCTCGGACCACCAGGTCTGCACCATGTAGAGGATCTTGACCGGCACGTGGCCCTCGCCGAAGACCGTCGGATCGGTCAGCAGCCGCTCCGTCTGGCGCTCCAGCAGCTGACAGAGATCGGCCCACGCCATGCCGAGGCCGTCCATGGCCTGCGGCGCCTGCGCGTTGTGGTAGCTCCCGTTCGAGAGCGTCGCGCCGAGCGGGTGGCCCTCGCAGGGCGGCACGTAGACGGGGTTGTCGCTCACGGCGGCGAGCGAGGAGGTCGCCGCGCGCTCCGCCTCGGCGGTCGCCCGGCGCAGCCGGCCGAGCACGCGCGGGAGGATCCGGAACGAGACGGGGGCCTGGAAGTGCCGGCGGTCGTCGACGCCGCCGGCCAGCAACTCGCGCAGCGAGCGCAGCGCCGCGACCTCGTGCTGCTCGTCCCAGAGCGTCTCGAGGAGCGGGGAGTGCTGCTCGTTCGGTGTGCGGATGGCCTCGGCGGCGAGCGCGCAGACGCGCTCGGCGGCGACGAGCCGGTTGCGGCCGGAGAGCGCCGCGTCGGCGACGAGCGCCGAGGCGCAGGGCGAGCCGTTGATCAGCGACATCGCCTCGCGCGAATCCTCGACAACGCGCGACGACAGGGCGCCGAAGAGATGCCCGAGGGCGATGATCTCGCCACTCCCGCCGTTGCCCTGCGCGGGCACCGTCGGCAGCGAGTCCCCATCCAGCATTCCCGCGACGAGGCGCGCGAGCTCGGGTCGTACGCCGGAGTTGCCCTCGATCATGCCTGTCAACCGTGTCAGCACGATCCCGCGCACGACGCGCTCGGGGAGCGGCTCGCCGAAGGACGCACCGGAGCGGCCGAGCATGCGCGCGAGGGCACGGCGCTGGTCCGGATCGATGAGCGTGGCTGCGCCGTCGCCGGCACTCGTCGTGACGCCGTAGATGAATGCCGACGGGTCGCTCTCGACGAGCGCGAGGAACGACGCGCGCGCGGCGCGCATGCGCTCCGCGGCGCCGTCGCCGATGACGATCCCCGCGCCCTCACGGGCGACGCTCCGGTAGCTCTCGAGGTTGATGTCGGTACGGCGCTCGAGCGTCACCGTGCGCGTCGCCTGTGCGGTGCTCATCGCTACGCGTGACTCCCGGCCTTGGCGAACGGCGAGTAGCCGCGCTCCTGACGCTCCCCGTCGATGTCGACGTCGACGATCTCGTCGTAGAAGGCGACGAGGCCCGTGAGCGCCGCGGCGACGGCGATCGGATCCTCGTAGCTCCAGGCGATGTTCTCGTGTCCGCCGACGTTCCAGTACGACGCGGTGCCCTTGTAGGGACAGGCCGTGCGCCGGTCCGACGGCTCGTAGGCCCCGGCGACGTCCTCCTTGGGGAGGTACCAGCGTGTCGGCAGACCCGTCTCGAAGACCGCGACGGGCCGGCTCGACTCGGCCAGGACGACGCCGTCGAGCGCAATCCGGACGCTGCGCGAGCTCTTGATGCTGTCGACCCGGTGATAGGGATCGCGAGGGTGGACGAAGACCTCCTCGTCCTCCTCGTACCAGTGGTCGACGGCGTCCCAGTAGAACGCTACGCGGTGCGTGATGTCGGGGGTCTCGGGCAGGATCTCCGGGTAGCCCCAGACCTTGTTCTCGGCGACCCTGCCGCCGGCGCGGATCGTCCAGTAGCGCGCGTCGCCCTTGAACGGGCAGTGGGTCGTGTGCTCGGTCGCCGCGAGCAGGTCGAAGCGGACGTCCGAGCGCGGGAAGTACCACACGGGCAGGTAGCCCGTCTCATGCAGGAGCGCGACGTCCGTCGAGTCGACGACGGTCTCGCCGCCGATCACGCCGCGCACCCGTCGCGGCGAGGGCTCGAGGTAGAGCGCGTGGTGCTTCGGCGCGTCGGGCTCGAAGTTGAACGTGCCTGCGGGGTGCTTGCCGAACGGGCCCGTTCCCATCGTGAGTCCCATGATGTCTCCCTGTCGCGTCCTCTCGGGAGCCTACATGCGCCCCCTTGGCGGCCGCCGCGGGCGGCGGCCTGGGAGGGGTATCAGACAGTCACCGGGTCGCTCGAATCACTGTCGCCGGGCGCGCCCGGCCGCGTGAGCTGCAGTGCGCGGAGTTCCTCGATCGGGATATGGCAGCGCAGGTGGTGTGCGGACTCGGCTTCGATCAGCGGTGGCTCCTGCGTCTCGCAGATCGCACCGATCTTGCGCGGGCAGCGGGTGTGGAAGACGCACCCGGAGGGCGGGTCGGCGGCGCTCGGAATGTCTCCGGCGAGCCGGATCCGCTCGCGCTGCGCGCCGTCGATCGTGGGCACGGCCGAGAGCAGCGCCTCCGTGTACGGGTGGTGGGGGCCGCCGAACACGGTCTCGGCAGTTCCCAGCTCCATCAGGCGCCCGAGGTAGAGCACCGCGATACGGTCGGAGAGGTAGCGCACGACGCCGAGGTCGTGCGAGATGAAGAGGTACGCCGTGTGGCGCTGGGCCTGCAGCTCGACGAGCAGGTTGAGGATCGCCGCCTGCACGGACACGTCGAGCGCGGAGGTGGGCTCGTCGCAGACGACGAGGCGCGGCTCGCCCGCGAACGCGCGTGCAATCGCGACGCGCTGCTTCTGCCCGCCCGAGAGCTGCGCGG
>CAZYYP010000111.1:0-10951 GCA_964651695.1 uncultured Gaiellales bacterium | reverse complement strand
AACTCCTCGAGGCTGCGCAGCGAGAGGCGCACGTTGAGCTCGTCGGCGAACTGCAACCGCGCCCCGCCCGCCGAGCGCGAGGTGGAGCCGCTCGCGAGCGTCTCGCGCTCGAGCACCACGACGTCCGTGACGCCACCGGTCGCGAGATGGAACGCCGTGCTGGCGCCCACGGCGCCCCCGCCGATGATGACGACCTCAGCACGTGCCGGGAGCTCGCTCATGCCCGGGATGCTCGCACATGGCCAGCCGGCGGGACCGCGTGAGCGGCCCCGCCGGCTCGCCGTGCCGGGCGCTACGTGTGCGGCACGGTCACGCTGACGCGCGCGTTGAGCGCGCCGGAGACGAGCAGCTTGGGCGTCATCACGACCGACCACGCGCCCTTCGCCGGCCTCAGCACCTTGTAGAGGTAGAACGTGCCGCTGCGGCGGAAGACCACGTTCTTGCCGGGCGAGCCCGGCGTGTGCTTCGTGCCGTTCGGGTCGACCAGCACCGGGATGAGCTTGCCGCCCGGCGTGAAGCTGACGAAGAACTTGGCGACGCTGAACTTGGCGGTCAGCTTCTTGGTCAGCGTCTTGGTCTTGCCGAGCACCTTGAAGGTCACGTTCTTGTCGACGATCGTCGTCTGATCGGTCGCCGCGCCGAGGCAGCGGCGGAAGTCGTCGGTGAGGTCGGTGTTGGACTTCGCCGTCGCGTACTGGCCGCCGGTCTCGCCGGCGATGCGCTTGAGGCGCACGACGTCGGCCGGCTGGAACTGCGTGCCGAGCTGCACCGCGCACACCGGCCACGGCCGGCCGGTCGGGTTCGCCGCCATCAGCAGGTGGCCGTTGTTGTAGTCGCCGGCGTTGTGCGCGCCGTCGGTCAGGAAGATCACGTACTTGGGCCGGGCCGGGTCGTAGACCGTCGGCGCCGTGAGCGCCCCGTAGCCCTGGGCGAACGCGACGTTGTAGTCGGTGCCGCCGCGGTCGAGGATGTGCTGGTCGGCGAGCTTCGCGAGTGCGCCGCTGTTGGCGTCGGTCACCCCCTGGAGGTCGAAGACCGGCTCGAACTTGTCGTCGAAGCCCACGGCTCCGAGGCGGTCGTTCTTGCCGACGAGGCCGAGCAGCGCGCGCATGGCGTCCTTGCGCAGGAACTGCGGGTCGGTCTCGCTCATGCTGCCCGAGATGTCGATGATGACCTCGATGTCGACGCCGGCCGACGTGGCGGGCGGGGGCTTGATCGCTCCGAGCACGACGAGCGTCCCGAGCGTGCGTGCGTAGGCGACGCCGTCGACCGTGTACGCGGCCGTGAGCGGTCCGGAGCCCCCGGCCGCCGGCGCCGTGATCTGTGCGTCGTACCCCGCGTAGGTCGTGCCGGTCGAGCTCCCGATCGCGGCGCCGTTGTAGAGCACCGTCAGTCCGGTCGAGGCAGCCGGGATCGGCAGGCGGAGGTAGCTCACGCCACCGGCCGGGCTGAGCACGCGGCCCGCGGCCGGATCGACGTACCCGCTCGAGGGCGCTGCCGTGACGCCGAAGTCGGACGAGGAGCCGGAGCAGAACTCGAGTGCCGGCAGTGCGACCGCGGGCAACGTCGCGCCGTTGACCGGCGCCACCTGCGACGTCGTCAGCGCGGGGGCCGAATAGGGCCCGCACGGATCGCTGTACTCGTAGGTCACCGTGAGCGGGAACGCCGGCGGCGAGGTCGTCGACGCATACAGGCTGTAAGCGCCCGCCGCGTCCGTGTAGTCACTCGTCACGGTCGCGCCGGTCGCGTCCGACGCATGGATGTAGACGTTGTAGAGCGGTTGTCCGGCCGCTGTCGTGACGGAACCGGAAACGTCGGCCGAAGCCATCGGTGCAAGAGCCGCGAATACGCCGATCACGGCCGCGGTGAGTCCCAGATGTCGCAGTCTGCGACGGGTCGCGTGGTGCACGTCTCCTCCTGAGTCGTCCTGCTCGGGCCCTCTGGGCGGAGCATGCTAGAGATCGACCCCACGGAGGGGTGAATTCGGCTCGGAACCCCCCATCCGGGCGCTCACCGGGGGAGCGCATTGCCGCGCGGGGTTCCCGCCCGGCGCGGCGACCGCCTAGGCTGCCGCGCAGAGTCACGAGCGAGGGAGCACACGTGCGCGCAGTGGTTTTCGCCGGTGCCGGCGGCAACGAGGTAATCCGTCTCGAGGAGCGGCCCGATCCGGTGCCGGGCGGCGAGGAGCTGCTCGTGCGCGTCACGCACGCGGGCATCAATCCCGCCGACCTGTCGCAGCGCGACGGGTCGTACCCGGCTCCTCCCGGCAGTCCGCACGACGTCCCCGGGCTCGAGGTCTCGGGCACGGTCGAGGCCTGCGGAGCTCAGGTGCTCGGCTGGAAGCCGGGCGACCGCGTCTTCGGCCTCGTCGGCGGGGGCGGCCTCGCCGATCGCGTGGTCGTGCACAACCGCTGCGTGGCGGCCGTTCCGGATTCGCTCGACGAGGCCGGCGCGGCGGCCGTGCCCGAGGCGTTCATCACGGCGCACGACGCCATCCGCAGCCAGGCGGCGCTCAGCCTGGGCGACACGCTGCTCGTGCACGGCGCCGCCGGTGGCGTCGGGAGTGCAGCGGTGCAGATCGGCGCCGTGGCCGGCGCGCGCGTGCTCGGCACGGTGCGCAGCGAGGGCTCGGCCGCGCTCGTCCGCGAGCTCGGCGGCGAGCCGATCGAGGATGCGGGCTTCGCCGACGCGGTCCTGAGCGCGACCGGCGGTCGCGGCGCGAACGTGATCCTCGAGCTCATCGGCGCTCCGCACTTTCCCGACAACCTGCGCGCCATCGCCGTGCTCGGCCGGATCGTGATCGTGGGCGTGGGCGCGGGCGCCGAGGCCCCGATCGTGCTGCGCCAGCTGATGGCCCGCCGGGCCGGCATCCGCGGCACGGTGCTGCGCGCGCGGCCGCTCGAGGAGAAGGCACTCGCGTTGCGCGCCTTCGAGCGCGAGGTGCTGCCGCATCTGGCGAGCGGGCGCATGCGTCCCGTGATCGATCAGGTGGTGCCGTACACCCGCACAGCCGAGGCGTTCGAGCGCATGGCCGCGAGCGGCAAGCGCGGCAAGGTGCTTCTCCACTTCGCGTGAAGTCGCGGAGCCTGCACGCAGTCCGGCTGCTGACACGACTCGAGGGCCGAGTGCCCGCCGTCCACCGCGTCGTCACGCGCCTGAACACCCGCCGCTTCGACGGGCTCGCGCCGGCCTGGGACACGATCCGCTCGGACGTTGCCGATTCGCGGCGCATGCTCGAGGCCGCGCTGCGCGAGCTGGGGATCGACGCGCCCTCGCGCGTGCTCGACGTCGGCACGGGGACCGGCCAGGCGGCCGCGCTGCTGTCGGAGCGCTTCCCGTCGGCGCAGATCGACGCCGTCGACGCCTCGCCGCAGATGATCGAGCGGGCGCGCGCCAAGCCCGAGCTCAGCGGCGTGCGCTTCGCCGTCGCCGACGGCGGCCGCCTGCCGTTCGCGGATGCGACGATCGATGTCGCGGTCTCGCTGCTCGTCCAGCCGTTCGAGGACGAGCTCCACCGCGTCCTCGCACCCGGCGGCTGGGCGCTCTTCTGCTATCCCATGGGCCCGGGCACGCCGATCTGGTTCCCGTCTGCACTCGTGGCGCCACGCCTGCGCCGCGCCGGGTTCGCCGAGGTGCGCGCCGGCTCGGTCGGGCTCGGCGAATGGACGGCCGGCCGGCGCTAGTCCCCTCCTGCGCTCGGCGACAGGTCGAGCGTGCGCTCGGGAGTGACGGCGAGCCGGGCACGCGGGGCCCCGGCCCGCCGATGTGTCCCTGGTCGGGGACGGAAGGAGACTGCCGGCCGCGAGCTCCCGGCTCGTCACGATGGCCACACAGTCGCCCGCGAGCATCCAGTGAAACCCGGGTCCTGACAAGGGGTGACGTCCGCACCTCGTATCACCCGGGACGAGGGGGTCGCCCGTCGGAGACCGGCCTCAGCCGGCGGCGGCGAGCGGCACTGCGGCGTCTGCGAGACGGTGACAGCCGCGGCAGCGGGCCTCGTAGCTCTCGCTCGCGCCGACCAGGATCACGGGGTCGTCGCGGCGGGCCGGGTGGCCGTCGACGAGGCGCTGCGTCATCGTCGCGGGGCCGGCGCAGATCTGGCAGATCGCGTGCAGCTTGTCGGCGTCGTCCGCGTGCGCCAGCAGTTGCGGCATCGGGCCGAACGGCTCGCCGCGGAAGTCGCGGTCGAGGCCGGCCGCGAGGACGCGCACGCCGCGCCGGACGAGGCGCAGGGCGACCTCGACGATGTCGTCGTCGAGGAACTGCACCTCGTCGATGCCCACGACGAGCGCCGCCGGGATGTCCGGGTGCCCGTCGATGTCATCGCTCGATCCGATCGAGACGCAGCGCAGGCGGCTCCCGGCGTGGGACACGACGTCGGTCTCGCCGTAGCGGTCGTCGAGGCTCGGTTTGAAGAGCAGCGGCGAGAGCTGCGCGATCTCGGCGCGCCGGATACGGCGCAGCAACTCCTCGCTCTTGCCCGAGAACATCGGGCCGCAGATGACGTCGAGCGAGCCGCCTCGCGCAGGCATGAACGGGATCACGGCGGCAGCCTAGGGCACCCGCCGGACGGGGCTCCGCCGCCTTGACATCGGCCTCCGAGTGCGTTTGACTAACGAGTCAGTCAGATGGCTGTCGCGGACCGCACAAACGATATCCTCCGATCCGCCTGCCGTGTGATCGCGGAGCGCGGCTGCGACGGCATGCGCATGGGCGACGTGGCACGCGAGGCCGGCGTATCGAGCGCGCTCGTGCACTACTACTTCGACACGCGCTCGGAGCTCCTGCGGCGCGCGTTCCTGTACGCCGACGACCAGGTCGACGCATTCATCCGCACCGCCGTCGGGCGCTGCGAGACCCCACGCCAGCGACTGGAGACGTCGGTGATCTCCTATCTCGTCGACGACCAGGCGGTGGAGCAGAGCTGGCGCATCTGGTCCGAGATGCTGCGAGCGGCGCTCTACGAGCCCGCCCTGCGGCCCGATGTCGAGGCGTCGTACAGCTCCTGGATCGAGGAGGTCGCAGACCACGTGCGCGCGTGTGCCGGCCCGCAGGTCGACGACGCCGCGACGGCCGCGCGGCTGTGCGCGCTCGTCGATGGCCTCGCCCAGCAGGCCCTGCTCGGCGGGATCGGCCGTGCGCGTGCCCGAGCGCTCGTGCGCCAGGCGATCGCGGGGGAGTTGCGCTCATGAGCGTCACGGGCGATCAGCGCGTCACGCTGCCCGCGCGCGCCTACGTGGAGCGCGAGGTCTACGAGGCCGAACTCGACCACGTCTTCGCGCGCTCGTGGATCTTCGCCTGTCCGGAGCGGGTCGTCGCCGAGCCCGGCTCCTTCGCGACCGCCAACGTCGCCGGCGAGCCCGTCGCCATCGTGCGCGGCGACGACGGCGAGCTGCGCGCGCTCTCGAACGTCTGCCGCCACCGCGCGATGCAGATCCTCAACGGCACGGGCACGTGCCCGAAGGTGCTGCGCTGCCCCTACCACGGCTGGACCTACCGCCAGGACGGCCAGCTCGCGGCCGTGCCCGAGGCGCGCGGCTTCGCCGATCTCGATCGCGAGGGCGTGCGGCTGCCGTCCTTCCGCGTGGAGTCGCTCGCCGGGCTCGTGTTCGTCTCGCTCGACGAGGACGTCCCGCCGCTCGCCGAGTGGTTCGGCGACGCGCGCGAGCGCCTCGAGTCGCTCGGGATCGGGGGCCTCAAGGCCGAGGGGCCGCTCGTCGTCGAGTACCCGTACAACTGGAAGAACCTCGCCGACAACTACCTCGAGGGCTACCACATCCCGATCGGCCATCCGGGCCTCCTGCGGATGCTCGACTACAAGCAGTACGACCCGCAGCTCGGCACCCGCCACGCCTGGATCAGCGCGCCGCTGCGCGACAAGCCGTCGGTCGTGCGCCGTGAGCGGCTCTACCAGCGGCTGGTGCGGCCCATGGAGGCCTACCCCGCCGATCTCCACGGCACCTGGGCGTACGCTCACCTCTTCCCGGCGCTCTTCCTCGACCTCTATCCCGACCAGTACGACACCTGGCAGCTCGTGCCGCTCGGGCCGGATCGAACGATGACGGTCTCGTGGATCTTCACGCCCGAGGAGGAGTCCATCACCAACCGCATCGCGCGGCGCATCAACTGGCGCTTCAACGATGCGGTCATGGACGAGGACAAGACGCTCTGCGCGGGCGTCCAGCGGGGGCTCGGTGCGCGCACCTACGAGCGCGGCGTGCTCAACCGCAACGAGCGCGCCATCGCGCACTACCACGACCTGCTGCGCGAGATGGTGCCGGGCATCGACGACGTGTGAGCGGGTCGCGCCGGGACCGGCTCGACGCCTGGCTGTTCCTGCCGCCCGAGCTCGAGCGCGAGGGGCCGGCGTTGCTCGCCCGGCTCGACGACCCGGACGAGCCCGCTCGCACGCTGGCCGCGCGCGAGCGCGAGGTGGAGGATCTCGTGCTCGCGGGGACGCCCGAACGCTGGCGCGGCTACCTGACGGCCTGCGGTGCGGTGGCGGGCGCCGCGCTCGCGCGCGATCCCGCACCGGACGTGCGCGCCGCGGCGCTGCGGCTCGTGGCGATGCTGCTCGAGCAGCAACTGCTCGCGCCGGGCGTGCCGAGGCTCGGGCTGGCCGACGATGCCGAGCGCGCCCGGCTCGAGGCGCTGCTGCAGGCGCACGGGGTCGGCATCGACGACGTCTGACGGGCCGCGCGCGAGTGCCGGGACGGGCCGCGGCGCGCAGATCCGGCCGCATTCGTTCACACCGCCCGCGCAGGATTCGGGCAGCGCGCGTCGAAGCGCCCGTCCATGAAGCTTCATCTGCGGGCTCTCCTCATCGGATCGCTGCTTGCGATCCTCGCGCCGATCGCCGGCGCGCAAGCCGCAGCGGGCCCGCCAGGCTCGCTGACACCGATCGCCACGCCCCAGCTCTGCTTCTCGCAGTCTCCCGCCACCGGCTGCACGGCGGCCCCGGGCGTCGACAGCGCCCGCGCGGTCGCGATCAGCGCCGACGGCCTCAACGTCTACGCCGGCGGCGGCACCTCGATCGCCGTGTTCTCGCGCGACGCGAAGACCGGTGGCCTGACCCAGCTGGCCGGCCCGCTCGGGTGCATCTCGTCCTCGACCGGCGGCTGCGCCCACGCGCTCGGCCTGAGCGGCGTATCGCAGATCGCGCTCTCGCCGAACGGCAAGTTCCTCTACGCGGCCTCGTCGATCGCGAACTCGGTCACCGGGTTCGCGCGCGATCCGAAGACCGGTGCGCTGACGCAGCTCAAGGGCGCGGCCGGGTGCGTGCGGCCGGGCGGTCTCGGCGGCTGCGCCTCGGGCGTCGGCCTGCTCGGCGCCTCGGCGCTCGCGATCTCGCCCGACGGGCGCAGCCTCTACGTCGCCGGTCGCGACGCCGACGCCGTGGCCGCGTTCTCGATCGACCCGACCGGCGGGGCGCTGCTCCAGCTCGGCGGCAAGCAGGCCTGCATCCGCGGCGGCGACGCCTCCGGCGCGTGTGCCGGCGGCCGGGCCCTGGCGGGCGCGGACGCGCTCGCCATCGCTCCCGACGGCCTGACGCTCTACGCGGCAGCCAAGAACGCCGACGCCGTTGCGATCCTGCAGCGCGACGCCACGACCGGTGCGCTGACCCAGCAGCCCGGCCTGAATGGCTGCACGCGCCTCGCAGGCGGGCTCGGTTGCACCACCGGCCGCTCGCTCGCCCAGCCCTCGGCGCTCGCGATCGCCGCGAACGGACGCGACGTCTACGTCGCGTCGTCCGCGGGCAACGCGGTCTCGATCCTCCAGCGCGACGGCACGGGCGCGCTCGTGCAGCCGGCAGGCGTTGCGGGCTGCATCGGCCAGGGCATCGCCGACTGCACCTCGGCGCCCCTCATGACGGCGCCCGACGCGCTCGCACTGGGCGCCGACGGCACCAGCCTCACGGTCGCCACGGCCGGTGACGGCACGATCCTCACCCTCGGCCGGGACGCCGTCACGGGTCTCCTGACCTCGATCCCGGCGCCCGCCGGCTGCATCTCGACCACGGCGGCAGCCGGGTGTCAGGTGCTTGCCCAGCTCGGCGCGACCACCGGACTCGCGATCGCCCCGACCGGCGACGTGCTCTACGCGGCGGCGAGCGGCGGCCTCATCGCGCTCGCCCGCCAGGCGCCCCCGACGTGCCTGACGCGCGAGTTGCGCGCCGGCGTCGGCGTCGCGACGCAGATCCTCCTGCCGTGCACCGATCCGAACGGCGACGCACTTACGTACACCATCAACTCCAAGGCCACGCATGGGGCGCTCACCCTGATCAAGGGCGCCGCGGTGACCTACAAGCCCAGGGCCGGGTACAGGGGCCTCGACGCGTTCAGCGTCAACGTCGCCGACGGCTCCGGCGCGGTGACGGCCGCAACGATCACCGTGCGCGTCACGCGCGACGGCACCGGCCCCGTGGTGCGCCTCGCGGCCGGACCGCTCAAGGTGCGCTCCGGCACGGCGCGCGCCACGCTCGGCTGTGACGCCCGCACGCAGGGTGGCTGCACCGGCGTCGCGACGATCCGGCTCGGCGGTCCCCGCGGCCCCGTCATCGCGCACACGGTGGTGAAGGTCGCCGCCGGCCACGCACAGGTGATCAGGGTGCCGATCAAGGCCCAGGGCCGCATCGCGCTCGCCGGCGGTGCCTGGCAGAAGGCCATGCTGATCGTGGTCGCGCGCGACAAGAACGGCAACGGCGGCACCCTCGGGCGCAACGTCGTGCTGCACGCGATCCCCGCGAAGTCCAAGTAGGCATGACCCGCCGCATCCGGGCTACGGTGCCCGGATGCGGCGGTTGCTGATCGCGCTCGCGTTCGCGCTCGCGACAACTCTTCCGGCGACGGCGTCCGCTGCGCTCGAGCTGGGCCTGCAGGATGACGCCTACCTGTCCTCGGCCGACCCGCGCGCATGGCAGCTCACCCGTGAGCTGCGGCCCGACGTGATCCGCTACAACGTCGACTGGTCGAGCGTTGCGCGTGTGCGGCCCGCCGCGCCCGCCGATCCGGCCGATCCGGCCTACGACTGGGCCGCGACCGACGGCATCGTCGTCAACGCGTCCGCGCAGGGTGCGCGCGTCCTGCTCACGCTCGTGCAGGCGCCGCGCTGGGCCAACGGGGGCGCGATCCCGCGCCGGGCGCCGCTCGACGCACGGGACTACGGCACGTTCTGCCGCGCGGTCGCAACGCGGTACTCGGGTGACTTCGTCCCGGCCGGAGCGGCGAAGGCACTGCCGCGCGTGACGAGCTACACGGTCTGGAACGAGCCCAACCGCGGCCAGTTCCTGCAGCCGCAGGGCGCGCACGGGCTCGAGGCGCCGATCGTCATGGCCGGGCTCATGCGTGCCTGCGCGACCGCGATCGAGGCCGTCGTGCCCGCGGCGCAGGTCGCGCTCGGGCCGCTCGCGAGCCGCGGCGGGCAGGGCGGCATCGCGCCGATCGCCTTCCTGGGCCGCTACCGCGCCGCCGGCGGCCCGCGCCCCGCGGTGGTCGCGCTCAATCCCTACCTCGGCAGCCTCCTGCCCATCTACCGCCAGAGCGAGCGGGAGCAGGACGGCGCGATCACGATCCGCAATCTCGACCGCCTCGAGCATGCGCTGCAGCGGGCCTACGGCGACATCGTGCCGATCTGGCTGACCGAGTTCGCCTGGCGCACGGCCCGGCAACCGGGCATCGGGCTGATCACGCCGAAGCGGCAGGCCGATCTCGCGGAGCAGTCCGTCGCGCTCGTGAGGCAGCACTATCCGTATGCCGACATGCTCGTCTGGTTCCTGTTGCGCGACGTCTCGCCGACGAGCTACTGGCGCAGCGGCCTGATCGACTCCGGCAACCACGCGAAGCCCGTGTTCGCCGTCTGGATGCATCTCGCGCACGCGGGTGGCGGCGAGACGCTACCGTCCCGTTCCATGCTCGCACTCTGGATCGCCATCGGCATCGTCGTCATCGTGCTGCTCTGGCTCGTCTTCGGCTACAACAGGCTCGTCCGGCTGCGCAACGAGGCCGAGCAGGGCTTCTCGGGCATCGACGTGCAGCTCAAGCGGCGCGCCGACCTGATCCCGAACCTCGTCGAGACCGTCAAGGCCTACGCGGCCCACGAGAGCGGCGTGTTCGAGGCCGTCGCGCAGGCCCGCGCCCAGGCGATGGGCGCGCGCGGCGTCGCGCAGGCCGCCACGGCGGACGTCGCGATGACGGCGGCGCTCACCGGCCTCTTCGGCGTCGCCGAGGCCTATCCGCAGCTGCGCGCCTCGGAGAACTTCCAGCGCCTGCAGGCCGAGCTGAGCGACACCGAGGACAAGATCGCCGCGGCCCGCCGGTATTACAACACCACGGTGCGGCGCTTCAACTCCCTCATCCAGAGCGTCCCGACGAACATCATCGCCCGCCTCGGCGGGTTCCGCGAGCGCGAGTTCTTCCGCATCGACGCTGACGCGGATCGCGCTCCGGTGGCCGTCAGCCTGTCGTGAGCCTGCAGGAGCAGATCCGCTCGAACCAGATCCGGAGCGTGTTCGTGATCTTCGGGTTCGGCCTGCTCGTCGCCGCCTTCATGACCGCGGTGTGGTTCGCGTTCTCGCCGAGCGTCGGCATCCTCGTCGGGGTCATCGGGATGGGGTACGGGATCTTCTCGTACCTGGGGGCGGGGCGGCTCGTGGCGAGCGTCGCGCATGCCAAGCCCGTGACGAAGGCCGAGCAACCCGAGCTCGTGCGCGCGGTCGAGAACGTCTCGATCGCGGCCGGGCTCGACCACACGCCGCCGGTGTACCTGGTCGAGGATGACGCGCCGAATGCGTTCGCCGCCGGTCGCAAGCCGAGCGATGCGTACGTGGCGGCGACGACCGGCCTCGTCGCGCTCATGGACCAGCGCGAGCTCGAGGGCGTGATGGCGCACGAGATCTCCCACATCCGCAACCGCGACGTGCGCCTGATGACGCTCGCGGCGGTGCTCGTCGGCG
>CAZYYP010000110.1:0-11133 GCA_964651695.1 uncultured Gaiellales bacterium | reverse complement strand
CTGCGGCTCGTGCACCTCGGCAACGCGGCGCTCGCGCGGCTCGACCTGCGCGACCGCGCGCGGCCGCTGCTCGAGCAGCTCGTGCGCGAGACGGGCGAGACGGCCACGCTCTCGCTGCCGGCCCAGGGCGAGGGCGTGACGGTCGATTTCGCGCCGAGCCCGCACAGCGTCTCGAGCCGCGCCGAGATCGGCCGCGCGTCGGTGGCGCACGCGACGGCGGTGGGCAAGCTCGTGCTCGCGCACGTGCCGGGTGCGCTCGCCTCGCTCGGGGAGCCGCTCGAGCGCTACACGCCGCGCACGCTGACGACGCTGGCCGAGATCGAGCACGCCGTGGCCGAGGTGCGCGCAGCCGGCATCGCCGAGGCCGCGGGCGAGCGCGAGCCGGGGCTCAACGCCATCGCCGCGCCCGTGCTGGCCGACGACGGGCGCCTCGTGGCCGTGCTCGGCGTGCAGGGGCCGGAGCGGTTCGACGCCGAGGCCCGCAGCGCGGCGGCGGCGCCCCTCGCGCGCGCCGCGGAGCTGCTCGCCGCCACGGCCGGCCTGCGGCGCTGACAGGCGCCCGGGGCGCGTCGGCCCCTTTCGACAGACTCCGGCATTCTGGCGGCCTGGGAAACGTGCAAGTCTCTCCAGTCCATGCCAGATTTGACATCTGTCATAGCGTGTACGTGCTAGCGTCAGACAGGACGGCAGCCGGCGATGACCGGTTGCCAGATGAGCGCCGGCGAGCAGCCTGAGATGAGCATCGCACACTCCTTTTCTCGGACCGTCGGCGCCTACTGCAGGCGACGCGGGAGCGTACTTCTCCTCATGGTCATCAGACGATTCAAGCTCGTAGGCCTCGCCGCCCTCGCGACGCTCGGGGCGGCAGGCGTGTTCACGGCGATGCACCTCTCGGCGAGCCATGCGGCGAGCAGCGCGGCGGCGTGCACGCGCCTCGCATCCTCGAGTGGCAGCGATTCGGCCGCCGGCACGCCCGCGGCGCCGTGGCGCACGCTCGCCAAGCTCACCTCCAGCCTGCAGCCCGGCGACGTCGGCTGCCTGGCGGCAGGGCAGACGTTCGGGTCGCCCGGCGTCCAGAACTCGCTCGCGCCGAGCGGCGTGACGCTGCAGTCGGCGCCCGGCACGCCGGCCACGATCGTCGGGCTGTTCGCGATCAGCGGTGACAACGACACCGTGACCGGCCTCACGCTCGACGGCCACAACACCCTCGTGGTCGACGGCAACCCCGCCACCGCCGAGGGCCAGGCGGGCGTCTTCATCGCCGGCGACAACGACACCGTGCGCGGCAACGACATCTCCAACGGCCACACCGCGATCTGCATGGAGGTCGGTATCCAGACGGTCTCGGGCGCCGTGATCGACGGCAACCGCATCCACGCCTGCGGCATCCTGCCGAAGACCGGCCTCGAGCACGGGATCTACGTCGACACCGCGCGCGGCACGCAGATCACCAACAACGTGATCTACGACATCGCCGACTACGGCATCCAGGTCTACCCGGACGCCCAGGACACCCTGGTGCAGGCCAACGTCATCGACACGACGGGCCGCGGCGGCGTGATCATCGGCTCCGAGGGCGGGCCGCCCTCGGGCGGCACCACCGTGACGCGCAACATCATCACGAACTCCGCGGGCCCTGCGGTCTCGACCTACTGGGGCGGGAGCGTCGGCTCGGGGAACGTCGCGAGCGACAACTGCACCGCGGGCAACGCGGCGCAGCAGACCTACGCGGGGCTGACGGTCTCGGGCGAGAAGGCCGTCTCCAGCGCGGGCCTCGACGGGAGCTACCTGCTGAGCTCGGGCTCGGCCTGCCTCGGCTACGGGCCGGCGCAGATCCAGCCGGGGTCGAGCGCGCCGCCGACGCCGCCGAGCACGACGACGACGACCCCGCCGAGGTCCTCGCCGCCCAAGGGCGGCGGGTCGGCCCCGACCTCGGGGCCCTCGCGCGGCGGCGTCGCGACGGCGCCGCCGAGCACGGCGTCGACGATCACCTCCCCGGCCGCGGCAGCCGGCGCCCCCGTCGGGACGGTGCTCGCGAGCCTGGTGCAGAGCGTGCCGGCGAGGACGCTCAAGGCGAAGCGGACCTTCACGTACACCATCCGCTGGGCGGGCAACGCGGCGCGGGCCTACCAGGTGCGGATCGACAAGCGCCGCTGGCTGCGGGTCAAGGGCCTCTCGCACACCTTCACGGGACTCCACGCCGGCAAGCACACCGTGCACGTGCGGCCCAAGGGCACGACCGGCAAGGGCATCACGCACAGCTTCGTCATCCGCTGACAGACGGGTGACCGTCGTCTGGGTACCCGCTGTGAAAGTGGTGTCGAGATGACGAATAGAGCATAAAGACCAGCAATTTGCATTAGGATTGCGCACATGCCGCACGGCGTGCCAGTCCCAGACGAGGGTCCCTCCGGCCGTTCGTCCGTCGATGCGTTGCGGCAGTACGCCCTCTCGCCGCTCTTCATCGGCCTCATCACCGCGCTGTGCCTCGTGGTGCGCGCGCTGCGCACCTACGCGCAGGTGGATCCGCGCTACCCCTTCGTCGGCTTCAACCTGCTGCTGGCGTGGATCCCGCTCGTGCTGGCCTACGGCCTCGCCTGGTCGGCTCGCCGCAGGTTCACGTGGCCGCTGCTGCTGCCGCTCGCGGGGCTCTGGATCGTCTTCCTGCCCAACGCGCCCTACCTGGTGACCGACCTCGTGCACCTGCGCGACGGCGTCAACGGGCCCAACCTCGTCCTGCTCTCGCTGCTCGCGATCACCGGCCTGCTGATCGGCGTCAAGGCCGTGCAGCTCGTGCAGGGCGCGATCGAGCGGCTCTTCGGGACCACCGCCGGCCGGCGCGCCGTGCAGCTGATCGCGCTGCTCGCGGCCTGCGGCGTGTATCTGGGCCGCGTCGTGCGCTGGAACAGCTGGACGGCGATCCGCCACCCGCACGTGCTCGTGCACGCGATCATCCGGAGCCCGTCCGATCCCGACCGCCTGCTGGCGGCGCTGTTCGGCACGGCGATCTTCGCGCTCGGCTTCTACGTGGCGTACTCGCTGCTCGCGCGGCCGCGGCCGACCGCCCTTCCCGTGCGCGGAGAGGCGGCACGGTGAGCTCGGCGATCGCACCCCCGGCCTGGCGCGTGCCGCTCTCCGACCTCGTCGTCACCGAGGAGGACATCGCGGCGGTCGCCGAGGTCTACCGCTCCGGCTGGCTGAGCCAGGGGCCGCGCACGCAGGAGTTCGAGGCGGCCTTCGCCGCGTATACGGGCGCCGAGCACGCCGTGGCCGTCACCAACTGCACCGCCGCCCTGCACCTCATGGCGATGGCCGCGGGCCTCGGGCCGGGCGACGAGGTCATCGTCCCCTCGCTCACGTTCGTGGCGACGGCGAACGCGATCGCCTACACCGGCGCGAAGCCCGTCTTCGCCGACATCGCCGGCCTGACGCGGCCCTGGATGGCCACCGACTCGGTGCGCGCGCGCATCACGAGCCGCACCAGGGCGATCGTCAGCATGGCCTACGGCGGCCACCCCGGCGAGACGCTCGCGCTCGCCGAGCTCGCGCGCGAGCGCGGTCTGCTGCTGCTCGAGGATTCCGCCCACGCGCTCGGCACGCGCATCGACGGGGGCCACCTCGGCACCTTCGGGTGGGCGGGCGCCTACAGCTTCTTCTCCAACAAGAACCTCGCGGTCGGCGAGGGCGGCATGGTCGTCTGCCCCGACGCCGAGGTGGCCGCGCGCCTGCGGCTGCTGCGCGCGCACGGCATGACGGCGATCTCGTGGGATCGCCACCGCGGGCACGCGGCCGGCTACGACGTCGTCGCGACCGGCCACAACTTCCGCATCGACGAGGCGCGCTCGGCGCTCGGGCTCAGCCGCCTGGCGCGGCTGGACGACGAGAACGCATTGCGCGGCCTGCTCGACGAGCGCTACCGCGAGCTGCTGTCCGGGGTCGAGGGCGTCGAGCCGATGCGCGCTCCGCAGGGGGCCGAGTCGCTCGCGCACCACCTCTTCACGGTCGTCCTGCCCGTCGGCGCCGATCGCGACGGGGTGCGGCGGGCGCTCGCCGAGCAGGGCGTGCAGACGAGCCTGCACTACCCGCCGGCGCACCGCTTCCAGATCTACGCCGACGCGGCGGTCGAGCTGCCGCTCACCGATGCGTACTCGGCGCGCGCGATCACGCTGCCGATGTTCGCGCACATGAGCGGCGAGCAGGTCGAGACGGTCGTCTCGGCGCTCGCGGAGGCGCTCGCGTGAGCGTGCGCGACAGCGAGCGCCGCGCGGTCATCCTCGCCGGCGGCAAGGGCACGCGGCTCGGGCCGTTCACGACGATCCTCCCCAAGCCGCTCCTGCCGGTCGGCGACCGCGCGATCGTCGAGATCATCATCGGGCAGTTGCGCGAGAGCGGGTTCACGCGCCTCACGCTCGCCGTCGGGTACCTCTCGCACCTGATCCGCGCCGTGCTCGCCGACGGCGAGGCCTACGACGTCAGCATCGACTACCACCTCGAGCACACCCCGCTCGGAACCGCCGGGGCGCTCGCGGGCATCGAGGATCTCAGCGAGCCGTTCCTGATGATGAACGGCGACGTCATCACGACGCTCGACTACGACGACCTCATGCGCGCCCACGAGCGCAGCGGCAACATGCTCACGGTCGCGACGCAGGTGCGCACGGCCACGATCGACTTCGGCGTGCTCGAGCTCGACAAGGGCGACGGATTCACCGATGCGGTCGTCGGCTACCACGAGAAGCCGCACCGCGACTACGTCGTCTCGATGGGCATCTACGTGCTCGACCCGGCGCTGCTCGAGCTGATCGAGCCCGGGACGCACCTCGACTTCCCCGATCTCGTGCTGCGAGCGATCGCCGCCGGGCTGCGCGTCGGCTCCTACCGCTACGACGGGCTCTGGCTCGACATCGGGCGCCACGACGACTACGAGCGCGCGATCGCCGAGTTCTCGGACATGGACAGTGTCCTCGTCGTCGAGCAACCGGCGCCTGCGCCACCCCACTTGGGCCGCAAATTGGGTAGTGGAATCCCCCGCTGAAACCTGCGGGATTGCGTTGTAGCCTGATCGAAGTTGGAGTCCGGAGTCGCCGCCGAGAGAACGGGCAGCATTGTCGCAAGGAACGGCCGAAGTTGACCTTCAGGCGCAGTCGCAGCGCTGGGGTCGAGGTTCTCGTCTCCCCGTCGCGTTCCTGGTTGTCGGCGTCGCCGTCGCAGGGAGTGCCATCGTCTTCGAGGGCACGGGCGCGGCGCGAGCCGGCGTGATCGGCATCCTCGCCGCCGCGGTGTGGGCGGCCGCCGAGGGGTATTCGCCGTCGGGCACACGGCGCTTGCGGCGCACGATCTCGGCCTCCGCGGCCGCGGTCGTCGCGATCGCGCTCGGCGTCGGCTGGGACGCCGCCCGCCTCGGCCTCGAGCCGCTGCACGCGCTCGTCGCGCTCGCCGCGGCGGCGGTCGTGACCGGCATCGCCTGGCGGCTGCTGCCCGAGCGCCCGAAGGACCGCATCCTGCTCGTCGGCAGCGGCTATGCCGCCGACGCCTACGAGCTCGCCGCGGTGCGCGACCAGCGCGGCGTGATCGTGGGCCGGATCGACGACTCCGGCGAGGACGATCTGGTCGGCGATCTGGGCGACTTCGAGACGGTCGTCGCCGACTACGGCGTGACCGCGGTGGTGTTCGCCTACTCGCACGCCTCCGATGCCCGGCTCGCGCTGATCGCGTCGCGCTGCAGCGAGCTCGAGCTCGACGTCGGCATCGTGCCGCGGCTGTTCGAGGTCTTCGACCAGCGCCTGCGCGTCCAGCGCAGCGCGGGCGTGCCACTGCTCGTCGTCGACCCGCTGCCCCACCAGGCGCGCATGCCGGTGCTCTCGCGCATCGCCGATGTCGTCGTCGCCTCCGTGCTGCTCGTGCTCACGCTGCCCGTGTGGCTCGCGCTCACGATCGCGATCTACGTCGAGGAGCCGGGCCCGATCCTCTACCGCGCGCGCCGCATCGGCATGGACGGGCAGGAGTTCGACATGTTCAAGTTCCGCAAGATGCGCCGTGACGCACGCGGGCCGAAGCTCACGCGTCCCGACGACGACCGCTTCACGCGCGTCGGGCGGATGCTCGCGCTCACGAAGCTCGACGAGCTGCCCCAGCTGATCAACGTGATGCGCGGCGAGATGGGACTCGTGGGCCCGCGGCCCGAGGATCCGTCCTTCGTGGCCGAGTTCCGCGAGGAGTTCCGCGAGATCCTGACCGTGCGGCCGGGCATCACGGGCCTCTCGCAGATCCAGTACCGCAACGAGTCGCAGCTGCTGGTCGGCGACGACTTCGACGAGCTGTACCGCAACGAGCTGCTGCCGCGCAAGCTCGACCTCGACCGCTACTACGCGCGGCGGCGCTCGGTCGCCCTCGACGCGCGCATCCTCACCTGGACGGCGATCGCCCTGGTCGCCGGCGCGCGGGTGCGCCGCAACGAGCTCACCGCGTCGGTCAGCTTCGAGCGCCACGACTCGCAGGAGCTCCAGGTCATCTGAGCGGCGCGCGTGCGGGGCTGTCCTCGCCGCGGCTAGGGTGGACGTATGAGCGCGTCTGAGCGTGTCACCGATCCGGCGCGCGTCGTCTACGTCACGGCCTCCCTGCCGTACGGCGGCAGCGAGCACTTCGTGGTGCCCGAGATCGACGAGCTCATCCGGCAGGGCATCGACGTCATCGTGTGCCCCCGGCAGCAGAGCTCCGTCGCCGTGACGGCCGACCGGCGGCACCTGCTCTCGCGCACGATCGAGCCACGGCTGTTCTCGCCCGCGATCGCCGCTGCGGCCGTGCGGGAGCTCGCGCGCTCGCCACTGCGTGTCGTACGTGCGATCGGGATCCTGCGCGAGAGCCGGTCGCGCGCGGTGCTCGCGAAGAACCTCGCCGTCGTGCCCAAGGCGCTCTGGCTCGCCCGCTACGTGCGCGAGCACGACGTGCGGCACGTGCATGCGCACTGGGCGTCGACGACCGCGACGCTCGCGATGCTCGCGAGCGAGGTCTCGGGCGTGCCGTTCAGCATCACCGCCCACCGCTGGGACATCGCCGAGGACAACCTGCTGGCGGCCAAGGTGCGCACGGCCGCCTTCGTTCGTGCGATCGACCGGCTCGGCGCCGAGGAGCTCGCGGCTCGCTCGCGCGCCGGGCAGGGCGGGATCGGTGTCCTCCACATGGGCGTGGCGCTCCCCGGGTTGCCGGTCGCACGCGAGCTGCACACGCCGCCCGTCGTCGTGATCCCGGCGGGGCTGGTCGAGATCAAGGGCCACGTCCAGCTCGTCGAGGCGATCGCGCTGCTCGCCGAGCGCGGCACGCGGGTGACGCTCGAGATCGTCGGCGAGGGGCCCGAGCGGGGTCGCATCGAGCGTGCGATCGAGCGCCGGAAGGTGAGCGACCGCGTGGTCATGCGCGGGTTCGTGGCGCACGACGAGGTGCTGAGCGAATTCGCCGCCGGCCGCTTTGACATCGCCGTGCTCGCGAGCGCCGGCACCGCGGCCGACGCGCGCGAGGGCATCCCCGTGGCCCTGATGGAGGCGCTCGCCGCCGGCGTGCCGGCCGTGGCGACGCGCATGGGCGGGATTCCCGAGCTGCTGGGCGACGGCGCCGGCGTCCTCGTGCCGGAGCGCGATCCCGCGGCGCTGGCCGACGGGATCGACCGGCTGATCACGGATCAGGCATTCCGAGCCGCTACGATCGCAGCGGGGGAGGAGCGGGTGCGCACGGAGTTCTCGATCGAGCCGATCTGCCGCGAGCTGGCCCGGCGCTTCGTCCCGGAGAGCCGGCCTGACCAGGCGCGCGCGGGGGGCCGAGCCTCGGGTCCGCGGCGCGCCGGCATGTGGCCCGAGGGCAAGAAGTTCGCGTTCACGATCTTCGACGACACCGACCTCCAGACGGTCGCCAACGGCGCCCCCGTCTATGAGTTCCTGACCGGCCTCGGCATGCGCATCACCAAGTCGGTCTGGATGCTCGAGCCCGACGGGATGCCCGACTTCGGCGGCGAGTCGTGCGAGGACCCGGCCTACCTCGCGTGGGTCCGCTCGCTCGCGGCGGCGGGCCACGAGATCGCGATTCACGGCGCATCCAGCTCGACCTCGACGCGCGAGCGCACCCTGCTCGGCCTCGAGCGCTTTCGCGAGACCTTCGGCGAGAATCCGCGCTCCTACGCCAACCACGCCGGCAACCGCGACGGCCTCTACCACGGCGACGCGCGCGTGTCGGGGTGGCGGCGCCCCGCCTACAACGTCCTCACCCGTGGCCGCCGCAGGAACTGCTTCACGGGCCACGTGCCCGGGAGCCCGCTCTTCTGGGGCGATCTCTGTCGCGAGCGCGTGACCTACGTGCGCAACTTCGTCTACGGCGACATCAACACGCTCAAAGCGTGCCCGTATGCGCCGTACCACGACGCCGAGCGGCCGTTCGTGCAGTTCTGGTTCGCGAGCGCCGAGGGCAGCAACCCCGCGTCGTTCGCGCGCACGATCAGCGAGGCCAACCAGCAGCGGCTCGAGGACGAGCGCGGGCTCTGCATCATGTACACGCACCTCGGCGCGGGGTTCTACCGCTCGGGCCGGCTCGATCCGGAGTTCGAGCGGCTCATGCGCCGGCTCGCGCAGCGCGACGGCTGGTTCGCGCCGGTCTCGACCGTGCTCGACCACATGCGGGCGACGCAGGGCGACTGGGAGCTGGCCGCGCCCGAGCGCGCCGCGCTCGAGCGACGGTGGCTGCTCGAGAAGGTACGCTCCCACAAGACCTCGTAACGGCACGGTTCCTGCACGCCTGGGGGGTGGCCGAATTCGGCAGACCCGGTGTACGCTGGCGCGATGCAGGGGAACGTTGGAGGGGCGGCTGGTCCCGAGCAAGAGCCGCAGCGCCCGACGTGGATTCTGCCCGGCAAGCCCGCCGGAGGGATGCCCGCCCTGGCGGCGGTCGTGCGCGATCGCTGGCTCCTCGCGCTGGCCGTCGCGATCGTCGTCGTCGTGGCCGGCGTCGGAGCGGTCAAGCTGCAGGGCTCCACCTACCGCGCCGAGGCGCTGCTGCTCGTCTCGCCGTCGTCGGCGCCGGCGATCAGCGAGTGCGGCCTCGACGTGATCAACGACGGCGGCGGACTGACGCGCGACGTCGAGACGCTCGCGCGGCTCGTGCGCACGCCGGACGTCGCGCGCCGTGCCGGGGTGATCCTGAAGTCGTCGCAGGCCCCGTCGGCCCTGCTCGCGCAGGTCGATGCGGTGCCGGTCGGGCAGAGCTACCTGGTGTCCGTGACCGGGTCGGCGAGCAGCCCGAAAGCCGCCGCGAACCTCGCCAACGCCTTCGCGCGCGGCACGATCGCCGGCCGCGGCGTGCGTCTCAACCGCGAGCTGACGGCGTGCCGCAAGCGGCTCGTGGCCTCGCTCTCCACGGTGACCAACTCGGCCGTGAAGGCGACGCTCGTCTCCAACATCGCGCAGCTGCGCGCCATGGAGGGCGGCGGCGACCCGACGGTCGCGCTCGATACGCCCGCGACGCCGCCGACCTCCTCCACGGCCCCGAGCACGCTGCTCGTGCTGCTCGCCGCGCTGGCCGCCGGCATCGCGCTCGGCCTGGGGGCCGCCGCGCTCGCCGCCGTGCTCGACCGCCGGGTCGACTCCGAGCGCCAGCTCCGGCAGGAGTACGCCTTGCCGATCGTCGCGCGGGTACCCCAGCGCCGCGGCCAGCACCCGATCACCGCGGCGCGCAGCAGCCAGCTCGCGCCGTGGGCGGCGGAGGCCTACCGGCGCGTACGCCAGCGCGTGCTCTCCTCGAGTGAGTCCTCGCCGGGCATCCGCTCCGTGCTGTTCACGAGCGCATCGCGGCGCGAGGGGCGCACCACGGCCGCCATCAACACCTCGATCGCGCTGATCGAGACCGGGCAGCGCGTGCTGCTCGTCGATCTCGACCTGCGCAATCCGTCCGTCGCGAAGACGCTCGGCATCGACTCGGTGGTCGGCATCCAGGAGGTGCTCGAGCGCGGCATGCAGCTGACCGATGCCGTGACGCCCGTGCCGGTGCACAGCGGAAGCCTCGATGTCCTCGCCGCCCGGCCCGACGACGGCGACCTCGTCGACCAGGTGCCGCCCGCCGCGGTGCGCCAGCTGATCGCACTCGCCCAGGAGCTCGAGTACGACGTGATCATGTTCGACGCGCCGGAGCTCGGCAACGTCTCCGACGCGCTCTCGATCGCGACCGAGGTCGACGACGTGTTCGTGGTCGTGTGGCGCGGCAAGACCGACAAGTCGGCGCTGTCGTCGCTCGCACGCACCTGTGCCGACCACGGCATCACGCCCCGCGGCTTCCTGCTGATGGGAGCCAAGGGCCCGCCGGCCCACGGGGGCGTCGTCACGTGACCCGGCAAGCCTCGTCGTCCGTCGGACGCGAGGCGGTGCTGATCCTCGTTGCGAAGGTGTTCTCGGCCGTCGCGACGGTGATCCTCGCGATCGTGCTCGCGAACCACCTCGGGCCGGCGTCGTTCGGGCGCTACCGGCTCGCGATCACCGCGGCCGGGATCGCCGCGCTGCTGGCCGCGCAGGGGCTGCCGGCCGCCACCGGCCGCTACCTCGTCGAGGCCCCGGACGACCGCCACCGCGCCGCCGTGCTGCGGCAGGCGGGGCGCGCGAAGCTCGTCATCTCGATCGTCCCGGCGATCCTGCTCGCCGTCCTCGCGGTGCCGATCGCCGAGGTGCTCGGCAAGCCGGACGCCTGGCCGCTCTTCCTCGTCGCGGCCGTTGCCGTCCCGCCCTCCGACATCGGCGCCTGGCTCAGCACCGCGTTCCAGGCCACCAGGCAGGCCTCCGCGAGCCTCTCGATCGCCGTCGCGAAGACCGTCGTCGAGCTGCCGGCGGCCGTGCTGCTGATCGCCATCGGGCTCGGGGCCGTGAGCGGCGTGATCGCCTACGCCGCGGCCAACGCCGCGGCCTGCATCGTCGGCGGCTACTACCTCTTCGCCAAGTGGCGGCGGCCGCCGCGCGGCTCCACCAGCGGCCCCTCGACGAGGGCCATGCTCGCCTTCGGCCGGCAGGTGTGGTTCACCGACATCGCGTTCCTCGGCTTCCAGACCGTCGATCAGATCATGCTGCAGGCCTTTCGCGGCACGCGCTCGGTCGGCCTCTACGACGTCGC
>CAZYYP010000109.1:0-11210 GCA_964651695.1 uncultured Gaiellales bacterium | reverse complement strand
ACGCATCGGTCGGGCGGGTCGCGGCGAGGTAGCCCAGCACCGGAACCAGCGGGGCGACGATCGCAGCCGCAAGCACGGCGGGCCGCGGTGCCGACATAAACCGTGCGGCACGGCTTGCAATCGCCGTCATAGCGCATCCCAATCGCTTGCAACGGCGGACACCCGTCAAGCATACGACGCCTACAGGCTCCTCGGGAAGGGTCTCGGACGTACGATGTCCCTGCAAGATCGTGCAATGGACCGGTGACGACGACGGGCCCGGCAGATGAAGATCCTGATCCTCACGCAGTACTACCCGCCCGAGGTGGGAGCCGCCCAGGTGCGGCTGAAGGCCACCGTCGACCACCTCGTCGCGGCCGGCCACGACGTCCAGGTCGTCACGGCCCTGCCCAACCACCCGCGCGGGCGGATCTTCGACGGGTTCCGGGACCGCTTCTACGACCGCGAGGACGGCGACCACCTCGTCATCCATCGCGTCTGGCTGCACGTCGCGCTCGGAGCGGGCGCGAGCAGGCTCGCGAGCTACCTCTCGTTCGCCGCGACGAGCGTCGCCGGACTGGTGCGCGCCGAGCGTCCCGACGTCATCTTCGTCGAGTCGCCGCCGCTCTTCCTCGGCCTCACCGGCTGGGTTGCGGCGAGCGCGTGGCGGCGGCCGTGGATCCTCAACATCTCCGACCTCTGGCCCGACTCGATCCGCGAGCTCGGTCTGCTGCCCGACGGGCGCGCGCTCAGGCTCGCAGAGAAGCTCGAGCGCTTCCTCTACCGGCGCGCCGACCTGATCACCGCGGTCACCGAGGGGATCGCGACGACGCTCACGGACGCGAAGGACGTCCCCCGCGAGCGCGTGCTGTTCCTGCCGAACGGCGTCGACACCGAGCTCTTCCGCCCGCGCGCCGAAGCCGCCGGGGTGCGCGAGCGCTTCGGCCTCGACGACCGTCAGGTCGTGCTCTACGCGGGCACGGTGGGGTTCGCGCACGGTGCGGGAGTCATCCTCGACGCCGCCGAGCTGCTCGCCGAGCGCGACGTCCTCTTCGTGATCGCCGGCGACGGCTCCGAGCGCGAGCGCACCGAGGCCGACGCGCGCCGGCGCGGTCTCGGCAACGTGCGCTTCCTCGGCGCCGTGGCGCAGGAGGACGTCGCCGGTCTCTACACCGTCGCCTTCGCGGGCCTCTCCACGCTGCGCGATCTGCCGCTCTTCGAGGGCACCCGGCCGGCCAAGGTGTTCCCGTGCTTCGCGTCCGGCACGCCGATCGTCTACTCGGGCGCCGGCGAGGGGGCGAGGCTCGTCGGCGACGGCGACGCGGGCATCGTCGTCGCGCCCGAGGACGGCGCCGGGATCGCCCGTGCGCTCGAGCAGTTGCTCGACGATCCGGCGCTCGCCGCGCGGCTCGGGGCCAACGGCCGCCGGCTCGCACTCGAGCGCTTCGGCTGGGACGCGCTGGTGGGCAACTGGCTCGAGCAGCTGGAGCGCGCCCTTCCTCGCCTAGCATCACCGGCAGCGGCGCCGCCGCCGCCATCTCGGCCAAGTGACACTCGCGGCGAGTGCCACTTGGACATTCCCGCAGAACCCCGACAGAGCGAGACCCGACCTTGACGAGCAAGCATCCCCTCGCCGGCACACCGGTGCTCGTGACCGGCGCCGCCGGCTTCATCGGCGCGCAGCTCTGTGGCCGGCTCGTCGAATACGGGGCGCGCGTGCGCGGATTCACGCGTTACAACTCGCGCAACGACCGCGGCGCGCTCGACTGGCTCGACCCGGCGCTGGCGCGCGAGGTCGAGGTCGTGGCGGGCGACATCCGCGATGTGGAGTCGGTGGCGCGCGCGATCGACGGCACCGCGATCACGTTCCATCTCGCCGCGCAGATCGCGATTCCCTACTCCTACGTCAATCCGCGCGACTTCTTCGAGACCAACGTGCTCGGGACGTTCAACGTGGCCGAGTCGGCGCGCGCGGCGGGCGTGCGCCGCGTGATCCAGGTCTCCACGAGCGAGGTCTACGGCAGCGCGCGCGTCGTCCCGATCGACGAGCACCACCCGCTCGAGCCGCAGTCGCCATACGCGGCGAGCAAGGTGGCCGCCGACAAGCTGATGGACGCCTACCACCGCTCCTACGAGCTGCCCATGACGATCGTGCGGCCCTTCAATACCTACGGGCCGTTCCAGTCGGCGCGCGCGATCGTGCCGACGATCATCACCCAGGCGCTTGCGGGCGACCGCCTCCGCCTCGGCTCGCTCGATCCCCGCCGCGACCTGACGTTCGTCGCCGACACCGTCGAGGGGTTCATCGCCGCGGCGGCGAGCGACGCGGCGAACGGCACCACGCTGCAGCTCGGCACCGGCAGCGCCGTCTCGATCGGCGAGCTCGTCGAGCTCGTGGCCGGCATCGTCGGGCGCGAGCTGCACGTCGACCACGACGAGGCGCGCGTGCGCCCGAAGAACAGCGAGGTCATGCACCTGATCTCGAACCCGCAGCGTGCGCTCGAGCTGACCGGCTGGAGCCCGCGCGTCTCGCTCGAGGACGGCCTCGCACGCACCATCGAGTGGATCGGCGCCAACAAGGACCGCTACCGCACGGGCGACTACGTCATCTGATTCGGGCCGCTAGCAGCGCTTGAACGCGTGCGTGACCGCGACGGTCTTGCCCGCGACGTCGACCGCAACCACTCGCACCACGTGACGGCCCTTCTTGAGCGGCCTCGCCTTGATGCCGATGGCGAACGCCGCCACCTGCCTGGCGGCCTTGCTGTGCCCGTCGACGAACACGGTCACGGTCTTGATCGGGTTCGCCGTCGTGACGGCCACCTTGGCGGTGAAGGTGCGCTTCTGGCACGCCCTGGGCGCCGTGACCTTGACCGAGATCCGCGAGACGGTGTTCGTGACGCGGCGAATGAGGTTGGCCGTCTGATCGGAGATCAGGAAGCCGGTGCTCGTGAGCGCGACGTAGCGCGGATGGTCGAGACGGGCATCGGTCGCCACCTGGCCGTCCAGGAAGCCGCCGGCCGCGCGCCCGCCGCCGACGGTCGTGATCGTCCCCGTGGGGGAGACGAAGCGCACGCGCCCGTTGAATGCGTCGGCGATGTAGAAGCCGCCGTCGGACTGGACGGCGATGCCCGATGGCTCGCCGATCTCGGCGCTCGTGGCGGGTCCGCCGTCCCCGGAGAACCCCCGCACGCCTGTGCCGGCGACCGTGGTGATGATGCCGTTCGCGTCGACCTTGCGCACGCGGTCGATGTCCCTGTCGGCAATCAGGAAGCCGCCGTCGGGGGTCGTCGCGACCGCGGTCGGGGCCAGCATCAGCGCGTTCGTGGCGAGTCCGCCGTCGCCGGAGGAGCCGCTGATGCCGCTGCCTGCGATCGTCGAGATGATCCCGGCGGGGCTCACCTTGCGGATGCGCGCAGACGTGGTGTCGGCGATCAGATAGCCCCCGTCGGGCGTCACCGCGACGTCGGCCGGGCTGCTGAGCCGGGCATTCGTCGCGAGGGCGCCATCGCCATTCCCCGTACCAGGCGGCGTGCCTCCGCCGGCGACGGTGAGCATGACGCCGGTCGCCGAGACCAGCCGGATCAGCCGGTTGCCCTCGTCTGCGATCAGATAGCTGCCATCGGGGCGGACCGCGATCGCGCTCGGCGCGTTCAGTTGCGCGGCGGTCGCCGCTCCGCCATCGCCGGCCGAGCCCGCGACGCCCGTTCCGGCCACCGTCGTGATCGTGCCGGCCGCGTCGACCTTGCGGATGCGGTTGTTGGCGCGGTCTGCGATCAGATAGCCGCCGTCGGCGGTGACCGCGATGCCGCTCGGCATGGCGAGCTGGGCGTCGCGCGCCGGGCCTCCGTCGCCTGCGAAGCCGAGTTGGCCGGTGCCCGCGGCCGTGTCCATCACGGATCGTCCGATCGGCGTGGCCGCGGAGATGGCGGCCGCCCCCGTCAAGAGCAGTGCTGTCGCGAGCGAAAATGTGAGGACGTGAATGCGGCTCATATCTCCACACGGTAGTCATCTTTGTAACGAGCGGCACGATAGGTCCCACGCCGTGGCGCGCGTCGCGTGCGAATCGGGCGCGGAATGTGCCAATCCCGCCGGGGTGGCCGCAGCACCCCAGTTGCCCCTCGTCTACGCACCACAGCGCGTGGTAGCGTTGGTCAACTGGACAGTTTTGTGGCGGCTTGGCGACCAGGAGAATAAACGCCTAAACAGCCTCGTGAGCCTCGGCTCCCGATCTGCTGCGGCATCGCGGGACGAAGGCCGCCGGACGGGGTGAGGGTGGGGTTGTGGTTTCGGCTCTCGGGGCGTTGATGCGTGATCGGATCGTCGTGCTCGACGGCGCCTGGGGCACCATGATCCAGGCCTGCGGGCTCGCGCCCGAGGAGTACCGCGGCACGCGGTTCGCCGATCGCGCGCGCGACGTGGCGGGGGATCCCGACGTGCTCAACCTCACGCGGCCGGATGTGATCGCCGGCATCCACCGGCAGTTCCTGGCCGCGGGCGCCGACATCACGACGACCAACACGTTCACCGCGACGCCCATCGGGCAGGCCGACTACGGGCTCGAGGACAGCGTCCGCGAGCTCAACGCCGCCGGCGCGCGCCTCGCGCGCGAGGCGTGCGACGAGGTCGCCACGCCGCAGCGCCCGCGCTACGTCGCGGGTTCGGTCGGCCCGCTCAACGTCACGCTCTCGATGTCGGCGCGGGTCGACGACCCGTCCTACCGCGCCGCAAGCTTCGACCAGGTCTACGAGGGCTACGCCGAGCAGATGCGCGGGCTCGTGGAGGGCGGCGTCGACCTCTTCCTGATCGAGACCGTCTTCGACACGCTCAACGCCAAGGCGGCGATCGTGGCCGCCAAGGACGTCGCGCCCGAGATGCCGATCGTCATCTCGCTGACGGTCGTCGATCGCAGCGGCCGCACGCTCTCGGGGCAGACGGTGGAGGCGTTCTGGGCCTCGATCGAGCACGCCGACCCGCTCGCGGTGGCGATGAACTGCTCGCTCGGCGCCGCCGAGATGCGGCCGTGGCTGGCCGAGCTCGCGCGCGTCGCGCCGGTGCCGGTGTGGTGCTACCCGAACGCCGGCCTGCCGAATGCCTTCGGGGGCTACGACGAGCAGGCGCCCGAGACCGCAGCGCTGCTGCGCGAGTTCGCCGCGAGCGGCCTCGTCAACGGGGTCGGCGGCTGCTGCGGCACGACGCCCGAGCACATCGCGGCGATCGCCGCGGCCGTGGCGGGACTCGACCCGCGCCCGATCCCCGTTCGCTCCTCGACGCCGCGCTACGCCGGCCTCGAGCCGTTCTCGGTCGAGGCCGACACGGGCTTCGTGATGGTCGGGGAGCGCACCAACGTGACCGGATCGGCGCGCTTCCGGCGGCTGATCGAGGCCGACGACTACACGGGCGCGGTCGATGTGGCGCTCGAGCAGGTGCGCGGCGGCGCCAACGTGCTCGACGTCAACATGGACGAGGGGATGCTCGATTCCGAGGCCGCGATGACGCGCTTCCTCAACCTCATCGCGACCGAGCCGGAGATCGCGCGGCTGCCGATCATGGTCGACAGCTCGCGCTGGACGGTCATCCAGGCCGGGCTGCGCTGCCTGCAGGGCAAGGGGATCGTCAACTCGATCTCGCTCAAGGAGGGCGAGGAGGACTTCCTCGCCAAGGCGCGCGAGGTCGTGCGCTTCGGGGCGGCCGTCGTCGTGATGGCCTTCGACGAGGAGGGTCAGGCCGAGTCGGTCGAGCGCAAGGTCGCGATCTGCGGTCGCGCCTACGACCTCCTCACCGAGGTGGTGGGCTTCCGGCCCGAGGACATCATCTTCGACGCCAACATCCTCGCCGTCGCGACCGGCATGGAGGAGCACGACCTCTTCGCCCGCAACTTCATCGAGGCCCAGGCGCCGATCAAGGCGCGCTGCCCGGGCTCGCTGACGAGCGGCGGCGTCTCCAACCTGTCGTTCTCGTTCCGCGGCAACGACGTCGTGCGCGAGGCGATGCACGCCGCCTTCCTCTACCACGCGATCCACGCGGGCCTCGACATGGGCATCGTCAACGCCGGCCAGCTCGCCGTCTACGCGGACATCCCGGCCGAGCTGCTCGAGCACGTGGAAGACGTCATCCTCGCGCGGCGCAGCGACGCGACCGAGCGGCTCGTGGTGCTCGCCGACTCGGTCACGGGCAAGGCGACCGAGCGCGAGGTCGACCTCGCCTGGCGCGAGGCGCCGGTCGGCGAGCGGCTCGCCCATGCGGTCATCCACGGGATCGTCGACTTCGCCGAGGCCGACGCCGAGGAGGCGCGGCTCGAGGCGAGCCGTCCGCTCGCGGTGATCGAGGGCCCGCTCATGGACGGCATGAAGGTCGTCGGCGAGCGCTTCGGCGACGGGCGCATGTTCCTGCCGCAGGTCGTCAAGAGCGCGCGCGTGATGAAGCGCGCCGTCGCTTACCTGGAGCCGTTCATGGAGGCCGAGGAGGCCGGCAGCGCCCACGCCGGCAAGATCGTGCTCGCCACCGTCAAGGGCGACGTGCACGACATCGGCAAGAACATCGTCGGCGTCGTGCTCGCGTGCAACGGCTACGAGGTGATCGACCTCGGCGTGATGGTGCACGCCGACACGATCCTCACGACCGCCGTCGAGCAGGGCTGCGACGCGGTCGGGCTCTCCGGCCTGATCACCCCGTCGCTCGACGAGATGGTCTCGGTCGCGACCGAGATGCAGCGCCGCGAGCTCAACCTGCCGCTGCTGATCGGAGGCGCCACTACGTCCCGGCAGCACACCGCGGTGCGCATCGCGCCGGCCTACGAGCAGGAGACCGTGCACGTGCTCGACGCCTCGCGCGTCGTCGACGTCGTCAACGCCCTGCTCGACGACGATCGCCGCGGAGCGCTCGACGCCGAGAACCGCGCCGAGCAGGCGCGCCTGCGCACCGTGCACGACGAGAAGCAGCGCAAGCCCCTGCTCCCGCTCGGGGAGGCGCGCGCCCACCGCACGCCGATCGACTGGAGCGCCGAGCCGCCCGCCCCACCGCCGTTCACCGGCACGCGCGAGGTCGCGCCCGCGCTCGCCGATCTGCGCGGCTACATCGACTGGAGCTTCTTCTTCCACGCCTGGGAGCTCAAGGGCCGCTTCCCGGCGATCCTCGACGACCCGCGCCAGGGCGCCGCCGCGCGTGACCTCTACGCCGCTGCCAACGAGCTGCTCGACACCATCGTGGCCGGAGAGCAGTTGCGCGCCCAGGGCGTGTACGGCTTCTGGCCGGCCGCGACCGAGGGCGACGACATCGTGCTCGCCGACGGCACGCGCTTCCCGATGCTGCGCCAGCAGACCGCCTACGGCGACTCGCGGCCGAACCGCTCGCTGGCCGACTACGTCGCTCCTGCCGAGACCGGCCTCGCCGACGGCATCGGCGCGTTCGCCGTCGCGATCCACGGCGCCGAGGAGCTCTCGGCCGGCTTCGAGCGCGAGCATGACGACTACAGCTCGATCATGGTCAAGGCGCTCGCCGACCGGCTCGCGGAGTCCTTCGCGGAGTACCTCCACCTGCAGGTGCGCCGCGCGTGGTACGCGCCGGACGAGCAGCTCGACGCCGACGACCTCGCGCACGAGCGCTACCGCGGCATCCGGCCGGCGTTCGGGTACCCGGCCTGTCCCGACCACTCCGAGAAGGGCCGGCTGTTCGCGCTCCTCGACGCCGGGCGCGCGGGCCTGAAGCTGACCGAATCGTTCGCGATGCAGCCCGCCGCGGCCGTGAGCGGCGTCTACTTCGCCAATCCCCACGCGCGCTACTTCTCGATCGGGCGCATCGCCCAGGATCAGCTCGAGGACTACGCGGCGCGGAAGGCGATGACGATCGACGAGGCGGAACGATGGCTGCGCCCGAACCTCTAGGCCCGGAGGGGCCGCATGGCTGACTTTCTCGCGCGGTTGCACAGCGGCCCGCCGATCGTCGCCGACGGCGGCATGGGGCGCCTGCTCGAGAGCGTGCCCGGACTGCGCTGCCCCGAGGAGGCGAACCTGCGCTCGCCCGAGAGCGTGATCGCCGTGCACGCGAGCTACATCCGCGCCGGCGCCGAGCTGATCGAGACGAACACCTTCGGCGCCAACCGCCGCAACCTCGAGCGGCTCAAGCTCGGCGACGACTTCGAGCGCATCAACTCGGCCGCGGTGCGGCTCGCCCGCGAGGCGCGCGAGGTCTCGGGGCGCGACGTCTTCATCGCCGGCGCGATCGGGCCGCTGAGCGAGCTCGAGATGCTCGACGTCGGCGAGCACGGACCGCTCTACGCCGAGCAGGCGCTGATCCTGGAAGGCCGCGGCGTCGACCTGTTCATGCTCGAGACCTTCTTCGACCTCGACGCGCTCGTGATCGCCGTCGAGGCCGTCCGCGGCGCCTCGTCACTGCCGATCGTGGCGCTGCTGACCTTCGACCAGGACGCCGAGACCGCGGGCGGCATCAGCGCCGCCGAGGCCGCCGAGCGCCTGAGCCGGCTCGACGTGGCAGCGATCGGCAACAACCACGGCGCCGGCCCGCACGCGGCGCTGACCGCGCTCGCCGCGATGAGCGGCTCCAAGCTGCCGCTCGCGACGCTGCCCAACATCGGCCTCGTCAGCATCATCGGCGGCCGCGTCGTCTACCCGCACTCCTCCCCCGAGTACTTCGCCGAGTTCGCGGCGCAGGCGAGCACGCTCGGCGCGCGCATCATCGGCGGCTGCTGCGGCACGACGCCGGCGCAGATCGAGAGCATCCGCACCGCGCTCGACGAGCAGCGGCGCCCGCTCACGGTCTTCGAGGCCGGCGAGCTCGTGCTCCCCGCCGCGGCCGTGCAGGCGCAGGGCGAGACGGAGCTCGCCCGCGCGCTGCGCGAGCAGACGTGGGTCGTCAGCGTCGAGCTCGATCCTCCCAAGGGCGGCACGAGCACGGCGCTGATCGATGTCGCGCGCACGCTGCGCGCGTCAGGGCACGTGGGCTTCGTCGACGTCAACGACAACCCGATGGCGCGGGCGCGCATGAACGCGCTGATGGCGTCGGTCGCGATCCAGCGCGAGGCGGGCATCGAGACGATCCCGCACGTCACCCCGCGCGACACGACGGTCATGGGCCTGGAGGGCGTGCTGCTCGGCGCCCACGCCGAGGGCGTGCGCAACATCCTCGCCGTGACCGGCGATCCGCCGCACGTCGGCGACTACCCGGGCTCGCGCGGTGTCTACGAGATCGACTCGATCGGCCTCGTCCACCTCATCTCCCGGCTCAACCAGGGCGAGGACTACGTCGGCAAGGCGATCGACCAGCCGACCTCGTTCTTCACCGGCGTCGCCGTCAACCCGACGGCCGACGACCTCGCGGTCGAGTTCGAGCGCTTCGAGCGCAAGATCGCCGCCGGCGCGCGCTTCGCGATGACCCAGGCGCTCTTCGACGCCGCGCAGCTCCAGCCGCTGCTCGACCACTACGGCGGAGCGGTGCCGATCCCGGTGCTCGTGGGCGTGTGGCCGCTGCGCAGCTACGCGCTGGCGCTCCGGCTGCACAACGAGGTGCCGGGCATCAGCGTGCCCGGGCGCGTGCTCGAGGCGCTGCGCGACGCCGGCTCCGACGCGCCCGCGATCGGGCTCGCGTTCGCCCGCGAGCTCGTCGAAGCCGTGCGCACGACGACGGCCGGGATCTACGTGATCCCGCCGTTCAAGCAGCCCGAGGCTGCGCTCGACCTCTTCGAGCCCTGAGGGCGCCGAGCCGCGTTACGAGCGGCAGCGGATGAAGGTGCGCTTGACCGAGGCCTTCTTGCCCGTCGTGTCCACCGCGTCGGCGCGCAGGACGTGGCGGCCCTTCCTGAGCGCCCTCGCCTTGATCCGGACCGTGAGAGCCGCGTTCTTTCTCGAGGCGATCCGGTGGCCGTCGAGACGCACCGTCAGCAACGTGACGGGGAACGAGCTGTCGGTGCGGATGGCGGCGCTGAAGGTGGAGCGGGCACAGCCCGCCGGCACGGTGATCCTGACCACGAGCTTCGCCGCGACGGAGGAGACGCGGCGGACCCGGTCGCCGGTCTGATCGGCGATCAGGTAGCCATCCGAGGTCAGCGCGAGGTGTTCCGGATAGTTCAGGTGTGCCGCGGTCGGGGCGCCACCGTCACCGAGCGTCAGCGCGCCGCCCGCGACGGTCGTGATCGTGCCGGCCGCATCGACGAAGCGGATGCGGCCGTTGAAGGTGTCGGCCACGTAGAAGCCGCCCTCGGGGGTCGGCGTCACGCCCATCGGGTGCTGCAGCTGGGCTGCGAGTGCACTGCCGCCGTCCCCGGCGAAGCCCGCGACGCCGGCGCCCGCGACGGTCGTGATCGTGCCGCCCGCGGAAACCTTGCGGATGCGGTTGTTGCTGCTGTCGGCGATCAGGAAGCCGCCGTCCGCGGTGGGTGCGACCCCGCTCGGGTTGAAGAGCTGCGCGGCGGTCGCCGCCCCGCCGTCGCCCGAGAAGCCACTCTGGCCGTTGCCGGCCACCGTGGTGATCGTGCCATCGACGGCGACCTTGCGGATGCGCGCGTTCGCCGTGTCGGCGATCAGGAACCCGCCATCGGGTGTGACTGCGACATCGCCGGGATTGTTCAGGTTGGCCGAAGTGGCGGGCCCGCCGTCGCCGACGTCGGGAAAGATGTGAATGGGACCGCCGCCCGCGACCGTGATCATGGTGCCCGCCGTGGTGACCTCGCGAATGCGCTTGTTGCCCGCATCGGCGATCAGGATGCTCCCGTCGGCCCGCACTGCGACCGCGCCGGCGGAGGAGATCTGGGCGGCCGTGGCCGGCCCGCCGTCGCCCGCGAATCCCGGCGCGCCCGTCCCGGCGATGGTCGTGATGATGCCGGATCCCGAGACCTTGCGGATGCGCGCGTTGCCACTGTCGGCGATGACATAACCGTCGGTCGTCAGCGCGACGCCTTCGGGCAGTGCCAGCTTGGCCGCGGTCGCCGGACCGCCGTCACCCGCGAAGGCCTGCATGCCGTCGCCCGCGGACGTCGTGATTGCGGCGGTCGTCGCTCCCGTCGACGAGACCGCGACGACGGACGTCAATGCGAGCGCCACGCCACTCAATGTCAGAGCATGAAAGCGATTCACGCCCGGGGAGACTAATCCGTGAAAATCAATCTGTCACGCCCTCGGAGTGGCACTGCCTGCGGTGATCTCGCCACCCTGAGGTTGTCGTTACGACCAGGGGTAGGGCGAGTTCGAGACCGGGTGCAGGTCGCCCGTCTCGAAGCG
>CAZYYP010000108.1:0-11321 GCA_964651695.1 uncultured Gaiellales bacterium | reverse complement strand
GACCTGCTCTTCCGCATCAGCCTCTTCGGCGGCGGGCGGCGCAACGACCGCGACAACAGCGGCAACATCATCGCGCTCGTCGTCAGCATCGCGGCGCTGGTCCTGGCGCCGATCTCGGCTGCGCTGCTGCAGTCGGCGCTCTCGCGCCGGCGCGAGTACCTGGCGGACACCTCCGCGGCCGAGATCACCGGCGACCCCGAGGGGCTGGCACTCGCACTCGCCAAGCTCGGCAACGACACCACGCCGATGAAGTACGTCACGCGCGCCACGGCACACCTCTACATCGAGTCGCCGCTGCGCGACAACGTCGGTCTGCGCTCGAGCCTCGGCGGCCTCTTCGACACGCACCCGCCGCTCGAGGAGCGGATCCACCGGCTCGAGGAGGCCGGCGGCTTCGACATCCCCGATCCCAAGCCGCTCGCGCAGTGACCCTGCCGCTCGCCCCGACGATCGATCCTCAGCTCGCGAAGAGCGCAACCGAGCTGCCGCCCGAGGGCGAGTGGGTGTACGAGCCCAAATGGGACGGCTTCCGCGTGATCGCGTTCGTCGACGGCGACGAGGTCTTCCTGCAATCGCGGAACGGCAAGCCGCTCGACCGCTACTTCCCGGAGCTCTCGCTGCCACCCGGCCGCTACGTGCTCGACGGCGAGATCGTGGTCGATCCGGGCGACGGCAGCCAGGACTTCGGCGCCCTGCAGCAGCGCATTCACCCCGCCGCCTCCCGCGTGGCGCTGCTCGCACGCGAGACGCCCGCCTCGATCGTGGCCTTCGACCTGCTCGCAGAGGGCGACGAGGTGCTGCTCGAGCGGCCGTTCGCCGAGCGCCGCGCCGCGCTCGAGCGGCTGCTCGCCGAGGTCGGCGGCCATCCGGTCAGCCTGACGCCGCAGGAGACGACGACCGAGCGCGCGGAGCGCTGGCTCGACACGGCCGAGGGCGTGATCGCGAAGCAGACGGGCGCGCCGTACGTGCCGGGCAAGCGCCTCGGCATGCTCAAGGTGCGGCGGCGCCGGACGCTCGACAGCGTCGTCTGCGGCTACCGGCCGGGCAGCGAGCCCGACAGCATCGGCTCGCTCATCCTCGCGCTCTACGGGCACGACGGCGAGCTCGTCGTGGTCGGCCACTGCTCGGCCTTCACGCGTGCGGAGAAGCGCGAGCTGCTCGAGCGCGTGCGGCCGTTCGAGACGGGCGAGCACGGCGCGGGAGAGGCGAGCCGGTGGACGTCCGGGCGCGAGCTCGAGTGGGTCGAGCTGCGTCCCGAGATCGTCGTCGAGGTCTCCTACGACCACGTGAGCGGTGGCCGCATCCGCCACGGGACGCGCGTCGTGCGCTGGCGCGACGACCGCGATCCGGCGAGCTGCAGTATCGACCAGCTCGTCTGAAGCGCTGATCCGCAGCGGTACCGCCGAGCTCCTCGGAACGCGCCGCTCGCCCCGCACGTCCGTGAGATGCCGCTGCATAGAATCCGCAGAGGGGGCCTTGAACGGACGGAGGCGCCGTGGAGTTCCGGGTACTCGGCCCGCTCGAGGTGAGCGCTGACGGCGAGCCGATCGCGATCAGCGCACCGCGCCCACGCGCCGTCCTGGCCGCGCTGCTGCTGCGTGCCGGCGAGGCGGTGTCGCCGGACGCGCTCGCCGAAGCGGTCTGGGCAGGCCGGCCACCCGCTTCCCATGCGAGTCTCCTGCGGCTCTACGCATCGCAGCTGCGACGCGCCCTCCCGGCGGGGCGGCTCGTCACGCGGAGCCCCGGCTATGCGCTCGTGGTCGAGGCCGGCGAGCTCGATGCGGAGCGCTTCGAGCGCCTGCTCGGCGACGCGCGGACGGCCCTTCTGGCCGGCGATGCCCGCCTCGGCGCCTCGCTCTGCGCGCGTGCGCTCGCGCTCTGGCGCGGGGACGCGCTCGCAGACCTCGCAGGCGAGCCGTTCGCCCGCGACGAGGCGACACGGCTCGACGAGCTGCGGCTCGCGTGCGTCGAGACGCACATCGAGGCGAGCCTCCAGCTCGGGCGCCACGACGATGTGCTCGTGCAGCTCGAAGCGCTCGTCGCCGAGCATCCGCTGCGCGAGCGGCTGCGCGGCCAGCTGATGCTCGCTCTCTACCGCGCGGGGCGCCAGGCGGAGGCGCTCGAGCGCCTCCGCGCCGGCCGCGAGCTGCTGATCGCCGAGCTCGGCCTCGAGCCGGGCGGCGAGCTGCGCGCGCTCGAGCGCAGGATCCTGCTGCACGATCCGTCGTTGCAGGCGCCGCGCACGCCGGATCCCGCACGGACGGCCATCCCGCGCCCCGCGACGCCCACCGTCGGGCGCGAGCGGGAGCTCGTGGCACTGCGCGACCGGCTGCTCGATCCGGCCACGCGCCTCGTGACCCTCGTGGGGCCCGGCGGCATCGGCAAGACCCGTCTGGCCGCCGAGGTCGCGCGCCGCCTCGAGCAGGAGCTCGCCGACGGAGCGGTCGCCGTGGAGCTCGCGGCCGTCGGGGAGCACGTGCAGCTCCTGCCCTCGATCGGCCGCGCGCTCGGCCTGCGCGAGCACCCCGAGACCTCGTGGGCCGATCAGCTCGCCGAGCGCCTCGCACCGCTCGAGCTGCTGCTGCTGCTCGACAACCTCGAGCACCTGGTGGAAGGGGTGGCCTCGCTCGCAGAGCTGCTCGCCGCCGCACCGCGGCTGACGGTGCTGGCGACGAGCCGGGCCGTGCTGCGCCTCTCGGCCGAGCACGTCGTGGAGGTTCCGCCGCTTGCGCGGGGCGATGCGATCGAGCTGCTCGAGCAGCGCTCGCTGGCCGCGGGCGCAGCGGGCGAGGCGATCGCCGCCGATCGCTCCGAACTGGGGGTGCTGTGCGAGCTCCTGGAGGACGCGCCGCTCGCGATCGAGCTCGCTGCCCCCTGGCTGCGCAGCGTGCCCGCCGAGGAGCTCGTGCGGATGCTCGACTCGCGCCTCGAGGTGCTGAGCGGCGGCCCGCGGGACGCCCCCGAGCGCCACCGCTCGCTGCGCGCCGCGATCGACTGGGGCTTCGGCCTGCTCGACCCCGGCGCGCAGCGCCTGCTCGGGCGCCTCGCCGTCTTCGCCGGGGGCTTCACGACGGAGGCGGCGGTCGCCGTCGGCGGGCCGGGGGCGCTCGACGGGCTCGGCGTCCTGATCGGCGCGAGCATGGTGCAGACCCGTGAGGGCCGCCACCGGCTGCTCGACGTCGTGCGCGAGTACGCGCGCGAGCTGCCGGGGGCCGATGCGGCGGCCCGCGACCTCCACGCGTCCTTCCTCGGCGAGCTCGCCGAGCGCGGTGAGCGCGAGCTCGCCGGGGCCGAGCAGGCAGGCTGGCTCGTGCGACTCGAACTCGAGCACGACAACTTCCGCGTGGCGCTCGAGTGGCTCCGCGACTCGGGCGATGCATCCTCGGAGCTCAGACTCGCGGCCGCCCTCGGGCGCTTCTGGTACATCCGCGGCTACGTCACCGAGGGACTCGCGCACCTGCAGGGAGCGGCGTCCCGCGCGCGGGCGGGCGACGAGGCGACGCTCGCCAAGGCGCTCCGCACGGCGTCTGCGCTGGCGCTCATTCAGGGCGACTACCCGGTTGCCCGGGTGCTCGTCGAGCGCGCCCTGGTGCTGTGCCGTGCGCTCGGAGATGCGCCGGGTGCGGGGCGGTGCCTCAGCAACCTCGGCGCGATCCTGCATGCCCAGGGCGAGCTCGAGCCCGCCGCCGCGCGTCTCGATGAGGCGATCGAGGCGGGGGAGAGTCTGGGCGACGGCCGGCTGATCGCCCTCGCGCGCAACAACCGCGGCGACGTCGCGCTCTCGCAGGGCGATCTCGCGACCGCCGTCGATCAGTTCGAGCTGAGCCTCGCTCTGCTGCGCGCGGCCGGCGACACGGCCAACGTGGCCCGCGCGCTCTACAACCTCGGCGCCGTCGCCGCCGAGCAGGGCCGCGGCGACGACGCCCGGACGCTGCTCGGCGAGAGCATCGAGCTCTCCGAGCGCGTCGGCGACCGCGAGGACGTGGCCTGGTGCCTGATCGGTCTGGCCGCTGTCGCCGCGACGACGGGACAGGCAGAGGACGGTGCGCGCCTCCTGGGTGCCGCGCATGCGCTGCTCGCCGGCATGGAGGCGTCGATGAAGCCGTTCGAGCGCTCGCTCGACGAGCGCACGCGCCGGCTGCTCCACGCGAGGCTCGGCGCAACCGCCTTCGCGAGCGAGCTGGCGGCCGGCGCGGCCCTGCCGCGGCCCGCAGCCGTCGCGCTCGCACGCGCCCTGGCGGCGTGAGGGTCAGGACGAGGGCTTGCGGCGCCGGCTGGGCTGCACGCGCGGTGCCTCGCCCGGCTGCTTCTTGAAGTTCGGCGGCCAGGGGGCGTCGCCGAGGCCCTCGGCCTCGTCGCGGTCGGCGAGGTCGAGCAGCGGCTTCAGCGAGGCCGCGTGCGCATCGATGCCGGCCGCCGGGTCGCCGAGCGTCCGCACGCGCTCCGGCACCGTGTCGAGGCGCAGCTCGGCGGGTTCGACCGCGGGCACCTCGTCCCACGTCAGCGGGCAGGAGACGCGGGCATCCGGCGTCGGCCGCACCGAATACGCCGAGGCGACGGTGCGGTCGCGAGCATTCTGGTTGTAGTCCACGAAGACCGTCCCGTCGGGTCGCTCCTCCTTCCACCAGCGCGTCGTCGCGAGACCCTGGGCGCGGCGCTCGACCTCGCGCGCGAGCGCCAGGGCGGCACGGCGCACCTCGATGAAGCCGTGCTCGGGCAGGACGCGCGCGTTGATGTGCATGCCGCGCGAGCCCGAGGTCTTCGGAAAGCCGGTGAGGCCGTTCTCGGCCAGCACGTCGCGCGCGATCAGCGCAACGCGGCGCACGGACTCGAACTCCGCACCCGGCTGCGGGTCGAGGTCGACGCGCAGCTCGTCGGGGTGGTCGAGGTCCGAGCGGCGGCAGGCCCACGGGTTGTAGTCGATGACGCCGAGGTTGCAGGCGAAGACGAGGTGCGCGGCATCCTGGATCACGAGCTCCTCGGCGTGCCGCCCGCTCGGGAACGTCACGATCGCGGTCTCGAGCCAGTCGTAGGTCTTGGGCGTGCGCTTCTGGAAGAAGAACGGCTCCTCGACGCCGTTCGGGTAGCGCTTGAGCACGCACGGGCGATCGCGCAGGTGCACGATCGCGGCCTCGGCGACGGCGAGGTAGTAGGCGACGATGTCGCGCTTGCGCCAGCCGGCCTGCGGGAAGAGCACTTTGTCGGGGCTCGACAGCCGCACCTCGCGGCCCGCCGCCTCGATGGTGATCGCATCATCGGCCACGTCGACGAGACCCTATCGGTCTCGGCTCTCAAGTCGGCGTGCGCAGCGGCCGATGGAAGGGCATGGCCGACAAGTCCGACCTGCTGCGACCCGTCGATATCGCGACCCGCATCGGCGACGTGCTCTTCACCGTCGGGCAGGTCTGCACGATCGCCGGGATCACGAAGATGCAGCTGGATCTCTGGACCGAGCGCGCGGCGATCACGACGCTCGGCGCGAAGCAGCGATTGTACGACGTGAATGCGGTCGAGCACGTGATGCTGATCGCCCAGGCGCGCAGCGTCGGGTTCAGCGTCGATGCCGCGATCGATGCCGCAGCGCTGTTCCGTTCGCGCCACGGTCTCGATCAGAGCCGCATCGCTGCCTGATAGCGTCGCGCGGCGTGGATGCCGCGGACGATTCCCTCGACGACCTGCTGGCACTGGCGCGCATTCCGGCGCCGACCTTCGACGAGGGCGAGCGCATCGCGTGGCTCCAGGAGCGCCTCGGCTCCGCACCCGGGCAGCGTGAGACGGATGCCGCCGGCAACCTGATCTGGCGCTTCGGCGACGTGCGCCCGCACCTGCTCCTGCTAGCCCACGTCGACACGGTGTTCGCGCGCGAGACGCCGCTCGAGCCGCATGTCGAGGGCGATCGCGTCCGCGGGCCGGGGATCGGCGACAACGCCGCGGCGGTCATCTGCGCGGTGCGCGTCGTCGAGGCGCTCGCGCTCGAGCACGACCTCACGGGCCTGGCAGTCGCGTTCACCGTCGGGGAGGAGGGCCTCGGGAACCTCGCCGGCGCGCGTGCGGCGTGCGAGGCGCTGCAGCCCGAGGCGGCCCTGGCGCTCGAGGGCCACGGACTCCAGCACGTCGCGATCGACGCCGTCGGCAGCCTGCGCGTGCGCATCACCGTGCGCGGCCCGGGCGGCCACTCGTGGGCCAACCGCGGCCGCCCGAGCGCGATCGACGAGATCTGCCGCATCGCGCGTGCGCTGAGCAAGCCCGCGCAGCGCGACGCGAGCACGAACATCGGGCGCATCGAGGGTGGCTCGGCGGTCAATGCGATCGCATCGCACGCCGAGCTGGTGATCGAGCAGCGCGCACTCGAGGAGGCCGTGCTGTCGCGCTTCGCACGGGCGCTCGGGGTGCTCGCCGTCGACCCGCCGCTCACGCTCGCGATCGAGGAGCTCGGCAGCCGCCCGGCCGGGCGGCTCGACCGGCGCCAGCCGCTGCTCGCGACCGTGCGCGGCGTGCGCGAGGAGCTCGGGCTGCCCGACGAGCTCGTTGCGGCCTCCACCGATGCCAATGCGGCGCTCGCGGCCGGCATCCCCGCGCTCTGCATCGGCTGCGCAGACGGCGGCGAGATGCACACGCGCGGCGAGTACATCGAGATCCCCTCGCTCGCCACCGGCCGCGAGCAGTTGCGGCGCGTGCTCGTGCAGGCGCTCGCTCCGTACTATCCGAACCTGTGACAGCCGGCGCACACCCGCTCGACCCGCTCGACGCCGGCGAGGTGGAGCGCGCCGTCGCCTGCGTCCGCGCCGCGCGCGAGCTCGGCGACGCCGTGCGCTTCGTGTTCGTCGAGCTGCGCGAGCCCGACAAGGCCTCACTCGCGGCATTCCGTGCCGGTGGCGTGCCCCCGCCGCGTCAGGCCGCGCTCGTCGTGCTCGCCGCCGGCCGGACGCACGAGGCGCTGGTCGACCTCGATCGCGACGAGCTCAGCGCGTGGGCGGTCGTGCCGGGCGTGCACGCCGCGGTCACCGCCGACGAGTACGCCGAGGCCGAGGTGGCCGTCAAGGCCGATGCGGGCTTCCGGCGCGCGCTTGCGCTGCGTGGCGTCCACGACCTCGAGCTCGTCATGGTGGACACCTGGTCGGTGGGGTTGTTCGAGGACGGCGACCGGCGCGTCGGCCGCGCGCTCTCCTGGCTGCGCAGCGACCTCACCGGCGACAACGGCTACGCGCGGCCGATCGGCGGCCTGATCGCGATCGTCGACCTCTCCTCCATGGAGGTCGTGCGCATCGACGATCACGGTGCGCTCCCGGTGCCCGAAGAGCCCGGCGACTACCGCGACGGCGGCGGCCGGCCCTATCGCGACGACCTGCGGCCGATCGAGGTCTCGCAGCCCGAGGGGTCCAGCCTGGCGCTCGACGGTCGCGCCCTGAGCTGGGGGCCGTGGCGCGTGCGCGTCGGGTTCAACCCGCGCGAGTCGCTCACGCTGCACGACCTGGCCTTCGATGCGGGCGACGGCACCGGGCCGCGCTCGATCGCCCACCGGCTGTCGATCGCCGAGCTCGCGATCCCGTACGCCGACACGAATCCGACCGTCGTCTTCAAGAACGCCTTCGACATCGGCGAGTACGGCATCGGCCCGTACGCCAACTCGCTCGCGCTCGGCTGCGACTGCCTCGGCGAGATCACCTACCTCGACGCGGTCGTCAACGACAGCCAGGGGCGCGCGCTCACGATCGCGAACGCGATCTGCCTGCACGAGGAGGACACGGGGATCCTCTGGAAGCACCACGACTGGCGGAGCGGCGCGACCGACGTGCGCCGCGCGCGGCGGCTCGTGATCTCGACCATCGTCACCGTGGGCAACTACGAGTACGGCCTCTACTGGTATCTCACGCTCGACGGCGGCGTGGCGTTCGAGGCCAAGCTGACCGGTGTCCTGCACACGGCCGGCGTGGCGGCGGGCGATCAGCCGGCGTCCGCGACGCTCGTCGCGCCCGGCGTCAGCGCCGGGTACCACCAGCACTTCTTCTGCGCGCGTCTCGACCTCGACGTCGACGGCGAGCGCAACGTGCTCACGGAGGTCGATTCGCGGCCCGAGCCCCCGGGGCCCGCGAACCCGCACGGACAGGCCTTCACGGTTCACGAGACGACCCTCGCCCGTGAACGGGAGGCACAGCGGATGATCGATCCGCTCGCCGCCCGCCGCTGGCGCGTGAGCAACCCGGCTCGCCGCAACCGCATGGGGACACCCGTGGCCTACGAGCTCGTCCCGGGCGACAACGTGGGTCTGATGGCCGCTGCGGACTCGGAGTTCGCGCGCCGCGCGCGCTTCATGACGCGGCACCTCTGGGCCACGCCGTACCGGCCCGACGAGCGCTACCCGGCCGGCGAGTACCCGAACCAGCACGCGGGCGGCGAGGGCCTGCCGCGCTGGACGGCGGCCGACCGCTCGCTCGAGGACACCGATATCGTGCTCTGGTACGTGTTCGGGGCGCACCACGTGCCGCGCCTCGAGGACTGGCCGGTCATGCCGGTCGCCACCTGCGGCTTCCAGCTGCGCCCGGTCGGCTTCTTCGACCGCAACCCCGCGCTCGACGTGCCGCCGCAGCCGGGGCACTGCCACCCCCTGTAGCTCAACGGTAGAGCACCGGGCTCATAACCCGAGTGGTGGAGGTTCGACTCCTCCCGGGGGGATCAGGGCGGGTCTCAGAGGGGCGCGAGCCAGCCGGCCAGGCGGTGCGCGACGAGCACAGCGGGGAGGCAGGTGTTGGCCCGCGGGACGGTCGGGAAGACCGAGCAGTCGGCGACGCAGAGGCCCTCGACGCCGTGCACCCGCAGGCGCGCGTCGACGACGGCGCCCATCGCGCAGGTACCGGACGGGTGGTAGTAGTGCGCGACCGTCGCGTCGACCGCTGCGCGGGCGGTCAGGCCGGCCGTCGGCGCCAGCTCCTCGCCGAGCAGGCCGGCGAAGGGGCCGCTACGGGCCAGCTCGCGCGCGATCTCGATCCCGTCGCACAGCACCGCGCGGTCGTGCCCACCGGGATCGCCGAGGTAGGCGTGGTCGATCACCGGCGGCTGCGTGCCGTCGGCGCCGGCGAGGCGCACGGTCCCGCGCGAGCGGGGCGTCATGCAGGCGACCGGGAGCCAGAACTCGATGCCGCCCGGCACGACGCCGCCGACCGGATAGACGTGCAGGTCGAAGCCCGCAGCGGCGCACTGCCCCGAGCGCATCTTCGCGATCACGCCCTCGATCGGAGCGAAGGCGCCGCCGGCCGCGTGCGCGGCGCAGGCCCCGCGCAGCTCGGGCGTCCCGCCGAACGGGAGCTCGCAGGCCGGGTGGTCGTGGAGGTTCGCACCCACGCCAGGGAGATCGGCGACGACGGGAATGCCCAGCGCGCGAAGGGCGGCGGCGGGGCCGAGGCCCGAGCGCAGGAGCAGGGCGGGGGAGTCGTAGGCGCCTGCGCACACGATCACGCGGTCGGCCTCGATCGCAGGACGCTCCCGGCCGCGCCGCACGACGGCGCCGCGCACGCGCCCGCCCTCGATCACGAGCCGTTCTGCGGGCGCGTGGCCGCAGATCTGCAGCGACGGGCGCTCGCGCACCGGGTCGAGGTAGGCGAGCGCGCTGTTCCAGCGCACCCCGTCTGAGATGTTGGCGGGCGACGGTGCGACGCCGATGTCGGCGTCGAGGTCGTTGAGGTCGCCGACGCGCGGGACGCCGAGCGCGACGAGCGATGCGAGCGCGGCGCGGTGGAAGGGCGCGAGCTCGTCCTCGGCCGGGATGCGCACGCGCATCCGCCCGCTGGCCTCGTGCAGCAGCGGCTCGACCTCCGCGCGCGACCAGCCCTCGTAACCGGCAGCCGCGAGCGCGTCGTAGTCGAGCGCGCTGCCCCAGATCGCGGCGCAGCCGTTGTGGCTCGAGCAGCCGCCGATCATGCCGGCGCGCGGGAACTCGATGCGCCGCCCGCGGTAGCCGTCGTCGCTCGCGTAGCCGAGCTGGTGGGAGTGCGCGAGCCAGGTCGCGTCGAGTACGTCCTCCGGCCATCCGCCGCCGGTCCGCGGGCCGAAGTCGGGCCCGGCCTCGAGCAGGACGACCGACTCGTCCGAGCGCTCGGCGAGCAGCCCGGCAAGCGCCGAGCCCGTCGTCCCGCCGCCGATGATCAGCGTGCCGGCGCGCGTGGGGAGGTCATTCATCACCGCAGCCTACGGAGGCCGGTCGCCCGTGGTGGTGCGTTGCGGCCGGCGACCCCTGCTCAATCCTGCTGCTTTCGCCGGTTTTTTGACAGCACGGCGATGGTGGCGATTCAACTAGGGTTCTCTAGGCGATGCCGATCGCCAAGCACAAGACGCGGCGCCGGCAACTGCGCGAGGGCCGCACTCTGGCCCGCCGTGTACAGCGCGGTGACCGGCGCGCGTTCGCGCTGCTCTACGCGTCCTACGAGGGCGGCCTGTTCCGCTTCTGCGAGCGCCTCACCGGGAGCTCCGGCGAGGCCGCGGCGCTCGTCGAGGCGACGTTCGCGCGCGCCTTCGCGATGGCGCCCGGAGGCGGTCCCGACACGGTCGACGTCGGCGCGCATCTGTACGCAACCGCGCGGAGCCTGAGCTACGGGCGCAACGGGAACGGCGACGGCGATCCGGCCGCGAACGGGAACGGCCACGTCAACGGCACTGGCCATGCCAACGGCTACGCCAACGGTCACGCCAACGGGAATGGAAACGGCCAGCTCAATGGTCACGCCAGCGGCAACGGCCACGGCGCCGAACCGGTGCGTCGCGCTGCGGGTGAGCACGCGCGGGAGGTCGTCGCCGCCAACGCCCGTCTGGCGCCGCGCCAGCGCATGGCCCTCGCCCTGCGCGACCTGGAAGGGCGGACGGACGACGAGATCGCGCTCGCGCTCGGTTCCGAGGCACCCGTGGTCCCGGCGCTCGTGGCGCGAGCCCGGCTGCGCCTGCGCGCCGAGCTCGCGCTGCCCGCAGCGGTCGCCGGGTGCCGCGGCCATCTGGCCGATCTGTCCGCCTACGCCGACCGCACGCTGCCGGTGGAGCACCGGGTGCCGGTCGAGACGCACCTCGAGCAGTGTCCCGACTGCCGTGCCGCGCTCTTCGCCCTGCAGGAGGCCGCGCAGCGCTACCGCGCCGTGCCGCTTCCGGAGCCGCCCGGCGAGCTGAGCTCGCGCATGGCGGCCGCGATCCATGCCGCCGGGCTCGCGCTGCCGGGCGGTCACGACGGCTCCGGGGAGGTTGTCGCCCCTCAGCCGGAACCGGACGCCCCGGTCATGCCGGCCCCGTTGCTCCCGGCCGGCCCGGACTATCCGGCGACGCCGGTGGCCGGGATCGCCCCC